>CAZOHN010000079.1:0-14695 GCA_964579325.1 uncultured Rhodobacterales bacterium
GTTGACGCCGCGCAGCATGCGGTTGCGGGCATCGGTATCGAACTTGACGTCCTTGGCAGCCATTGAGATTGCTCCTTGGAATATTGGGTTTCGGGGAAGTAGGGCGCGTCGCTCAGGCGATGATGCCGAGGATGTCGCTTTCCTTCATGATCAGCAGTTCCTTGCCGTCGAGCGTGACTTCGGTGCCCGACCACTTTCCGAAGAGAATGCGGTCGCCGGCCTTGACCGACGGCGGAATGAGTTCGCCGGAGTCCTTGCGGGCACCCTCGCCCACCGCGACGATCTCGCCCTCGGCGGGCTTCTCCTTGGCGCTGTCGGGGATGATGAGACCGCCCTTGGTCTTCTCGTCGGACTCGACGCGCTTGACCAGCACGCGGTCATGCAGCGGTTTGAAAGCCATCTCGAAACTCTCCTTGGTTCGCGGTTCGAATGAGGTTTAGCACTCACTCCCATCGAGTGCTAACGCCGGGGAGATAGGCAAGCCGGCCGAGACTGTCAAGCGGTCTTCGGGCGGCACCGCTGCACCAATGATTAACCGTCCGCCCCCTATGGTCCGCGAGAAATGTGGAGATGGCGGGCGGAGACCCTGGAATGTGTGCGAAGGACGCTACCCCTAACGGGGACTACTATGCGCAGCTGGCCGTTCTGCATACTTCGGACGGCATCCTCGTGTCCGACCGAGAGGACCGAACGGAGTGGTGCAACCAGGCCTTCACGCGACTTTCCGGCTACGCGCTGGCGGACATCGTCGGGAAAGTGCCGGGCGCGCTCCTGCACGGCCCGGAGACAGACCCATCGACCGTCTCGCGCATCCGCGAGACCATTCGCGCGCGCCAAACGCTCAAGACCGAAATCCTGAACTACACCAAGGCGGGGGCTCCCTACTGGGTCGAACTGCGGATCACGCCGATCTTCGATGCCGATGGCCTGCACACACAATTCCTCAGCGTCTCGCGCGACATCACTGAACGCAAGATGCTCGAGGCCACGAGCGTGGAGATGCGCGAGCGTGAAGCACAGGCCCAGCACGAGCGGAAGCTGTTCGCGCAGACCAGCGAGTGGCTGTATTCCGCAAAGTCACTCGACGAACTCCTCATGGTGACGCGCCGGGCGATGCACACGCTGATGCCCGAAGCGAATGGTGCGCTCTACGTCTACGGATCCTCGCGAGACTGGCTCGACCTGGCGGCAAGCTGGGGTGACGACGAAAGTCCGCCCCGCCAGATCACCCCTGATTCCTGCTGGGCGCTGCGACGGGGCCGCGCCTACTCCTACGGAATCCGGCCCATCGAGTTCCCCTGCGAGCATGCGCACGACCCGAACGTTCCCTACTTCTGCGTCCCGATCATCGCCCATGGCGAGACCATCGGACTGCTGCACATGAACTTCCCGGCGTACGACCGGACGCTCATTCCCCGGGCCGTGCTCGAGACCTTTCTCCAGCAACGCTGGGATCTTGCGCTCCTCTGCGGCGAACAGATCAGCCTCGCGATCGCGAATGTGCGGTTGCGCCAGGAACTGCACGACCAGTCCATGCGCGACCCCCTCACCAACCTGTTCAACCGTCGTTGGTTCCTCGAAGCCGCAGCGCGCGAGCTTGGACGAGCTCGCGTCGAAGGAATTCCAGTGTCGTTCATTTCGCTCGACGTCGACCACTTCAAACGGTTCAACGACGATCACGGCCACGATGCGGGCGACATCGTCCTGAGACGGGTGGGGCAACTGCTCTCGACGTGCTTCGCGGAAAACGCCTATCCCTGCCGAATCGGTGGCGAGGAGTTCGTGGTGCTCTTTCCCGGCAGGACCGCCACCGAGGCCGGAACATCGGCAGAAGACTTCCGCCGCGACATCGCCGAACTGACGGTCTCCCACGATGGGAAAGCACTGCCGAGGATTACCGTGTCGGCTGGGGTTGCGGGCTACCCTGGGGACGGCAAGGACACGCTCTCTCTGTTGAAGGCCGCCGACCGGGCACTCTATCGGGCCAAGGAGGAGGGGCGGAACCGTGTCATCGTCAGCGATCGTGGTGCCGACAATACTTTGTCCACCCTTGGCAGCTAGACACAGCGAAAAGCCCGAGGGCAGTCCCGGGGACCTGGAGTAGACCATGCTGCACGCGTTCAAGACGTCGCTCACTGCAAAGATCGTCGCCGTCATGTTGACGATCCTACTGGTGCTGACCGGGTCGTTCACGGCCTTGTCGGTCTCCAGTCTGATCGCCGCGCTCGAAAGGGAACTGAACGCCGAGGTCGTCGCAGGCCTCGACCACCTCCTGGATGATGTTGCAAGCCGCTATCCCGACGTGTCGGTTGATCGGGCGCAGGATGGCGCACCACTTTCCGTGACATGGCCCGACAAGCCCGAGTGGTTCGAAGATGCGTATGTCGACGAACTGTCTCGGGATGCCCGAGCAGACGTAACGATCTTCCGCTGGGATGGCGCAAATCTCATTCGGAGCGGCACCAGCGTGACGACCAGTACAGGCGAGCGGGCAATCAATACCCCACTCGCGCCGAATCATCCTGCGACTGCGGACCTGAAGTCCGGACAACGCTATCTCGGCAGGGCCGAGATTCAGGGTGTTCCGCACTTCACCATCTACATCCCGGTAAAATCGCCGGACGGGCAGGCGACCGGGGCGATTGCCACTGCCGTCGACCTCAGTGGCTTGAACCAGACGAGGCGGGCAGGGATCATCACGGATCTTGCGGCGGGGCTGATCGGCATTGCCCTCGCAGTCGTCATCGCCTCTGTCCTTATCGGCCGCATGCTCCGTCCGCTCGGCGCGATGACCTTGGCGATCGACGCAGTCGCCGCAGGTCAGTATGACAAGGAGGTCGGCGCTACCGATCGGACCGACGAGATCGGGCGCATGGCGCAGAGCCTCATCCGCATGCGTGAGCAGCTTGTCGACGGACGCAATGGCGCGGAGCGGGAACGCAAGCGCCAACTTGAGCAGGAGCGTGTTGTCGGCGAACTTTCGGTGGCGCTTGAACGGCTCGCTGCACTGGACCTTACACATCGGATCGAGAGCCACGCGCACGACCCGTTTCCGGTCGGCTACGAGGCCCTGCGCCAGAACCTCAACCGCTCGATGGACGCCCTGCAGGGCATAGTCCGCATCGTGAACGAGGCTACGGGCAGCGTGCGACACGGTGCCACCGAATTCAACGAGATTGCAAGGAACCTAGCAATGCGAACCGAAACCCAGGCGGCAACGCTTGAGCAATCGGTGGCGGCGCTCGACGAGTTGACGGCCAGCGTGGCATCATCCGCGGAGAATGCGGCCCGTGCCGATGGGGCGATGGCCGAGAACCGCCTGCAGGCAGAACGCAGCGGCGAAATCGTGCGCGATGCCGTCAGCGCCATGCGGGCGATCGAAGAGTCGTCCGGTCAGATCAACCGAATCATCGGAGTCATCGACGACATCGCTTTCCAGACAAATCTTCTCGCGCTCAACGCCGGCGTGGAAGCCGCGCGTGCCGGCGAGGCCGGACGGGGATTCGCTGTTGTCGCATCGGAAGTCCGTTCGCTCGCGCAGCGCGCGTCGGAATCCGCCCGGGAAATTAAGCGGCTCATTTCTCAAAGCAGCGATCAGGTGGAAGCGGGAAGCGCCCTCGTCAAGCGGACTGGCGAGGCGCTGGAGGACATGATCGCGCGTGTCGCTGATGTCACTCGAGCGATCTCGGACATTGCATCCTCCGCGCGCGAGCAGGCGACCGGAATTTCGGAGCTCAATTCCGGCGTCAAGCAACTCGATACCGTGACACAGCAGAACGCCGCCGTGGTCGAGGAGTCGACAGCATCAAGCGAAGCGCTTCAATCACAGGTCAACAAGCTCGCCGAGACGATTTCGCGCATCAACGTCGGCGCCACACCCGCGGCACGTCCGATGTCAGGTTCAACCCGAGGAACGGCCCCGCGGCCGGCTTCGGGCTCGACCCCGCGTTCGGCGCCGGGTTCGGCCACCGCTCGCGCTCCGTCGAAACCGACTATCCCTCCGGTCCCCGCCTCGGCCCGCGACACCGTGCGGCCACCGGCGACCGCGCTTCCGGCATCTTCGAACCGCAAGGCACCGCCCGTCGCCGCACCGACGGAGAGGGCCGCCGTCTCCGAGAGACCCATCCTGCGCAAGACCGGCACAACCGGCCGGAGCGCTCCGACCATAGGCGACGCCGACGCCTGGGTGGACTTCTGATCTCGGCCGATGGTGCAGAAAGCCCGGATCCTCATCGGACGTTGGCGCCGCTCAAGTCATGGCAGCCTGACCATGCCGCGGACGCACCGGATCCACGAGCGACAGGCCAGCGCGGCGGCTCCGCGACCCTGAGCGCAAATGACCCACCTCGTGGACGCAGTGTTCTCTCGCCCCGGGCGTCGGTCCCCAACGCGCCTTCCTCGACACAGTTGTCGGCCTGACGTTGCCGAAACCCGCCTCGCTCAGGTCTGGCACCGCTTCGGAGAGTACGGGTCTGGGCGTCGATGCCCGGTGAACCTGCGCACTCCCGAACGCCCACTCCCGAACATCATCGGGGAACGGTACGGCTTCGCCGTCGTCGCGCAGCGCCGTGGTGATCTTCTGTCGTCGCCCCTCGGCCGTCGCATATTTGCGGGTCGGGACGTGACATCACCAGCCCCCTTCGCTAGAACGCCGACGAAATCTTCATCCGATGGACGCTTGCAATGACAATCCTGATTTTCGGCCACAAGTCCCCCGACACGGACTCGACCGGCTCGCCGCTCATCTGGGCGTGGTACCTGAGCCATGTTCTGGGAACGCCGGCCGAGGCGCGCCTGCTGGGAGAGCCGAATACCGAGGCGGCCTTCGTCGTCTCCCGCTGGGGTGCCGAGAAACCAGAGCTGATCGCCGACGTGACTGCCGGGGACAAGGTCGTGATCGTGGACACCAACAATGTGGCCGAACTGCCGCCTTCGATCAACGACGCCGACGTCGTCGGTATTATCGATCATCATCTCCTGCAAGGTGGCTTGAAGACTAGAACTCCCATCGACATAACGATTCGGCCGCTCGCCTGCACCGCGACGATCATGCATGATCTCATGGGCGAGGCGACCGCGCGGATGCCCGACCAGATCAAGGGCCTGATGCTCTCCTGCATCCTTTCCGACACCCTTGAGTTCCGGTCTCCGACCACCACGGCACACGACCGCGACGTGGCACAGCGTCTGGCGGCGGACCTCGGCATCGACATCGCCTCCTATGCGGCCGAGATGTTCGAGGCGAAATCCGACGTCTCGTCCTTCTCGGACGCCGAGCTGCTGAGGATGGATTCAAAGGAATACGACGTCGCCGGCCACCAGCTACGGATCTCCGTCCTGGAAACGACCTCGCCTTCCACCGTACTGTCGCGGAAGGACAGCCTGATGCGCTCGATGGAGACGGTTGCGAAGGAAGACGGCGCCGAACAGGTGCTCCTATTCGTCGTGGATATTCTGAAGGAAGAAGCGACGCTTCTTGTTCCGAACGACCTCGTGAAGACGATCGCCGAGGTGAGCTTCGGAGCGAAGGTCTCGGGCGACACAGTGGTCCTGCCTGGCATCATGAGCCGCAAGAAGCAGATCATCCCAGCACTCAAGCTCTGAACTGGCGGCCAGGCCCCGGGGCGGTGCGCCGCAGCGCCCCCTTCGGGAGACAGAACATGACGGAACCGATCGACGCGCTTTCCACCATTGCGCATCGCTACGATGCGCTGTTCTGTGATCTTTGGGGCTGCCTTCACGACGGGCTCACGGCTTTTCCTGCCGCGGTCGCAGCGTTACGATCGTTCCGGGCGAATGGCGGCGCTGTCGTCCTGGTGACGAACGCTCCACGGCCCTGGAGGGAGGTCGCTGTTCAGCTTGGGCGCATCGGCGTCCCTGAGGATGCCTGGGATGCGATCGCCACATCGGGTGACAGTGCCCGGGTCGCGATGTACTCAGGTATCGTGGGGTCAAGGGTCTACTTCATCGGGCAACCGCACGACCTGTCGTTCTTCGAACCGATGGAGATCGCACACGATTCATCCGAGATCACACGGGTCCCGCTTGCGCAGGCCGAAGGGATCGTCTGCACGGGGCCGACCGATCCCCTCGCCGATCCGGCAGTCTGGCGGCCCGACTTCCTGCTGGCGAAGACACGCGGCCTGAAGCTCCTTTGCGCCAACCCCGATATCGTGGTCGACCGAGGCAACGTTCGGGAGTGGTGTGCCGGGGCGCTTGGGAGACTCTATACGGAGATGGGCGGCGAAAGCCTATACTTCGGCAAGCCCCATCCACCGATCTATGATCTGGCGCGCCAGCGCCTCGCGGCACTTCGGAACTTCGACGACAGCAGAATCCTGTGTATCGGCGACGGACTTGAAACCGATATCAAGGGGGGGATGGCGGAGGGCCTCGACACATTGTTCGTGACCGGCGGCATCTCTGCTGCGGAGCTCGGCCCGGACCCTGAGCACCCTGACCCTGAACGGCTCCTCGCCCTTCTGGACCGCCACCAGCTTTCTGCAACGGCGACGATCGGGCGTTTGCGCTGACCGACCGGTAATATTGTTACGAATCTCGTCCTCCGAGAGCATATTCGTTGCGCAACATTCTTGCGCAACGCCCGCGACTCGTGTATGCCGCATTGCAGAAAGCCGAAGGATGATCCCCATGTTCGACAGTGGCACCGCAATGTCCGACAACCTGCCGCGCGGCACGATCTGCATCGAGGACATCGAGATCGGCATGTCCCGCCACCTGCGCAAGCAAGTGACGGACCGCGATATTCAGCTTTTTGCCGAGGTCTCGACTGACCGGAACCCGGTTCACCTCGATGAGGACTATGCGCGCGACACGATTTTCGAGGGCCGGATCGCCCACGGGATGCTGACAGCCGGGCTGATCTCGGCCGTCATCGGTGAGCAATTGCCCGGACACGGGACCGTTTACCTCGGCCAGTCGCTGAAGTTCATGGCCCCGGTGCGCCCCGGAGATACCGTCCTCGCCGAAGTGTCGGTCATCGCGATCGACCATGCAAAGCGCCGGGTCACCCTTGAAACCCGCTGCCTCGTGGGCGATACGGTCGTGCTCAAGGGCGAGGCGCTGGTACTCGCGCCGAGCCGCAAGTTCGACTGACAGCAGGCGGGCGCCCCCGCCGCCCCGGGGGACAATGTACCTTCATACCGGATGGACCGGCCTCGATCCGATCGCACGCAGACCCGCCGTCGCGATGGGGAACTTCGATGGTGTGCACCTCGGCCATCGCGCGGTGATCGAATTGACTGCCACGATAGCACGGGCGCGCGGGGCGCCGCTCGGTGTGGTGACATTCGAACCCCACCCAAGACAGTACTTTGCACCGGATGCCCCGCCGTTTCGCTTGATGAGTGCGGGAGCGCGGGCGCACCGCCTCGAGAAGCTCGGCGCAGAGCACCTCTTCCAGCTGCCTTTCGGCCCGAGAATCGCGGAGATGTTGCCCGAGATTTTCGCGCGGGATGTGCTGGCGGGGGGCTTGGGCGTCGGCCATGTGGTCGTCGGAGCAGATTTCTGCTTCGGCAAGGGACGGACCGGCACGGCCGACGATCTGCGGCGTTTCGGCGAAGCGATGGGGTTCGGAGTCACCATTGCAGACCTCGTGTCGCAGGACGGTCGCGAAATCTCATCCACCGCAATCCGCGCGGCCCTTGCAGAAGGCAGACCCGGTGATGCGGCGTTGATGCTTGGTCACTGGCACCGGATCGAGGGCGAGGTCTTGCATGGTGACAAGCGTGGCCGAGACCTGGGCTACCCAACCGCAAACATGTCGATCACAGGCCTGCATCCGCCGGCCTTCGGCGTCTACGCCGTGAAGGCCGATATACTCGACGGACCGCATACCGGAAGCTACCTTGGCGCTGCCTCCATAGGCCTGCGTCCGACCTTTGGCGGAGCAGTGCCGAACCTGGAGACCTATCTCTTCGATTTCGCCGGCGATCTATACGGCGCAACGCTTTCGGTTGGACTCGTCGGATTTCTTCGCCCCGAGGCGAAGTTCGACACGCTCGATGCCCTGGTTTCCCAGATGGACGACGATTGCACCCGCGCCCGCGCGCTGCTCGCGGCGCTCTGACCCCTTTCCTTCCCCACACCCCTGCGCCAGTGTCCCGTCATATGTCTCCACCCCTGCGCCACCGCTTCTGGGAGAACGTTCCGCTCGACCGTATGACGGCGACGGAATGGGAAGCCCTGTGCGACGGCTGCGGCAAGTGTTGCCTCAACAAGCTGGAAGACGAGGAGACCGGCGAGGTCTTCTTCACCCGGATCGCCTGTCGTCTCCTCGACGGCGAAAGCTGCCGATGCGGGAACTACACTGATCGAAAGCGGATCGTTCCCGAATGCGTGGTGCTGACCCCATCGACCATCTCCAAGGTCGCCTACTGGCTGCCGTCGACCTGCGCCTACAAGCTCCTCGCCGAAGGCAAGCGCCTATACCCTTGGCATCCGCTTCTCACCGGAGACCCGGAGTCTGTTCACGACGCACAGGAGTCGGTGCGGGGCTGGACGATCCCCGAGGTCGTGGTGGACGAAGACGACTGGGAAGACCATATCATCGAGGACCCCTGATGCACTTCGCCTCCGACAATACCGGCCCGGCCCATCCCCGCGTAATGGAGGCCATGCTGCGCGCCAATGAAGGGCATGCTGCGTCCTACGGGGCAGACACGATAATGGACCGGGTGCGTGCGCGCGTTCGTGAGGTTTTCGAAGCGCCGGAGGCGGCGGTCTATCTGGTGGCGACCGGGACCGCGGCGAACTCCCTGATCCTTGCTACTCTGGCTAAGCCCTGGTCGGCGATCTTCTGCGCCACCCATGCCCATGTCCAAGAAGACGAATGCGGGGCGCCTGAATTCTTTTCGGGTGGGGCGAAGCTGGTGATTGTCGACGGATCCGCGGGGAAGATGGCACCCGGCGTCCTGCGCACGGCAATAGAGACGGAAGAGACGCGGGGCGTGCATGGTGTGCAGCGTGGCCCGGTGACCATCACACAGGCGACCGAGAAGGGAACCGTCCACTCACTCGACGAGTTGCGGGCACTCACCGCGGTGGCGAAGGACTTCGGCCTGCCCGTCCACATGGATGGGGCGCGCTTCACGAATGCTCTCGTCGCGCTCGGCTGCACGCCTGCGGAGATGACATGGAAGGCCGGGATTGACGCCGTGAGTTTCGGGGGCACGAAGAACGGGTTGATGGGGGTCGAGGCGGTGATCCTGTTCGACCCGGCCCATGCGTGGGAGTTCGAACTGCGCCGCAAGCGCGGGGCACACCTTTTTTCCAAGCACCGCTACCTCTCGGCACAGGTCGAAGCCTACCTCGAGGATGACCTCTGGCTTGAGATGGCGCGCGCCGCCAATGGCGCCTGCGCCCGACTGGCCCGCGGCCTGCGGCAGATGCCGGATGTAGGGTTCAACTACGAACCGCAGGCCAACATCATCTTCGCGGACTGGTCGAGGGGAGCGCACCGAAGGCTCAAGGCCGCAGGCGCCCAGTATTACCTCTGGTCGGGCGGCCTCGAAGGACCGGACGACGAACGTCTGACCGCACGCCTCGTCACTGACTGGTCTTGCCCGGATGCGGCCGTCGACAGGTTTCTTGAGGTTCTCCGAGGCTGATCACAGGCCGAGGTGGCGCCGGACGGCCCTCGAAACCGGATCGGGATGAGTGATCGGTCCCATGTGAGCCGCACCAGGGATTACCTTGCGTGTCACGACCGGTATCCGGGCGGCAAGAGCGGCGTTGATCGCAGGAATCGCCGGCGGAGACAACGCTCCCTCAAGAAGCAGGACCGGAGACTGCAGGGATTCAAGTCGGTCCGGGTGAAGAAGCCCATCACGGTCGTCGTAGATGGCGGGCGAACCGGCCGCTACCAGGTGGATGCGCTTGATGAGCGCAGCGCGTCGGTCCGGCGACACGTCGTCCCAACTCTCGCCTGCGCCCCAGCGAGCGATGAAGACGCGCACGGCCTCGACCCGATCGCCGGCTGCCAGAGCCGCCGTAAAATCCGGTTGTCGAACGGACATGTCCGTGGCGGTCTGGGCCGCTGCCGCAAAGAGCACTGGTTCGAAAAGGGATAGAGAGCGAACCCGATCTGGATGATCCAAGGCGACACGCAGGCAGGCAACCGCCCCGAAGGAATGTCCGATTAGGTCGACTTCGTCGCGCCCAATCAGATCGAGTGCCATTGCGATCGTCTGATCCATGTAATCCTGATCTTCGTTCCATGGGTCCGAGCGCCCGTGCCCTGGAAGGTCGAAGGCCTGCAAGTGCATCGCGTCCCCAAGTCGGTGTGCGATACCGTTCCATGCGCCGGAGTTCGCCAGCGAGCAGTGGATCATCACCGCCCGCCGGTCGCCGCCACCCCATTCCCGCCAGAAGGTCTCACACCCTCCGAGCCTCGTGGATGGCATCAGAGATTGCCTGCGAGGTGGAGAGCGAGGTCGTCGAGACGGTCCTGTCCCCAGAACCGCTCGTCGGTATCGGTGATGTAGAAGGGTGCGCCAAAAACGCCACGTGCCACGGCGTCCTCGAGATTGCGCGCATACTCCTCTGCCGCCATCATGAGGCCCCTGTCAGCAAGATCGGGGTCGAAGCCCGCCTGCGAAAGGCAGGCACGGACAACCTCGTCCTCGGCGATGTTCTTCTCTTCGGCCCAGATCGCCCGACCGAAGCCGCGGACCAGTGCGCCGATGTCTCCTCCACCGGATTTCTGCGCCGCGATAACAGCATAGGCTGCGGGTGCCCCGTTCGTCGGGAAGAACGCTGGCTGCAAGTTGAGGGGCAGCCCCGCCTTCTTCGACTGCCGCCGGAGTTCCTGCAACCTGTAGGCTTGCCGGTTCGGATGCCGGTCCTTCAGTGCCTGACCACCGGTCCGCGCAAAGAGCGCCCCTGTGTCGAGCGGCTTGAACGTCACAGTCGCTCCATGGCGCGTCGCAATCTCGTCGAGCCGCGTCCCGGACAAGTAGACGTAGGGCGAAAGCAGGGTGATGTAGCAATCGATGTGAGGCATTTCGCGCGGCCCTTCCCCTTCGGTTTGGCAAGACCCTAGACGGGTGATAAGCGGTGTCAACGCAACGAATCCGTGACACCGGACCAGCCGAGGGACCCTTCAAATGCCCGCCCTTTCGGAACCCAAACTCATTTCCGGAAACGCCAATCGAACGCTTGCCAATGCCATCGCACGGCGGATGTCGATGCACCGCGGCATGCAGGTGGGGCTGGTCGATGCCAGGGTCGAGAGGTTCAACGATCAGGAGATCTTCGTCGAGGTGTTCGAGAACGTCCGCGGAGAGGATATGTTCATCATCCAGCCGACGTCGAACCCGGCGAACGACAACCTGATGGAACTCCTCATCATCGCCGATGCCCTGCGCCGGTCGTCGGCGGCGCGGATCACCGCCGTGATCCCCTATTTCGGCTACGCCCGGCAGGACCGCCGCTCCAAGGCACGTACGCCGATCACTGCCAAGCTCGTGGCCAACATGATCGCTGAGTCCGGCATCGAACGTGTCCTGACACTCGACCTTCACGCGGCTCAGATCCAGGGCTTCTTCGATATTCCCGTCGATAACCTCTACGCCTCACCCGTCTTCGCGCTCGACCTCGAACACCAGTTCGACGGGCACCTTGGCGAGGTGACCGTCGTTTCGCCGGACGTAGGGGGGGTTGCTCGGGCGCGCGATCTTGCCAAGCGCATCAACGCGCCGCTCGCGATCGTCGACAAGCGCCGGGAAAAGCCGGGCGAGATTGCCGAAATGACGGTCATCGGCGATGTCGCCAGCCGTGTCTGCGTGATCGTCGACGACATCTGCGACACCGCCGGAACGCTCTGCAAGGCAGCAGAAGTGCTGATGGAGAACGGCGCCAAGGAGGTGCATTCCTACATCACGCACGGCGTCCTCTCAGGCCCGGCCGTCGAAAGGATCACCAAGTCAGTGATGAAGAGCCTCGTTATCACGGACTCGATCGAGTCGACCGAGGCAGTGAAGCGGGCGGCCAATATCCGAATCGTACCCACAGCGCCGATGTTCGCGCAGGCGATCATCAACATCTGGAATGGCACATCGGTCTCGTCGCTCTTCGAGAAGGAGACGCTCGGGCCGATCTACGAAGGCCTCTACGCCCGCAACTGACGATAATTCAGTAGAGCTCCCAGTCGTCTTCATTGCGGAGCTGACCGACGGCAAGCCAGGTCGCCCGGGCGCGCGCAACCTTGGTGTCGCCCCAAGTGCGAAACACGATCTCGAACCCTTCCGACGTCACGTTCTCTGCACCGAAGTCCATGCGCTGGTTGTGCTTGCGCTCGATGTCGAGCATCGAAAGCGACACATGAACAGTCGGGACATCGGCGAACGCGTCCGAGAAACGAACGGTTGTCCGGCGCACGCGTGACCCCGTGCCGGTCCACATCTCGCCACCCGTCTCGAAATCATCGAGAAGGGTGACGGAACCCTGGTCGACCCCGATGGTGTGGTTCGAAATACGCTTCATGCCTGACCGTCTGCCACGGAACGCCTTTAACATTACTTAACGGCAATTCCCGTCAGGATTTGTGGGTTCTTTGTGTCCATCCGTCAGGTCGCCGCGCCAAGTCGGAGGGTCATGAATACCGGAGTTCGCGTCTAAGGCGACTCGTGTTAACCTTTCTTCGTGCGGTGTTACAGCCTGCCGTCATTGGGCATACACAAGCACAGCGACCCGACAACCATTTTTCGTGGGAGGACAGGCCATGCCTGACTCGAAGCTCATTTCCATTTCCGATCTCCCCTGTTGCCCTGAAGTCGCGCCCGAGCCCTGCTGCGAGCGCATCCAGTTCAGCTATCGGCTCGAAGTACGCCAGACCGACGTTCCAGTGGAAGTCATGATCGTCGCCGAAATGGAGCGCTGTCCCGGACCACTGTCGCTGGGCGACGTGGTCTATTCGACAACGCTCCTTCCGGGCGAGAAGGTGCGCCTGTTCACCTCCACCCGGAACACCAGCTTCAGTTTTGACAGCGAAACCAAGGTCAACTATCGGCACGAGAAGGCGTCTGAGGAGACGCTCTACATGTCGTCGATGGACCGGTACATGTCCGACCTCACGGTCCGCGACGAAGGCGATGCGTCCAGCTCGAGCCACTCGGATTTCGAGGTGAACGGCAGCGCGGACTACTGGACGCTGGGCCTTGCAGGCGGCGCCAGCACCAAGGTTACCGGCGACTTCAACGGGCGCTCCACGTCGGAGTTCTCGCGCGAACTCAGCCGTCATGCCTCGGCCTCGCACGACCGGACAGTGCAAGCGACTCGGGCAGCCAACTCGATCTCGGTTGGCGAAGTCCAGAGCCGCACTCACATGGAGGGTGAGAGCGAGGACACCTTCGAAGCCTCGACGCGCACCTTCGAGAACAAGAATGCTTGCCACGCAGTCACCTATTTCGCCTATCAGCTGGTGAAGAAACAGACGCTGAAGTTCACGATCAAGGCGGTGATCCGGCGCGTGGTTGATCGGGCGGCCGATACACGGGCGGACGCGCGCCCGCTGCGGGCCTCCAGCAGCCTCTCGGTCATCCCTGCGGGTGTTCTGGCGACCAGCGCGAAGCGGCTGGAGCTTGAAACCAGCGGCCGTACCAGCGCCGTCGCCCAGCAGGCCGGCCTCATCGGCGGAATATCGGGCATCGGGAACATCGGTACGGCGACGATCCGTGCCGCCGCCCTGCGCACGCAAGGCCCTGCCATCCGCGTTGCGCCGGTGTCCGAAGAGGCCCGCACCGCGGCACTGCGAGCGGTCGACCAGGACCTTGTGAGGTCAGGCGTACTCGAGCGGGTCGGTGGCGACGTCTCGCCGAAGTTCGCGGCCGAGCTCAGCTTCGAGCGCACCTTCTGCCTGCCGACGCAGGCGGTGGTCGTGAAGGGCTGCCTCGATCAGTGCAACGTCTGCGAACCCTCGCGACGCCAGGCGATCGACCTCGACATCAAGCACAAGGAGCTTCAGAACAAGCTTCTGGAGAAGCAGATCGAGCTTCTGGAGAAAAGCCAGGAATACCGGTGCTGCCCGTGCCCGGAGACCGAGGAAGAGCCGGCCTGAACCGCTCGAAAAGAAGACGGCCCCGGATCCGCCAGATCCGGGGCCGTCCCGTTCCAAATCCATCGGCCAAAATCAGGCGCGGGGGCTCAATCCAAGGGATGTCCCGACGCCGACCATGTCCGCCAGAAGTTTCGCGGCTGCGTCCACGCCATCTGCTGGAGCTGCCTTCCGTGCCTCGTCGGCTTCGGCCAGAAGCTCGTCGAACACCACCTGGGTGACCTCACCGACCGGCATCGCCCGCTCGGCAAGAACACTTGTCGCCGTTGCATTGATCTCTGCGAAGCCGCCGGTGACGAGGTAGGAGTCGCTTCCCTGCGGCGTCACGACCTTCAGGATGCCGGGGCGCAGCGTGGTGATCAGCGGCGCATGATCGGGCATCGCCGTCAGGTCGCCGTCCGCGCCCGGGATCTGCACCTCGGTCGCCTGAACGGAGGCAAGCCTCCGCTCGGGCGAGACGAGGTCGAACTGCATGGTGCCAGCCATATCGCCCCCTTACGCGGCTTCGGCCGCGAGGCGCTGCGCCTTGGCTTTCACTTCTTCGATGTCGCCGACCAGAGTCTCCAGCACATCTTCGAGAGTCAGCATCCCGACCAGCGTGCCGCCCGCGTCTTTGACGAT
>CAZOHN010000080.1:0-7533 GCA_964579325.1 uncultured Rhodobacterales bacterium
GGCGCGCCGAAACAGGTGGAGAAGGTCGGCTCGGGCTCGGTCACGCCCTTCTCGGTGCCTGCGACCTTCGAGGTGAAGCCCGACAGGAAATGATACATCGCCTGCGCCGGGGTCAGCCGCGCGATCGGCGGCAGCACCCCGAAGGCGTCGCAGGTCAGCATGACCACGTTGCGCGGCGCGCCAGCGCGACCGGTGCCCGAGGCGTTCGGGATGAAGTCCAGCGGATAGGCCGCGCGCTTGTTCGGCGTCAGCGAGGGGTCGGCGAAGTCCACCGCGCGGGTCTGCGGGTCGTAGATCATGTTCTCGATGACGGTGGAGAACATGGTCGTCGTCGCGTAGATCTCGGGCTCCGCCTCGGGCGACAGCGAGATCGTCTTGGCATAGCAGCCGCCCTCGAAGTTGAAGGTGCCGCGGTCCGACCAGCCGTGCTCGTCGTCGCCGATGAGAGTGCGGTTGGGGTCGGCCGAGAGCGTCGTCTTTCCGGTGCCCGACAGCCCGAAGAAGATCGCCGCGTCGACCGGGTTCCCCTGCGCGTGGTTGGCCGAGCAGTGCATCGGCATCACGCCCTTCTCGGGAAGCAGGTAGTTGAGGATCGAGAACACAGACTTCTTGGTTTCACCCGCGTAGGCCGACCCCCCGATCAGTACCAACTTCCGGTCGAAGTGGATCGCGATCACGGTTTCGGATCGGCACCCGTGCCGCGCAGGGTCGGCCTGGAAGGACGGGCAGTTTATGATGGTGAACTCGGGGTCGAAGTTGTGCAGCTCGTCCCGGTGCGGGCGGCGCAGCATATGGCGAATGAACAGGCCGTGCCAGGCAAGCTCGGTGACGATGCGGACGTCGAGCCGCAGGGTCGGGTCTGCGCCGGCATAGAGGTCGTGCACGAAGACGTCGCGCGCCGCGATGTGCGCCATGAAATCGCCGTAAAGCAGATCGAATTGCGCCTCGTCCATCGGACGGTTGTTTTCCCACCAGATGGAGTTTTCGACGCTCGGCGTGCGCACGACGAACTTGTCCTTGGGCGACCGGCCGGTGTGCTTGCCCGTGGTGACGAGCAGCGTTCCGCCCTGGCCCAGACGCCCTTCGCCGCGCCTGAGTGCCTCTTCCACGAGAGCATTCTCGACCAGGTTGTAGTAGGCAGACGCCGGCCTCGCGAAGCCCTGATCCTCAAGTTTTTTCAGAGGGTTGACCCGTCCGATTTCCATTGTCGCGCTCCTGTAGATGATCCAGGCCTGTGCACCTGTATTCCCTGCTCTGTCGGCAACGATCAACGCGTCGGCCTGCAGGCGACCGTGACCCTGACCGGGCTATAACATGGCAATTTACAAGCAAAACAGGCGTGCCGGTTGGAGTTAGCGCAACCAGAGCGCGTTTAGCGCAAACACTGTCCACGGACCTGAAGCAAATTAGTCATTGCTTGGGGAATTCCACCTTAGCTGTGGCCCAAGAATGGCCGTGATTCGCTGTTAGGAGTTGATTCTGGGGGCGGAGACGGGACAATGTTGGATAAATCAAGACAGAGCAGTTCAAGGACAGCGACAATGTCGAGGATCGCGCTCGTCGACGACGACAGGAACATCCTGACGTCCGTCGCGATGACGCTCGAGGCCGAGGGCTTCGAGGTCGAAACCTACAACGATGGGCAGGCTGCCCTCGATGCCTTCAACAAGCGTCTGCCGGACATGGCCGTGTTCGACATAAAGATGCCCCGGATGGACGGGATGGACCTGCTTCAGCGGGTGCGCCAGAAGTCCTCCATGCCGGTCATCTTCCTGACCTCGAAGGACGACGAGATCGACGAGGTCTTGGGCCTGCGGATGGGCGCGGACGACTACGTCAAGAAGCCGTTCTCGCAGCGCCTTCTGGTCGAGCGTATCCGTGCGCTGTTGCGCCGGCAGGACGCCCTGTCCGGAGACGTGGTCGCGACGACCGAGGAAACCAAGGTGATGGTCCGCGGACAACTCACCATGGATCCGCTGCGCCATTCCGTCTCGTGGAAGGGCATGGACGTCTCGCTGACTGTGACCGAGTTCCTGCTCCTGCAGGCGCTCGCGCAGCGACCCGGGTTCGTCAAGAGTCGGGATCAGCTGATGGACGTGGCCTATGACGATCAGGTCTACGTCGACGACCGAACCATCGACAGCCACATCAAGCGGCTCCGCAAGAAGATGCGACAGGCGGACCCCGAATTTTCGGCGATCGAGACACTTTACGGGATCGGGTATCGCTACAACGAGGAATGATGGCACGCGCAGGGGGCAGCGGCGGTGCGTGATACGTCCGGCATGATGACCGGCCCGGATCATGATGTGTCGGGCGAACCGGACCCCTCCGGCTCCGGCGAGTCTGGCCGTACGCGCTCGCGGATCGGGGCGATCTCTCTCAAGAGCTCGCCCCTCGCGCGGAAGATCATCACGTTCAATCTGCTGGGACTTCTGGTTCTTGTCGCGGGCGTGCTCTACCTCAACCCATTCCGCGACAGCCTCGTTGTCCAGAGGGAGCGGGCTCTTGTAGCCGAGGCGGAACTGGTCGCCGACGTATTCGAAGCGGTCATTCCCGCGGTCGGTCCGATCAGTCTCACGGCGGGCGACGGCCTTCTCACGGCGACCATCCTTGCCGGCCTTGACATGTCGAATGGGGTCGAGATTTACGTGTTCGACCCCGACGGCCTCCTTCTGGCCACGACCGCCGGCCTTCCCCGCAGTGCCCGGGCCGAACCGGAAGGTCTGCTCAAGGCCAACGACAACACCGTCATCACCGACGCGCTCAACCGCATCTGGGAGGGGATATCGGCCCTTCGCCCGGTCACGCGCCAGCGGCCGGGATTCGAGGGCGAGGATCAGGCGCGCCTGATCGTGCCCGCTGCCGCCCTGGGCACGACCCAGGTCAAGACCGGTCAGGACCACGAGGGGCGGACGATCTTCTCGGTCGCCACGCCAATCGAATACGCTGACCGCACCCTTGGCGTCGTCGCCCTCACTTCCGCGGCGGGAGAGATCGACGCGCTCGTGCGCAGCGAACGCGAGCAGGTCCTGCAGATGTTCGTGACCGCGATCCTCGTGTCGATCGGCCTCAGCCTCGTCCTCGCCTCGACCATCGCCAACCCGATCTCCGACCTCGCCTCAGCGGCCGAGATGTCGCATGACAAGAATGCCCGCCGGATGAGCCCGTCTCGGGTCCGGATCCCCGATCTCTCGGCCCGGCCGGACGAGATCGGGCGGCTCTCCAGTGCCATGCGCGGGATGGTCGCGGCACTCTACGACCGCATCGAATCAAACGAACAGTTTGCCGCCGACGTTGCTCACGAGATCAAGAATCCCCTCGCCTCGCTCCGCTCGGCCGTTGGCACGATGCGGGTGGCCAAACGCGAGGACCAGCGCCTGAAACTGCTCGAGGTCATCGAACACGACGTGCGCCGCCTCGACCGCCTGGTCTCCGACATCTCGAACGCCTCTCGGCTGGACAGCGAACTCGTGCGCGAGGAGGAAGAGCAGTTCGACCTCCTCAAGATGCTGGGCAATGTCACCGAATACCTGACCCAGGAGGCCGCGCAGAAGGGCGTGGACTTCATCACCGACGTGCCGCCGAAGCACATCTTCGTCTATGGTCTCGAGGCGCGGCTCGCCCAGGTATTCGTCAACCTCATCACCAACGCGATCTCGTTCTGCGAGGACGGCGACGCGGTGCGTGTCTGGGTTCGCAAGCGTGATAACCGCGTGCTTGTCGTCGTCGAGGACACTGGCCCCGGCATCCCTGATCAGGCCCTGCACAAGATCTTCAACCGGTTCTATTCCGAACGCCCTGCAGGCCAGTTCGGCAACCACTCCGGCCTTGGCCTCGCCATCTCCAAGCAGATCATCGAGGCACACGGCGGCGTGATCTGGGCCGAGAACATCCGTCCCACCGACACCGACCCCGGCTCGGAGCCGCTCGGCGCGCGGTTCGTGGTGGGCCTGCCGGTGTGACCGGCCGCTCACCACACCGAAGGCCGGCCTCTGCGTTCCAGGACCAGGCGTGCCGTTCCGGTGCAGCCGCACTCCCATGACGTCCAGAACGGTCAGCCAGGGCTCTGCGGTCCCCGAACATCACGACGCGACAGCAATGCCTGACGGATCGCTCGTCCTGCACGCGTCGGCGGTTGTCTCCCGGGGCCAGGGGCTGCTGATCCTGGGGCCGTCGGGATCGGGCAAATCGTCGCTCGCACTCGCCCTTATGTCTCTCGGCGCAGGCTTGATCGCCGATGACCGCACCTGCATCTCGCTCCGCGACGGAGTGCCGGTGGCCTCCTGTCCGCCGAGGCTGGCCGGGCGGATCGAGGCGCGGGGCCTCGGCATCCTCGCTGTCGATCCCGCCCCGCCGGCTCCGGTGCGCCTCGCGATCGACCTCGGCCAGTCCGAGACCGACCGACTCCCGCCGGCCCGCACGCTCGACCTTCTGGGTCAAAAGGTCAGGTTGCTTCACAACCCCATGACGACGCATGTTGCAGCGGCGCTCCTGCTCTATCTCAGAGGCGGACCCTGCGACGACTGAAATGCCGTGACCTTTCCCGATCCCCGCGCGAGCCATCGCCTCATCCTTGTTACCGGCCCCTCGGGCGCCGGCCGCTCGACAGCGATCCATGCGCTTGAGGACCTCGGCTTCGAGACGATCGACAATCTGCCGCTCTCGATCCTGCCGCGCCTGCTCGAGGGCCCGCCCCACGCGCGGCCGCTGGCGCTCGGCCTCGACGTCCGCAACCGCGATTTCAGCGTCGCCGCACTTATCGAGTTGATCGAACGCCTCGTGGCCGACCCCGAGGTCGAAGCCGAACTCCTTTATCTCGACGCTCGCGCCGATATCCTCGTCAAGCGCTACTCCGAGACAAGGCGCCGCCATCCGCTCGCGCCCGCCGAAAGCCCGGCAGAGGGGATCGAACGCGAGATGGACCTGCTCGGTCCGATCCGCGCGCGCGCCGGCATCCTCATCGACACCTCCGACCTCACCCCGCACGACCTCCGTGCCGAGATTGCGCGCTGGTTCGGCAAGGACGGCGCGCAGGCGCTCGCCCTCTCGGTCCAGAGCTTCTCCTACAAGAGGGGAATGCCGCGCGGCCTCGACATCGTGTTCGACTGCCGCTTCCTGCAGAATCCCTACTGGCAACCCGCGCTGCGCGACCGTGACGGCGGCGACCCCGAGGTCGCGCGCTTTGTGGAGGCAGACGCCCGCTTCGCGCCCTTCTTCGCCCGCATCGCCGAACTCGCCGAGTTCCTCCTTCCGGCCTATGTCGAGGAGGGCAAGACCCATCTTGCCATCGGTTTCGGCTGTACCGGCGGGCAACACCGTAGCGTCATGGTGGCCGAACGGCTGGCGGCGAGGCTTGCGGAGGCGGGCTGGCAGGTGTCAAAGAGGCACCGCGAACTGGAGCGGCGCGCCGGCGAGGCGGCGCAGCGCAAGGCGGGGCAGGCGGGGAAGTGATCGGCATCGTGATCGTCGCGCATGGCGGACTGGCACGAGAATACCTCGCGGCCATCGAACATGTTGTCGGCCGCCAGGAAGGCATCCGCGCGATCACGATCGAGCCCGACCATGATCGCCGGGCGAAAGAGCGCGAAATCTGCGAGGCCGCAGATGCCGTCGACACCGGCGATGGCGTCGTCGTCGTGACCGACATGTTCGGCGGCTCACCCTCGAACCTGTCGCTGCTGGCATGCAGCCCCTCGAACCGCCGCATCCTCTACGGCGCGAACCTGCCGATGCTCATCAAGCTGGCCAAGTCGCGCGGCCTTCCGGTGCCGCAGGCCGTTGACAGCGCCCTTGCCGCCGGGCGCAAGTACATCGACAGTTTCGATGCAAGCCGCCGGGCCTGAGGGAGCGACATGACAACCGACACATCCGTCTCCCGCGACTTCCGCATCGTGAACGAAAAGGGCCTGCACGCGCGAGCCTCCGCCAAATTCGTCGAAACGGTCGAGCGCTTCGACGCCGAAGCTCGTGTCTCCCGCGACGGCATGATCGTGTCGGGCGACAGCATCATGGGGCTTTTGATGTTGGCAGCGTCCAAGGGAACCACTATTCAGGTCGAAACCCGTGGCGCCGATGCCCTCGTCCTGGCCGATGCGCTCGAGGCCCTCGTGGCCGGAAAGTTCGGCGAGGACTATTGAGACAACCAGGGGCAGGGCCGCCCGCAACGGTTGGAGGCGAGGGGAGCCTTTGGTCGACAGTGTTCAAGAGATCGGGCGGGCGCGGCAGGTGAGAAACCAGGCTCAGCCCCCCGGAAAGCCCTACGATGGACGCCGTCTGTCCTACGCGGGAACTTTCACCAATCCCTGGAAGGCCGGCACGATCCGCGCGATCGAGTGGCTCACCGCCAAGCCGCAGCTCCTGTTCCTGATCCGCAAGTTCGAGGCGCAGGGCGTGGTCGCAGGGCAGGAGTTCTTCGAACGCGCGCTCCGCATCATGAAGATCGAGCTGCAGACCCCCGCCGAGCAGATCGCCCGGATCCCACGCGAGGGCCCCGTTGTGGTCGTCGCGAACCATCCGCACGGCCTGACCGACGGCCTTGTCATGGCGGTCCTCGTCGGTCGTGTGCGGACCGACTACCAGATCCTCACCCGCTCGCTTCTCACCGGCATCCCGGAAATCGAGCAGTTCATGCTCCCCGTCGCTTTCCCGCACGAGGAGAACTCCCAGCGTCTCAACATCGAGATGCGCAAGAAGGCAATGCAGCAGCTCGAGAAGGGCGGGGTCATCGTGCTGTTTCCGGCCGGATCCGTCGCCACTTCCGAAGGCTACTTCGGCCCCGCGGTCGAATCCGAGTGGAATCCGTTCACGGCGAAGATGATCCTGAAGTCCGGCGCCACGGTCCTGCCGATCTATTTCCCGGGCCAGAACACCCGCGCATACCAGATCGCCAACCGGCTCTCCTCGACCCTGCGGCAGAGCCTTCTGCTCTACGAGGTGAAGAAGTCGCTGCGCCGCCCGCAGGCCCCGTCGATCGGCGAGCCCATCGGTCGCGACGAGATCGAGCCCTGGATGGACAACCCGCGCGCCTTCATGGCTTGGCTGCGCGAACGCACTCTGTCGCTGCGTGACGGTGGGATGGACCCGATTCAGCGGGTCGGCACCGGCACGTCGCCGCGATAGTCGTAGAACCCCCGCTGGGTCTTGCGGCCCAGCCATCCCGCCTCGACGTACTTCGTCAGCAACGGGCAGGGACGGTACTTGGTATCCGCCAGCCCGTCGTGCAGCACGTTCATGATCGCGAGGCAGGTATCCAGCCCGATGAAATCCGCAAGTTCCAGGGGCCCCATCGGATGGTTCGCACCCAGCTTGAGGCTCTCGTCGATCGACTTCACCGACCCCACGCCCTCGTAGAGGGTGTAGACCGCCTCGTTGATCATCGGCATCAGGATGCGGTTCACGATGAAGGCCGGAAAGTCCTCGGCCATCGCCGCGGTCTTGCCCAGCCGCTCCACCACCGACAGGCAGGCCTTGTAGGTCGGCTCGTCGGTCGCTATGCCGCGGATCAGCTCGACGAGCTGCATAACCGGCACC
>CAZOHN010000080.1:7543-14665 GCA_964579325.1 uncultured Rhodobacterales bacterium
CGGTGCGGCTCGCCAGCCGCGTGATCGAGATGGACGAGGTGTTCGAGGTCAGGATCGTGTGCGGCTTGAGGTGCGGCACGAGGTCCTCGAAGATCGCGGCCTTCACGGTCTCGCGCTCGGTCGCCGCCTCGATGATGAGATCGCAGGCGCCGAGGTCGGTCAGCGTGACTGTCGTGCGGATCCGGGCCAGCGCGGCCGCCTTGTCCTCGGCCGACACCTTGCCGCGCGATACCTGCCGTTCGATGTTGCGGTCGATCAGATCCAGCGCACGCTTCAGCGCCTCTTCCGAAATGTCCGTCAGAAGCACGTCGTACCCGGCCAGCGACAGGACATGTGCGATGCCATTGCCCATCTGGCCCGCACCCACCACCCCGACCGAGCGAATGTCCATCTGTCCTGTCCTTTCGGCTTGCGCCCGCGACCATAGGCGCGCCGGACGCGAGGGTGCAAGCCCGTGCGGGACCGACGGGATCGGTCGAATTGCCGCTTTAGCCCTTTGGCAACTTCATCGCGCGATTCTCCCCCTCGGGTGAATCGAAGTGCAGGTGGGTGCAATGAGCTATGTCCGTCAGGACAGGGATGTCCTTGACTATTCTCCATGCCGGTATGGGGCGTCGAAACTGGTGTTTCGCGGTCCGGTCCGCGATCTCGCGCCGCCCTACGTCGCGGTGATCGGCGGCAGCGAGACCTATGGCCGCTTTGTCGAACGGCCCTATCCCGCCCTCGTCGAGGACGCCACAGGGCTGCGGCTGGTCAACCTCGGGTTCGTCAATGCGGGTCCGGATGTATTCCTGGGCGATCCGGTGGTCCACGATCTCTGCGGAAGCGCGGCCGTGACCGTCGTTCAGGTCATGGGCGCGCAGAACATGACGAACCGATTCTATGCAGTGCATCCGCGCCGCAACGACCGCTTCCTGCGGGCCGCGCCTGCGCTCAAGGCGCGCTACCCCGAGGTGGACTTCACCGAGTTCAACTTCACGCGGCACCTCCTCGCCACGCTCCACGAGGTCGGGCCCGACAGGTTCGCGGAAGTCGTCGCCGAGATCCGGTCAGCCTGGGTGGCCCGGATGCGCCAGCTCCTCGCGGCGGCACGTGGCAAGCGCATCCTTCTCTGGATCGCGGACCACAGTCCCGACGAGGCGGACGAGGCCGGAATTCTCTGGTCCGATCCGCTCTTCGTCACCCGATCGATGATCGAGGAGTTGCGCCCCTCGGTCGCTACCGTGGTCGAGGTGGTCTCCAGCCCCGAGGCCCGGGCCATGGGCACCAGCGGAATGGTGTTCCAGCCGGTCGACGAGGCCGCGGCCGCCTGCACGCCTGGGATCGCCGTTCACCGGGAGGCCGCGTCGCGGCTTGCCGAGGCGCTGACCGCGATCCTGCCGAGCTGAAACGGCGGCCCGTCTAGGGCCGCCGCTCCGCTCGATCGTGCCGACAGTCCTTAGAGCTTCTCGATCATCTCCGGGACGGCGGTAAAGAGGTCGGCAACGAGGCCGTAGTCGGCGACCTGGAAGATCGGGGCCTCCTCGTCCTTGTTGATCGCGACGATGACCTTGCTGTCCTTCATCCCCGCGAGGTGCTGGATCGCGCCCGAGATGCCCACGGCGACGTAAAGCGCGGGCGCCACCACCTTGCCGGTCTGGCCGACCTGCCAGTCGTTCGGCGCATAGCCCGAATCGACCGCCGCGCGGGACGCGCCGACCGCCGCGTTCAGCTTGTCGGCGAGCTTCTCGATCAGGTCGAAGCTCTCCTTCGACCCCACGCCGCGCCCGCCCGAGACAACGATCCCGGCCGAGGTCAGTTCCGGCCGGTCCGACGCCGCAACCTTGTCCTCGACCCACTCGCTCAGGCCCGGGTTTCCCGGCACCGCGACCGTCTCGACGGGAGCCGGCCCGCCTGCACCCGCCGCCTCGAAGGCCGTGGTCCGCACCGAGACGACCTTCTTGCCGTCCGACGACTTCACGGTCTGGATGGCGTTGCCGGCATAGATCGGACGCTCGAAGGTCGATCCATCTACGATCCCCGAGACATCCGAGATCACCATCACGTCCAGAAGCGCCGCCACGCGGGGCAGCACGTTCTTGGCGTCCGTCGTCGCCGGGGCCAAGATGTGATCATATCCGCCCGCCAGCGACACGATCAGCGCTGCGGTCGGTTCCGCGAGCCGATGCCCCAGCGAGGCATCCTCGGCCACCAGCACCTTCGCCACACCGGCGATCTTCGCCGCCGCCTCGGCCGCGTGCGCCGCCCGCGCGCCGGCGCAGAGGAGCGTCACCTCGCCCAGCATCCCCGCCGCCGTCACCGCCTTGGCGGTGGCATCGAGCATCAGCTCGCCATCGGTCACTTCCGCAAGAAGAAGAACGGCCATCAGAGTACCCCCGCCTCGTCCTTGAGCTTCGCGATCAGTTCCGCGACCGAGCCCACCTTGACCCCCGCCTTGCGGCCCGCGGGCTCGACCGTCTTCACCACGCTCAGCCGCGGCGTCACATCGACCCCGTAGTCGGCCGGCGTCTTCTCCTCCAGCGGCTTCTTCTTCGCCTTCATGATGTTGGGCAGCGAGGCATAGCGCGGTTCGTTCAGGCGCAGGTCCACCGTCACGATGGCGGGCATCGTCACCCTGATGGTCTGAAGGCCGCCGTCGACCTCGCGCGTAACCGTGGCATGGCCGTCGCCGATCTCGAGCTTGGAGGCAAACGTCGCCTGCGCCCAGCCCGTGAGCGCCGCGAGCATCTGGCCCGTGGCGTTCATGTCATTGTCGATCGCCTGCTTGCCGCAGAGCACCAGCCCCGGCGCCTCGGCGTCGATCACGGCCTTGAGAAGCTTTGCCACCGCGAGCGGCTCGATGTCGGTATGCACGTCCGATGCCGCCTCGATCAGGATCGCCCGGTCCGCGCCCATCGCCAGCGCCGTCCGCAGCGTCTCCTGGGCCTGCTTCACGCCGATCGAGACCACGATGATCTCCTCGGCCTTCCCGGCCTCCTTCAGCCGGATCGCCTCCTCGACCGCGATCTCGTCGAACGGGTTCATCGACATCTTCACGTTCGCAAGATCGACCCCGCTCCCGTCCGCCTTCACGCGAACCTTCACGTTGTAGTCGATCACGCGCTTGACAGGCACCAGAACCTTCATCCGCGTCTCTCCTTCGAATGCACTGGCCGGTTACTTAGCGGCACCGGAGCATGGGAAACAGCGCAAAATCGACGCAAGGGGGTCGCCCGACGCCACGTTCCCATTCGACCTGTGCTACGCTGCAGTTCTCTGGGCAGCGGAGAGCGGACGGATGGAGCGCGTTACGGGGATCGGCGGTTTCTTCTTCCGGGCGCGCGATCCCGCGACGCTCGCGGACTGGTACGACCGCCACCTCGGCGTTGTGCCAGTGCCCGCCGATACCGCCGCGCAGCCGTGGAGGCAGGAGGCCGGCCCGACCGTGCTCGCGCCATTTCCCGCCGGCACCGACTACTTCGCCGGCGACCGCGCCTTTATGCTGAACTTCCGCGTGCGCGACCTCGACGCAATCACGGTGCGCCTCCGCGAGGCGGGCATCGCGGTCAGCCACGAAACCGCAATGGCCGGCATAGGACGTTTCGCCCGAATCCACGACCCCGAAGGCAACCCGATCGAACTCTGGGAAGAAGCCTCGCCGGATGTAGCGCCGAAGGGTCCGTAGGCCGGGTCGCAGGCCGGGTCGCAAGAGGGGTATTGGGGCCGGGCTTCAGCCCGCCAGACCCTGCCACCTCACCGGTTCGCACCCGGAACCCAAAGAACGTCGTCGCGGCCTTCGTCGTTGGCGATGCGGGCGGCGACGAAGAACCAGTCACTGAGCCGGTTGAGATACTTCACGGCGTGCTCGTTCACCGCTTCCTCGGTCGCGAGTTCCACCGTCAGCCGCTCGGCCCGGCGGCTCACTGTGCGGCACAGGTGCAGATGCGCCGCTAGTCCCGTGCCGCCCGGCAGGATGAAAGACCGCAGGGGCTCAAGCCGCGCGTTGAAGGCGTCGATCTCGGCTTCCAGCCGGTCCACTTGCGTCGCGACGATCCGCAGGACCGGGTAGCCCGCCTCGTTGTCCCGCTCCATCTCGGGCCGGCAGAGGTCGGCTCCGAGGTCGAAGAGGTCGTTCTGGATGCGCGCCAGCGCCGCGTCCATCTCTCCGCCCGCATGCAGCCGTGCGAGGCCCAGCGTGGCGTTGGTCTCGTCCACCGTCCCGTAGGCCTGCACCCGCAGCACGTGCTTGGCGACCCGCGCACCATTGCCCAGCGAGGTTTCGCCCGCGTCCCCGGTCTTGGTGTAGATGCGGTTCAGGACCACCATGGCTCAACCTCCCTGCCGGCGCATGTAGACGAGCAGGACGATGAACAGCACCGCCACCAGCTGCGCCCCGATGCGGTATTGCATCAGCCGGTTCGACTGCTTCCCCCCCGCCTCGCCGCTTTTGCCGAATCCGCCGATTCCGAAGCCGAGTATGGCCACGACCGCCAGGCAGGCGAGCGCGGCAAGGATGAACAGGGGATCGGAAAGCATCTGCGGGCCTCGTTGTCGGTGTCGGCGTCATCTAGGCGTGCGGGCGCGGAAAGCGAAGGAAAAATCGCGTCATCCACGCGAAAGCACCCAATCCAGCGCGCGGCCGGGCAGCACGCGCGTCAGCAGAGCCATTGCATGGGTGGGAGTCGTGACGCGGTAGCGTGGCCGCGGGCTTGCCGCTTCCAGCGCCTTCGCCAGCACAGCCGTCACCGCCGCGGGCGGCAGCTCGAACCGGTCCGGCCCGCGCTTCTCGTAAAGACGCTTCAGCAGCGTCGCGCGATACTGGTCTGCGCGGGCTGACGCCTCCCAGTCGATCCACCGCTCGAAATGCGGGACCGAGTTCGCCCGGATCCGGCTGGTAATCGGCCCGGGCTCGATCAGGATCACCTTGAGCGGCGTGTCCCGCATCTCGATCCTGAGCGTCGAGGTCAGCCCCTCCATCGCGTACTTCGACGCGACATAAGCCCCGCGCCACCGCATCGGCACGAAGCCCAGCACGGACGAGCAGTTGACGATCCGCCCATGCCCCTGCGCCCGCATCGCCGGGATCACCCGGCGGGTCAGGTCGTGCACGCCGAAGAGGTTGGTCTCGAACACTTCGCGGAGCGCGCCCCGAGGCAGGTCCTCGACCGCGCCGGGGCAGGCGAAGGCCCCGTTGTTGAACACCGCATCCAGCGTGCCCCCGGTCCGCGACAGCGCCTCGTCCACCGCCCCCGAAACCGATCCCTCGTCGGCATAGTCCAGAGGGAAGCTCTCCAGCCCCTCCGCCTCCAGCCGCGCGCAGTCCTCCGGCTTGCGGCAGGTCGCCAGCACCCTCCAGCCACGTTGTTGCAGGCCGTGCGCGGCATCGTATCCGATGCCGGAGGAGCAGCCGGTGATGAGAATCGTCTTCTGCGCCATCGTTTTTCTGCCCCTTCGTCGCCGGGCGCACCCTGCCCGGCGGCTACCGGGCCGGCAAGGGGCGTCAGGCGGCGTAGGCAGCGCGTTCGAAGTCGGCGTAGGCCTCCATCCACGGCGGTTCCACGAAGGGCAGCGTCTGGGTCATGATCAGCCCGCAGAGGTCCGAGGCCGGGTCGATCCAGTAGTGGGTGTTGAGCACCCCCGCCCAGGAGAGCGACCCTGCCCGCCGCCGCCCTGCAATATCGGCCTCGTTGCGCATGAAGGCGAAGCCATGGGTCACCCGCGTGCTCGGGAAGGGGTCGAAGTCTGCCGTCACGGGCGGTGCGGCGGTCACCATGCGCTCGAACGCCAGCCCTTGCATCTGGTCGGCGCACATCGCCGCGACGGCCGCCTCGGACAGCACCCGCGCGCCATCGAGCGCCCCGCGATTCAGGATCATGCGCAGGAAACGCATGTAGTCGGAGGGCGTCGAGTAAAGGGCGTGCCCCATCCCGTAAACCTCCGGGTTCGACGGCGGTGCCAGCGCGAAGTCCCCGAAGGTCCCATCCTCGCCCCTTGCCTTCACCTCGGCCAGCCGCGGCGCCATGTGGGCCTGTACCTCCACGTCGGTGTCGGCCATGCCGAGCGGCTCGAAGAGGTTCTCCTTCAGGAACGCGTCGATCCGCTGCCCGCTGATCCGCTCGACCATCAGTCCGAGCCAGTCGATCGAGGGTCCGTAGCCCCAGCGCGTGCCGGGGTCGGTCATCAGCGGGTAGCGCATCGCGGCGCGTGTCCCCGCCAGGATCGACGGGTGACCGGTCCGTCCGAGATACCCAGCACAGTCAGCGTTCCAGAACTCGTATTCCAGTCCCGAGGTGTGCGTGGCGAGGTGCCGCGCGGTCGCTTTCTCCCGCGGAGCACGCAGCCTGGGCGTGTCGCCGTCCCAGCCCTCCAGCACCCGTAAGTCCGCCCACTCCGGCAGAACCTCCTCCACCGGGGTCTCCATGCTCAGTTGTCCGCGGTCGATCAGGATCATCGCGGCCGTCGATCCGATCGCCTTGGTCATCGAGAAGATGCGGAACACCGTGTCGGTCGCCGCTGTGCGCCCTTGTGCCGCATCGCCGGCCGCGCCCTCGAAGGTCACGCCACCGGCGCGCCCGGTCATGCCCACCACGTAGGGCACCCGTCCGTTTGCCAATGCCTCATCGAGCGTGTGCTGCAGTCCCATGTTGATCCTCCCGGCTGTATAGTTTTCCGGCAGACTGGCGCGCGTCCCGCGATCGGGCAATCCCCGTCGAAGCGAAACCCGCTGGACCGCTGACTCCGCGCCGACTAAACCCACGGCCATGACCGATGCCACCGGCGGACCGCCGCTCGAACCGCAGGAATTCTCCGAACCGCTCTCCCGCGCCATCGGCGAGCGCTACCTGACCTATGCGCTCTCCACCATCATGCACCGCGCGCTGCCCGATGCCCGCGACGGGCTCAAGCCCGTGCACCGGCGCATCCTCTTCGCCATGCGGCGGCTCCGGCTCACCGCCACCGGCGGGTTCCTGAAGTCCGCCAAGATCGCCGGCGACACGATGGGCGACTTCCACCCCCACGGCGATGCCGCGATCTACGATGCGATGGCGCGGCTCGCGCAGGACTTCAACATGCGCTACCCGCTCGTGGACGGGCAGGGCAACTTCGGCAACATCGACGGCGACAACCCCGCCGCCTCGCGCT
>CAZOHN010000081.1:0-2895 GCA_964579325.1 uncultured Rhodobacterales bacterium
ACCCCCCTCGAAGTCAGCGTGGTCGACCTCGCCCTCGGCAACCGAAACTTCACCGGGAAGCCGTCGGTCACGCCGCCCTGACATTGCGACGGGAACCTCGTTGACCATGTCGGCGAGTTCGAGGCTCTTGTCAGGCCGTCCGACCGGGCCGACGCGATTCGGCATCGAGGCCCCTTGACCACGGGACGGATTCCCATTGATGTGCACAACTACGCAGGGGCGCCCAGGACGAATCGAGCATGACCGTCACGCTTTCCGACATCCTGTCTGCCCGCCGCGCACTTCGTGGAGTGGCTGACGGCACGCCGCTCGTGCCCTCGCCGTTCATGTCCTCCCGGATCGGCCAGGACTTTCTCCTGAAGCTGGAGAACATGCAGCCAATTGGCGCTTTCAAACTGCGAGGTGCGCTCAACGCCGTCCGCGCACTGCCTGAGGGCACGACCGGCGTCACCTGCTGCTCGACTGGCAACCATGGCCGGGGTGTGGCCTTCGCCGCGCGCGCGCGCGGCGTGCGCGCCGTGATCTGCATGTCTGAACTGGTTCCTCGGGCCAAGGTCGAGGGGATCCGTGCGCTCGGCGCTGAGGTACACATCTGCGGTCGGTCTCAGGACGACGCCCTTTCTGAAAGCCGGCGCCTAGTGGCGGCCGAGGGATTGATCGAGATCTCACCGTTCGATGACCCGCTGGTCATCGCCGGCCAGGGGACCATCGGGCTGGAAATGCTGTTGGCACGCCCCGACCTTGACCACCTGCTGATTCCTCTTTCGGGTGGCGGACTGGCGGCGGGCATCGCAGTGGCGGCACGCGCGATCCGCCCGTCGATCCGACTGACGGGCATCTCGATGGACCGGGGCGCTGCGATGCACCTGTCCATCGCCGCCGGCCGGCCGATCGAGGTCGAGGAGGTCCCCTCCCTCGCCGACTCGCTCGGCGGTGGAATCGGGATGTCGAACCGGCTGTCGTTTCCGCTCTGCCGCAACTTGCTCGACGAGACCATCCTCGTCACCGAGGGGGAGATCTATCACGCCCTGCAGGTGCTCTACTACGAGGACCGGATCGTCGCGGAGGGAGCCTGCGTCGTCGGGCTCGCCGCCTGCCTCTCGGGCAAGGTCGTGCCACGCGGCCCGACAGCAACGGTGATCACCGGGCGCAACCTCGACATGGACCTGTTCACGCGCGTCGTCACCGGACAGGACATCCAGCTCGGCGACCTGACCATCAAGGGAACGCCCTATGCCGCATGACATCCGCATCGTGACCGAGGCAGAGCTGCGCAAGGTCGTGCGGCTCGATCTCGAGACCATCGACGTGATCGAAAGCGCCTTCGCGGCGCTTGCGTCGGGGGCGGTGGTGATGCCGCCGATCCTGTCGATGGAGCTGGCCGACGCGCACGGCGAGGTCGACGTTAAGACCGCTTGGATACCCGGCTTCGATGGCTTTGCGATCAAGGTTTCACCAGGGTTCTTCGACAACCCGAAAATCGGCCTGCCCTCCCTCAACGGCCTGATGATCCTGCTTTCGGCCCGCACCGGCCTCGTGCAGGCCGTATTTCTCGACAACGGTTATCTGACGGACATCCGCACAGCGGCCGCCGGGGCGGTCGCGGCCCGGCTTCTCGCACCGGAAACCGTCGAGTCGGCAGGTGTGCTGGGTACCGGCGTTCAGGCACGGCTACAGATGCAGGCCGCGCACTTGGTGCGGCCTTTCTCCCGCCTGCTGGTCTGGGGCCGGGACACGGACAAGGCAGCCGCCTGCGCGGCCGAGCTTTCCGACACCCTGCAGGTCGAGGCAGAGGTCTGCGCCAGTCCCGAGCGGCTAGTGCGCGAAAGCCAGCTCGTCGTGACCACCACGCCTTCGAGGACCCCTCTGGTGATGGCAGAGTGGCTCCATCCGAATCTCCTGGTAACGGCAATGGGGTCGGACCAGGCCGGGAAGTGTGAAATCGAGCCCCGGGCACTCGCCGCCGCCGACCTCTACGTCTGCGACCGGGTCAGCCAGTGCGAGACCTCCGGTGAGCTTGAGGCAGCGCGCGCCGCCGGCCTGTTGAAGGGGGTGACGCCGCCGGAACTCGGCGGCTTCGTTCACAGGCCGCTGGCCGACCGCTCCGGCTGCACGATCTGCGACCTCACCGGAACCGGCGCGCAGGATACCGCCATCGCCAGCCATGTCTTCGCCCGGCTGGGTGAAGCGGGCATCTCCATCGAGGTCTGACAGGATGCACCGCAATCCCTTCTCGGATGCCGAACTGGGGCGAAGGCTGTCGGCGATCCGTGAAGACATGGCCGAGAGGCGGCTCGACATCGCCGTCTTCTCGGTTCCCGAAAGCGTCTTCTACCTGACCGGCCTCGACCACTGGGGATACTTCGCCCCGCACCATCTTGTCGTCCCTCTGGACGGAGAGATGACCCTGATCACGCGGGCGATGGAACGGGTCACGATCGAGACGCAGGTCAGGAACGCGCGCTTCGAGGGCCATTCCGACAGCGAGACGGCGGTGGGCAAGCTGATTGGGCTGCTCGACGCGGCGACGCGTCGTGGAGGTGCGAGGTCATCGCGGGGCTTCGCCGTCGGCATTGAGGAACAGGGGGCCGGGCTGTCGGCGCTGGCGGGGAGAACCCTGCGGTCCGGCGTTCCGAGGGCGGAGTTCATCGACATCTCCGGGCTCTCCGATGCCCGCCGCCGGATCAAGAGCAGCGAGGAGATGAGCCTTCTGCGGCAGGCCGCGCGCGCCTCGGATGCCGCAACCGCCGCCGCCATCGCCGCAATCGGTGAGGGTGCGCGCGAGGTCGACGTCGCGGCCGAAGCGCTTGCAGCCATGACCCGGGCGGGCGGCAATCCTCCTGGCTTCGGCCCCTTCATCCGGCCCGATGCACGCCTGGGAGAGGAGCACACCAC
>CAZOHN010000081.1:2995-14580 GCA_964579325.1 uncultured Rhodobacterales bacterium
ATGCAGGTCTTGCGCACTACAGACGCCACCACTGCGGCTATCTCGTCGGTATCGGGGTCCCGCCATCCTGGACTGGAGGCAACAGCGTCACCGGTTTGCGCCACGACTCCGACCTGCGGATCGAGACGGGGATGAGCTTTCACATCCTGAGCTGGCTGATGGGCACAGGGTTGGGAGACTTCTTCCTGTCCAACTGCGTGCTTCTTGGACCGGGTGGTGTGGAGGTCCTGACCGAAACGCCCGTCGGTCCGACGGTGGTTTGATGCCATGATCGCACTCGATGACCGGGACATCGCCATCCTGCAGGCCCTCGCGGCGGAAGGGCGATTGTCGAAGACCGCGCTTGCAGAGCGTGTCGGCCTCTCGCCTACTCCATGCTGGAACCGGCTGAAGCGCCTCGAGGATGCCGGCCTGATCGAAGGCTATCACGCCCGGATAAGCCTGAAGAAGCTTGGCCCCTCGGTGACAGTCTTCGTGGCGGCGGAACTGCGCGACCACACCGCCGAGAGCTTCCGTGCCTTCGAGGCGGCCGTGCAGCGCTATGAGGAGGTCACGGCGTGCTGGGCGCTTGGTGGCGGGTTCGACTACCTGCTCCAGATCGTCGCGCGGGACATCGACGCCTATCAGCGACTCGTGGACAACATGCTCGATGCGCGCATCGGGCTGGCGCGCTACTTCACCTACATCGTGACCAAGTCGGTCAAGCCGCCGTCTGCGCCACCCTTCTCCCTCCTCGTCCGGTAGGAGAGGATTCCTCTCCCCTGCCCCGGCCCTGCGGACCGAACGGTCTGCACTCTAGCGCCAGAACAGACCCGGTCTCCTCGAGGGACAGCTATCCTGTGACGGTCATCCAGGAACGGGGACCAACACATGACTGATACCGCCCTTTCGGCGTGCAGCGAGATCGAGGACAAGCGGCTCGTGCGCAGTTTTTCCTACGTCGGCGGCAAGTGGACGGGCGGCTCTGGCGACACGACCCGCCCCGTGTCAGACCCCGCCACGGGCGCCGCCCTTGGCGACATCGCCTGCCTCACGGCGGCCGACAGTGCCGCCGCCGTCGACGCGGCACAGGTAGCCTTTCCTGGCTGGTCGCGGGCGGTGCCGCAGATGCGGTCGGCCGCGCTGCGGCGCTGGTTCGACCTGATCGTCGCTCATGCCGAGGATCTGGCGCGCATCATGGTGCTCGAGCAGGGCAAGCCGATCTCGGAGGCGCGGGGCGAGATCGACTATGCCGCAAGCTTCGTCGAGTACTATGCCGAGGAGGCCAAGCGCCCGAACGTCGAGGGCGTCACCTCGCACCTCCCCGACGCCGAGGTCGAGCTGTGGCTCGAACCCGTGGGGGTCGCCGCGCTCATCACTCCATGGAACTTCCCCAGCGCGATGTTGACTCGCAAGGCCGCGGCGGCGCTCGCCGCGGGATGCACCGTAGTCGCCCATCCCAGTATCGAGACGCCTTTCTCCGCCACCGCGCTTGCCGAACTCGCCGAACGCGCCGGCATCCCGCCCGGAGTGATCAACGTGGTGACGGGCGAGGCCCCCACGATTGTCCGACCCTGGACAACCGATACCCGGGTGCGCGCCCTTTCCTTCACCGGCTCGACGGAAGTCGGCCGCCTCCTTTACCGGCAGTGTGCCGATACCGTGAAGCGCCTCGTGCTGGAACTGGGCGGCCACGCGCCGGTGATCGTGTTCAAGGGCTGCGACCTCGACCATGCGGTGGCCGAGACGATCAAGGCCAAGTTCGCCACGTCGGGGCAGGACTGCCTTGGCGCGAACCGCATCTACGTCGAGCGCCCGGTCTACGCCGCTTTCTGCGAGAAGTTTGTCGCCGCCACAAAGGCCCTGCACATCGGCCCCGGCCTCGATGACCCCGATATCGGCCCGCTGATGAACGAAGGGGCCATCGCCAAGCAGGAAGCCCATGTGGCCGACGCCCTCGCCCTTGGCGCGCGGCTGGCCTGCGGCGGGCACCGGCTGCCGCTCGGGCCACTCTTCTACGCGCCGACGGTCCTTCTCGACGTTCCCGACGCGGCCCGGATCATGCACGAGGAGACCTTTGGTCCCGTCGCTCCGATCACACCTTTCGACAGCGAGGACGAGGTTGTGGCGCGTGCGAACGACAGCGAATACGGGCTGGTGGCCTACCTCCATTCGCTCGATCCGCGCCGGATCTACCGGATGAGCCGCGCGCTCCAGTACGGCATGGTGGCCGTGAACCGCACCAAGGTCACGGGCGCGCCGATCCCCTTCGGGGGCACCAAGCAATCCGGGCTCGGACGCGAGGGCGCGCGGCTCGGGATGCAGGAGTTCATGGAGCTGAAATACGTCTGCCGCGACTGGGCCTGAGACCGAAACGAGAATGACCGGACCCGATCAGGCAACGTCCTGCGCGTCCCTTGGAGAGAGCCGACATGCTGAAGAACGACCAACTCGACGCCTGGGATCGCGAGTCCTTTTTCCATCCCTCGACGCACCTTGCCGAGTTCGCCCGGGGCAACGTTCCAAATCGGATCGTGACGGGCGGCAGCGGCTGCCATATCGAGGACCGCAACGGAACAAGGCTGCTCGACGCCTTCGCGGGGCTCTACTGCGTGAACGTGGGTTACGGCCGGACCGAGATTGCCGAGGCCATCGCCGCGCAGGCGCATGAACTGGCCTACTACCACGCCTATGTGGGCCACGGGACCGAGGCCAGCATCACGCTTGCGAAAATGGTCATCGACCGGGCGCCTGCCAACATGTCGAAGGTCTACTTCGGCCTCTCGGGCTCCGACGCCAACGAGACCAACGTCAAGCTCGTCTGGTATTACAACAACATCCTCGGCCGACCCGAGAAGAAGAAGATCATCAGCCGCTGGCGCGGCTATCACGGGTCGGGGTTGATGACCGGGTCGCTGACCGGACTCGAGCTCTTCCACCGGAAGTTCGACCTGCCTTTCCCGCAGGTTCTCCATACCGAGGCGCCCTACTACTTCCGCAGGCCCGACATTGCGATGGACGAAATCGCCTTCGTGACGCACTGCGTGGCGGAGCTGGAGGCGATAATAGCCCGCGAGGGCGCCGACACAATCGCCGCCTTCATCGGCGAGCCGGTGCTTGGAACCGGGGGCATCGTCCCGCCGCCGGCCGGATACTGGCCCGCGATCCAGGAGGTGCTGCGCCGCCACGACATCCTGCTGATCGCAGACGAGGTGGTGACGGGCTTCGGACGCCTTGGCACGATGTTCGGCTCCACGCACTACGGAATCGAGCCGGACATCATCACGATCGCCAAGGGCCTCACCTCAGCCTACGCGCCGTTGTCGGGCTCGATCATATCGAACAAGGTCTGGGCAGTGCTGGAGCAAGGCACCGACGAGAACGGCCCGATCGGTCACGGCTGGACCTATTCGGCGCACCCGATTGCCGCAGCGGCGGGCGTGGCGAACCTCCGGCTGATCGACGAATTGAAGCTCGTCGAAGCGGCTGGCGAAGTGGGCGCCTACTTCAACGCCGCGCTCCGCGCCGCCCTTGCCCACCATCCCCACGTGGGCGATGTCCGGGGCGAGGGTCTGCTGGCCGCGGTCGAGTTCGTTGAGGACCGCCAGACGCGGACCTACTATGAACCGGCGCGGAAGATCGGGCCGCAGGTGGCGGCGGCACTTCTCTCGCGTGGTGTCATAGCGCGCGCTATGCCGCAGGGCGATATCCTGGGGTTTGCGCCTCCCTTCTGCCTGACCCGCGCGGAGGCCGACGAGGTCGCTGGAAAGACGGCCGCCGCTGTAGCCGAGGTTCTAGGCTAGTGAAAGTCGCCTCCCCGGCCCGATCAGACGGTCCGGGGGGGTGCCCCCTTCAGCATCCGCTGAAAGCTCATCGAGATGTGTGCCCGCTGGATCAGCGCAGCGGCGTGCAGATCGCCAACCTCGAGCGCACGGAGGATGTCGTCGACCTCCCGGTCGAAGATGTCCACCTCGTCGCGAAGGTCGATCCGCGAGGCGAAGACCGACTTCAACCAGATCCGCGTGGTCTGGAAGTACAGCCGCTCGCTGATCTCGCGGAGCGGTTCGTTCGTCGTCAGCCGCAGAAGCGCCCGGAAGAACTCCATGTTCACCTGGGCGAAACGGCGAGGCTCGGGATCCAGGAGCAATGACTTCGAACGTGCCGAGAGCGCCCGGAACTCCGCCCAGAGCGCGGCATCAGGCGGAATCGGGTGCAGCTTTCCGGTCAGTTCCGCAAGTTCAAGCCGAAGCCGGTAGGTCTGGGCCAGTTCCTCGATCTCGACATCCGTCACGAAAGTTCCTACGCCGTGAACGGACTGCAGCAACCCTTCGCTTTCGAGCCGCGCCAGCACGCGGCGCAGAGGCGTCCGGCTGATCCCGAACTCGGCTGCCAGAGCCTCCTCCGACAGGCGCGTGCCAGGCGCATAGTCGAGCAGGCAGATCCTTGTGCGGATCTCGTCATGCATCCGCTCGAACCGGTCGCGCGCGCTGCCCGTGATCCCGACCCACTCGACGTTCATCTGCCGCCTCTCCTCAAGTCGTCTTCCGATGGACGATGTAAACGCCCAGGACGCAAAGCGCAAAACCCGCAAGAGACAGCGCCGTCATCGTTTCCCCGAGGATAACCCAGGCAACGAAGAGGGCCAGCGGCGGAACAAGATATAGCAGCGCCGAGATCCGCGTGGCATCGCCGCGTTGCAGAAGCGCGATGTAGAGTCCGACCGAGATGATCGAGTTCGCGACGACCAGATAGGCGAGCGCGATGACAAGCTCAGGGTGCCAGTCCACCGAAAGGCTCTCGGTTGCGGCGGCCACCGGCATCAGAACGGCGAAGCCGACCATATACTGGACAATGCCGCCGACCGCGGGATCGGTTCTTGTCCCGTGCCACTTCTCGAAAAGCGTTGCACCCGTAATCCCGCAGAGCGCCGCGAAGGCGAGCAGCACCGCGACGGCAGGGCTCGGGCCGAGGGAGTCGCCGGCCAGGATGACAAGGAGCACCCCGAGAAAGCCGAGCGCAAGGCCCGGCCAGACCCATCGCTCCGGCCGGCCCACGCCGGCTAGGGGTGCAAGGGTCGCCACGAGCATCGGTTGAAGCGCCATTATGATTGCAGCCGTACTTGCGTTCATGCCGCGCTTCATCGCGAGGTAGGCAAGGCCGAAGTAGACGCACTGGATCAGAAATCCTGTGAACGCGAGCGCTGCCCAGTGGCGCCGGTTGTGCGGCCAGTCAATGCCGCGCCGCAGGAGAAACGGTGCGAGCGCCACGACCGCAAGACCATAGCGCATCGCGAGCAGGGTCATCGGTTCAGCGTGGGCGAGGCCCAGCTTTGCAAAGCTGTAGCCGCCCGACCAGAACAGCACGAAGACGAACGGCGCGGCGCGCCAGAACTGCGCGTTTGCCGACGGGGTTGCTGGCACAGCCTGCCGCATGGGTCAGGTGGCGAGCTTCGCGCCAAGCCGATCCAGCATCGCGAGGCACTGCGACAACTGATCGAGCGAGACGTACTCGTCGGGCTTGTGGGCTTGTTCGATCGAACCGGGCCCGCATATCACGGCGGACATCCCGAGGGCCTGGAATATGCCTGCCTCGGTGCCGAACGGCACCAGCTCAGCGCCGTTGGCCCCGGTCAGTTCCATGACGATCCGCTTGGCCTCGTTCTCGTCTGCCGGTTCGAGCCCATCGACCTCCCCTATCGTCTCGGTCACGATGCCGGCTTCGGGCGAGATCGCGCGCATCTCTGGGATCAGTGTCTGCGCACAGAAGCGTCGGAGGTCGTCCTTGACGAAATCGGCGTCGCCCGCCTGGACCGGGCGCATCTCCCAGTCGATGCGCGCCTTTCCGGGGATCACGTTGTGCGCATGTCCACCAACAAGCGCACCAGTGTTTATCGTGGTCCAGGGCGGATCGAAGCGGCCTCCGGACGGGGCCCGTTGCCTGAGCGCCTCCTTAAGTTCGATCAGCCGCGCGACATATCGCACCGCATATTCCACCGCGTTGACGCCCAGCTCGGGCGCGGACCCATGCCCTTCCAGTCCGGTGAAGTGCGTCGTGTACTCGTAGCAGCCCTTGTGTCCTTCGATGATCCGCATCGAAGTCGGCTCACCCACGATAGCCACCGAGGGTCGGACGCCCCTGGCGCGCAGCGTCGCCGCGAGCGCTTGTGCGCCGAGGCAGCCGACTTCCTCGTCATGGGTAAAGGCGAAGTGGAGCGGCCGGTCACGAACGGCTTCCGCGAAGCGCGGTGCCATCGCGACGGCTGCCGCGATGAACCCCTTCATGTCGCAAGCGCCGCGACCGTAGAGCAGACCATCCCGCTCCGTCAGCGCGAAGGGATCGCACGTCCAGTCCTGGTCGACCACTGGGACCACGTCGGTATGGCCCGAAAGGATAATACCGCCGTCACCTTCCGGGCCGAGAGTGGCGAACAGATTGGCCTTGTGCCCCGAGGGGTCCAGGTGCACCTCGACCCGCGCCCCTGCCGCCTCGAGCCGCCCCGCCAGATGCGCGATCATGGCGAGGTTGCTGTCGGAAGAGACCGTCGGGAAGGCGATCAGCTCGCCCAGAAGGTCGCGCGTGGCGCCAAGCGCATCCATGCCCTCAGTCCTTCACGAAGAGCTTGCGCTCGACGTTGCAGAAGGCCTCGGCAGGACCGCTCTCGCGGATCAGGATCGGCTCTGTCGTCTCCAGGCCCCAGTCGGTCAGCCACAGGCCGGGCATGAAGTGGAAGGTCATACCCGGTTCGAGAACCGTCTCATCGTTCGCCCGGAACGACGCGGTGCGCTCGCCCCAGTCGGGAGGGTAGCTCAGCCCGATCGGATACCCGCAGCGGGCCGACCGTCGGATGCCTACCTTCTCAAGCGCCGCGGCCAGCGCGTTGGCGACATCGCAAGTCCGGTTGCCGGGCCGCGCGGCCTCGAGCCCCGCCTCAAGGCCCTCGGTCAGCGCTTTCGAGGCGTCGACCATGTCCTGAGGCGGCTTGCCGAGGTGCACCGTGCGGCAGAGCGGCGCGTGATAGCGCCGGTAGCATCCCGAAAGCTCGAAGAAGGTCGCCTCTCCTGTCTTCATGGCCTCGCCATTCCAGGTAAGGTGCGGAGCGGTCGCGTCGACGCCTGACGGGGTGAGGGGTACGATGGCTGGGTAGTCGCCCCAGTCTTCGCCCACGCCGAGTATGCCCGCGCGGGTGATTTCGGCCACGAGTTCGTTCTTTCGTAGCCCAGGACGCGCAAGCTCGATGCCCAGCGTCACGATCCGCTCGGAGATGCGTGCGGCCTTGCGCATGAATTCTATCTCGTCGGTCGATTTGACCATGCGCTGCCAGTTCACAAGTGCCGTGGCATCGACCAGCCGGGCGTTCGGAAGCTCCGCGCCCAGGACGGCATGCGCCTTGGCCGAATAATAGTAGTTCTCCATCTCGACGCCGATCCGCGCCTTGGCGAAGCCCATATCCGAAAGCCGCACCGTGAGGTCCTGCATCGGGTGGCTTGTGGTCGACTGCACGAAAGTGTCGGCGTAGCCGGTAACGTGGTCGTCCTCCATCCACACGGTGCGCAGGGCGCCGTTGGCGTCCTGGCCGCGGCCCCACCACACAGGGTCACCGTCGAGCCCGAGGATCACGCCCTGATGGACGTAGAACGACCAGCCGTCGTAGCCGGTCAGCCAGGCCTGATTCGACGGATCGGTGACAAACAGGACGTCGAGACCTGCCGTTTCCATCGCGCGTCGCGTCTTGCCGATGCGACGTGCGTATTCCTCTGCGCCGAAGGGAGCGTTCGCTCGTGCCATGAAGCCCTCGTGACCTGGGGTTGCCGAATATTTGTGTACATCACTGCGGAGATTCCGCGCGCTTCGCCGGATAATTGCCGAACCTCGTCGCTTTGGGAAGGGATATTTCTTGACAGACCGAGCCGATCGCGAATGATGTGCACAACACTGCGGCATCGGCGGCAATCGTCCGAGTCCGCCCAACAAGGGAGAACGGCATGAGAAGATCACTGAGAACCAGCCTCGCCGCTGCTGTCGCGTTTGGCGCAACCTCGGTTGCTGCGCTCGCCGGTCCGCTGATGGACCGGATTGCGGCGGGCCAGCCCATCCGCATCGGATTCGCCAACGAGGTGCCGTTCGCCTATCCGGGCGCAAACGGTGAGCCCCAGGGCTTCGTCAATGTCCATGCGCTCGGTGTGCTGGCGAAGATGGGCCACACAAACATCGAACCGGTCCAGACCGAGTGGGGCGGACTGATCCCGGGCCTGCAGGCGGGTCGCTTCGACATCATCACCGGCGGCATGAACATCCTGTCCTCGCGCTGTGAGAACGTGGCCTTCTCCGAACCGATGGCGAAGGTCGGCGATGCCTTCCTGGTCGCTGCCGGGAACCCGAAGGGCGTCGAGACTTATGAAGCGATCGCCGCTGCTGGCGCGGTCATGGTAACCGGCGCGGGCTACTCCAACATCGAGGCCGCCAAGGCGGCTGCGGTGACAGAGGCGAACATCATGCAGGTCCCGGGGCCCACCGAGATCCTCGCCGCCGTGCGCGCCGGTCGCGCCGATGCGGGGGCAGGCACCTACTTCACGATGAAGCAGCTTGCCGACAGCACGGGCGGCGCCCTTGAGGTGACCGACCCGTCAGCCTTGCCGGAGGCCTCGATCAACTGGGCCGGAATCGCCTTCAGCAAGGACGATCAGGACTTCGTCGACGCCTTCAACGCGGCACAGGCCGAGTATCTCGGATCGACCGAGATGCTGGCCGCAGTCGCCGACTATGGCTACGGCGAGGCATCGCTTCCGGGCGACGTGACGACCGAATGGGTCTGCGCCAACCGCTGATCACGACCGGGGGGCGGCACCGCCGCTCCCCGCATTCACGGCACGGGGGCGGCCGATGCCAATCTGGGACTTCCTTTCGACATACGGTGGCCGGATCCTCGACGGAACGGTCGTCACCGCCGCGCAGTTCGCGCTCGCCACGCTTGTCGCGGTGGCAATCGCGCTGGCGGCTGGCCTCGGAAAGTTGTCGGGGAGCCGCCTGATCCGCTGGCCCACGATTGCCTACATCGAGCTCTTCCGAGGCACCTCGCTCCTCGTCCAGCTCTACTGGATCTTCTTCGTGTTACCGCTCTTTGGCGTCACGCTCGACAAGTTTACCGCGGGGTTCCTCTCGGTTGGGCTGAACGTCGGCGCCTACGGGGCGGAACTGGTGCGCGGTGCGATCCAGTCGGTCCCGAAGGGCCAGTGGGAGGCGGCCTATGCCCTTTCCATGTCGCCAGCCCGCCGGATGCGCCGGATCATCCTGCCGCAAGCCGTGGCGATCATGCTGCCACCCTGGGGCAACCTGCTGATCGAGCTTCTGAAAGGTACTGCGCTGGTCTCGCTGATCTCGGTCGCAGACCTGATGTTCGAGGCCAAGCAGATCAACGCCTCGACCTTCCTCTCGGCGCAGGCCTTCGGGACCGCCCTGATCGTCTATTACCTTCTCGCCCGCTTTCTGCTGACCCCCTTCATGCGCTGGCTCGAACGCGTCATGGCGCGGAGGCTGGGTCGGTCATGAGGTTCGACTGGAACTGGGAGTTCACCTGGGAGATCCTGCCACGTCTCCTCGCGGCCACGCTCAACACCCTGATGGCGGCCGGCATCGGATACGCCATCGCCGTCGTGCTGGGCCTTGCTTTTGCGCTGGCGCAGCGGACGCCCTGGAAGCCGCTGACTTTCGCAGTGCGCGAGACGGTGGAGTTCATCCGGTCGACGCCGCTCGTCCTGCAGATCTTCTTCGTCTTCTATGTGGGACCGCAGTTCGGAATTCGCCTCTCGCCCTGGACGGCCGGCATGATCGCCATCGGGCTGCACTATGCCGCCTATCTCTCGGAGGTCTATCGTGCCGGGATCGAGGCGGTTCCGAAGGGTCAGTGGGAGGCCTGCCGCGCGCTCAACCTCACGACCCGCGACACCTATCTTCGCATCGTCATTCCGCAGGCATTGCCACCCTCGATCGCCGGGATGGGCAACTACCTCGTCGGCATCTTCAAGGACACCCCGATGCTGAGCGTGATCGGCGTCGCCGAACTGATGCACGCGGCAAACTCCATCGGGTCCGAGAACTACCGGTTCCTCGAACCCTTCACGCTCGTCGGTGTGATCTTCCTCGCCATTTCGCTGCCCGCGGCCGGCCTCGTGCGGCTGTTCGAGCACTGGGTGCGCCGCAAGTTGGGACTCTGAAGCCATGGACCTCGCCGACTATCCGCTGGAACTGCCAGAGGGCGACCGCCCGATGGTCCGGTTCCTGAATGTATCGAAGAGCTACGGCTCTCTCACGGTGCTCGATGACCTGAACCTCGACGTGGCAGAGGGCGAGATGGTGACGGTCATTGGCCCTTCGGGCTCGGGCAAGACCACCGTGCTGCGGATGCTGATGACGCTCGAGACGATCAATAGCGGGGTGATCTATGTCGATGGCAAGCCCCTCACCCACATGGAGCGTAACGGGCGGCTCGTGCCGGCGGACGAGCGGCACCTGCGACGGATGCGGTCCTCCATCGGAATGTGCTTTCAGCACTTCAACCTCTTCCCTCACATGACCGCGCTGCAGAACTGCATGGAGGGACCGGTACAGGTTCTCGGGCTGTCCCGGTCGGAGGCGCGGGCACGGTCGGAAGAGCTCCTTGAGATGGTCGGCATGATCGAAAAAAAGGACCAGCACCCCTCGCGCCTCTCGGGTGGCCAGCAGCAGCGTGTCGCCATTGCCCGCGCGCTGGCAATGCGGCCCAAGGTGATGCTTTTCGACGAGGTGACCTCGGCGCTCGATCCCGAAGTGATCGGCGAGGTGACGAACGTGATCCGTCGCCTTGTCGCCGAACACAACCTGACCATGCTCATGGTCACGCACCAGATGGGCTTTGCCCGCGACATCTCGGACCGCGTCTGCTTCTTCTATCGGGGCCGGATCGAGGAGCAGGGTCCGCCCAAGGCGCTGTTCGACAGTCCCCAGCGCGAACGCACGCAGCAGTTCCTGTCGGCAGTGAAGGAAGCCGACTGAGCGCAGCCCGGCACCGGTCGCCCGCCATCAGCCTCGCAGGACGAGGTGCCCCGGCGTGACTTCCTCATACTCCGACGGCGCAGTTTGGTGTCCGACCGGAAATACCGGCGAGGCGATCGGCTTGAAGCCGAGGTCCTCGCGCAGTCGCCGCTGGCGCGGGTCGGCGACGGGAACTGCCGCCATGAGGGACCGGGTGTAGTCGTGGCGGGGGTCTTCGAACAGAGCGGCGCGCGGGCCGATCTCGACGATCCGCCCGAGATACATCACCGCCACTTGGTGCGAGACCCGCTCGACTACCGCCATGTCGTGGCTGATGAAGAGGAACGACAGGCCGAGGTCAGCCTGAAGGTCCATCATCAGGTTCAACACCTGCGCCTGCACCGAAACATCGAGCGCCGAGACAGCCTCGTCGGCGATGATGAGCTTGGGGTTGAGCGAGAGGGCCCGCGCCACCGCCACACGCTGCCGCTGGCCGCCGGACAACTCGTGCGGATAGCGGCGCAGGAAGGTCCGTGGGAGCTCTACGCGATCGAAGAGATGCGCCACCCGGTCGTCCAGTTCCGCCCCGGCGGCGAGAC
>CAZOHN010000082.1:0-2519 GCA_964579325.1 uncultured Rhodobacterales bacterium
CGTCGATCTGGTCGTAGGCCTTGAACTCGCCGAAATACTTCGTGATCGCAGCCGTCAGCGTCGTCTTGCCGTGGTCAACGTGACCAATCGTGCCAACGTTCACGTGCGGTTTCGTCCGTTCGAACTTTGCCTTTGCCATCTCGCGTGCGGCGCCTCGTTCAGGGGGGCCAGACCGGCCCGGTTCAACATCGCGGGCCAGATATTCGGGGGCAGGGGAAAAATCAAGCGATCAGTTGGCGGGGGCCGCTGGAGCCGTCGGTTGCGCCGTCGGCTGCGCAGGCAGGTTGGCCGAGGCAACAGCCGCCTTGCGCGCCGCTTCGGCAACTTCGGCCACCACCTCGGGCGACGGTGGCGGGAACCGCTGGAACCAGGCGGCGTTCTCCTCCAGCCACCCCTCCATGGCCGCTACCGCGTTGCGGGTGAGGACTTCCATCTGCTGCTCGCGCGTGCGGGTCAGGCCCGAACCCACGAAGGTCTCGCCCGACGACCCCTCGAAGATCGTGAGCTGCTTTGGCTCGGCGTTCAGCTTCTCCTGGAGCGCGTCGTCGAACAGCGTCAGCGAGACCACGACAACGGACTTCGGCGAAACCACCAGGGGCACGCCGGGCACCGCAAGCGCATAGGCATCGACCGCGACAGCGAGGTGATAAAGCCGCCCGCCCTCGTACCGACGCAAACGCGCGTCGATCTCTTCACGGAACGACGCCTCCCACTCGGAGTCGGTCGCCGGTCTCGACGGGGGCACCGGCTTGGCGTTGTCGGCCACCACGATCGAATAGCCGAGATGGAAGTCGCCAAGCTCCTTCACCGGGCTGTCTTCCACCGGCTTCGCCGCGCAGGCTGCAAGCAGGGAAAGGGCGGCGGCGGCGAAAAGCAGGCGGACTGGCAGCATGGGCGGGGCTCCGGCAAGATGACCACCCGCATACCCGATGCCCCGCTGCGGCGCAATCGCGCGACACCCGCGCGCTTTTCGCCGAACGCCGCCGCGCTATATTGCATGTGGCGAGGAGACCCGCCCCATGCCCCGAGACGACACGCCCCACGACGCCTCCGCCCCCCGCGAGAACGCGGGCCGCGCCTACCCCGTCCGCGTGCCCCTCGTGACCGAACCGCTCGGCATCCTCGGCTCGCTCCGTGCCGCACGGGAGAACGTGCTCGCCATCATCCCCGAGATCGCCACGCGCCAGCCCATCGTCTCGGGCCGCACCGCGATCGTGCGCTGGCACATGGTGATGGACCCCGAGGCCAACCGGCGCGTGCTCAAGGATGCCGTCGAGAACTACCCAAAGTCCGACGTCACCAAGAACATCCTGCGCCCCGCCATCGGCGAAAGCCTGTTCATCGCGGAAGGCAAGGAATGGCTCTGGCAGCGCCGCACGGCCGCGCCGGTGTTCTCCGCCCGCAACATCCGCAACCTCGCCCCCTTCATGACCGCCGCCGCCGAACGCGCCGCCGACCGCCTCGCCGCCCAGACCGGCCGCGCCGCGAACCTCTTCGACGAGATGGTGGCGGCGACCTTCGAGGTCATCTCCGACGTCACCTTCTCGGGCGACGACTCCTTCGACCGCCTCTCGGTGCACAAGGCCATCGACATGTACATCGCCGAGACCGCGCGCGTCTCGCTGATGGATGTGGTCGGCGTGCCGACCTGGGTCCCGCGCCCCGCCCGCCTCTTCGCGACCGGCGCGATGAAGGAGATGAAGCGGGTGGCCGACCAGGCCATCGAGACCCGCAAGGAGCGCGGCGCGCGCCCCGTCCCCGACCTCCTCGACCTCCTCCTCGAGGGCGAGGACCCCAAGTCGCAGCGCCGGATGACCACGCCGGAACTCCGCGACAACCTCCTCACCTTCATCGTCGCGGGCCACGAGACCACAGCCCTCACCCTCGCCTGGTCGCTCTACCTCCTCGCCTTCGACCCCACCGTGCAGGACCGCGCCCGGGCCGAGGCGCAGGCCGTCCTCCAGGGCCGCGCCGCCGCCGCCGATGACGTCCCCCGCCTGCCCTACATCCGCCAGGTGATCGACGAGGCGCTGCGGCTCTACCCGCCAGCGGCCTTCCTCTCCCGCACCGCGCAAGCCGCCGACACGCTCTGCGGCCGCGAGGTCCGCCCCGGCGACACCGTGATGCTGCCGGTCTACGCGCTCCACCGCCACCACCTGCTGTGGGACGACCCCCACGCCTTCGATCCCGACCGCTTCGCCGATCCCAAGGCGGTCGACCGCTACGCCTACCTCCCCTTCGGCGACGGCCCGCGCATCTGCATCGGCGCGAGCTTCGCGCTGCAGGAGGCCGTCATCATCCTCGCAACCCTCGTCTCCCGCTTCCGCTTCGCCCGCGTGCCGGGACGCGAGCCGAAACCCGTCCTGATCCTGACCCTGCGCCCCGAGGGCGGCGTCTGGCTGAAGGTCGAACCAGCCTGACCCTGATCGGCGACCCGGACCCGCCCCCCCCCGCTCAATGACCGTCCTCGCGGCCCGGGGTTGCCCCGGGGTGCCCCGGGGGTGCCCCGGGGGTGCCCC
>CAZOHN010000082.1:2619-14441 GCA_964579325.1 uncultured Rhodobacterales bacterium
GGGGTGCCCCGGGGGTGCCCCGGGGGTGCCCCAGAGGGCGCGTCTCCGTCAGGGGCCCTCGGGCACCCGGACGAACAGGATGTTCTCGTCGGATACGATGGTATCGGGCCCGGTCGCGGCGAACACGAAGGTGTCGCGAACCTGCTGGTTGCGGTCGTGGACTTCGCCATCCACGACATTCGTCGAGATCAGGTCGCGCACAAACTCGAACTTCCCGCCATCGACCGTGGCGATGGTATAGGTGCCCTTCTCGTGCGAGATGAAGATCGATCCGGCGAGGTTGCTCTCGGCCCGGAACAGCGTTGCACCCTCGATCCGGCCGTCCGGCAAGAGCTTCATCTGGACGATGGCACTGTAGGGCGTTCCCTGTACGGTCCAGGTAAAGCTATCGCTGATCCAGACACCCAGCATGAACGCCGCCGGATCGACCGGTGGTGCCATCCCGCCGTCCTGTCGCTGCCCCATCGTCGCAATGATCGATTGCAGCGCCGGGACGGTAGAGGCCAGCGCCCAGTCCGCCATGCCGGGCATCCAGACATAGGTCGACGCGGCGGCCTCGGGCGTGCCGAGATGCCCGACGAACCCGGCTTCATCGAGGGGGCCGACCTGCTGGCCGCCGACGGCGATGAAGATCTGCAACGCTGGCGCCTGCCCGAGTGTCGTCAAGGGCTGGCGCGGGTCGAGGCGCAGTCGTTCCTGCGCGGCGGCGGGAAGGCCGTTCAGCACCACCAGCAGCAGCAGAGAAATCAGTCGGACCATTGCGACCACCTCAATTTGAGACCCGGAACGAACGCGAGCCCTGCTGGTTCTGGACCGTGTTCCTGTCGATCACCATCAGGAGCGTCGGTGTTGTATTGGTCGCGGTGGACGGCTGAGAATAGGCACTGCTCGAGGTGACCTGCGTGTTCGGGGTGAGTATGAAACTGGCTTCGCTCTTGGCTTCCGCCTTCCAGGTGCCCTGCGTTGAAATCGTCATGGTGAATGGCCCGTAGGCGGTTTGGCTCGTCATCGTGCCAAAGCCCGTCTGCGTTCCATCAGCCCGGTAGGTTACCGACACCTGAAGTTCAGCCTGCCCAAGGCCCTCTACGGGCACCGTTTCCCGCGATTCCCAGGTTCCGACCAGGTAGGCGGCGGCGTCGAAAGCCACCTGCGGCGGCACGGCCGTCAGGAGCGGGGCAACCGAGGCGACGGTCGCGGCAGCCTGCCAGTCGGCCATGCCTTCCATCCAGACCAGCGTCTGTCGGGTGACCTCCCCGGCCGCGATCCTCGCCTTCAGCTGTTCGGCGTTGAACGGTCCCATGACCTGGCCATTGGCCGCGAAGAAGACCTTGAGCTCCTGCGGAGGCGGAGGCTCTGGCGGCAGCGGCGGGGGGGTCACCCCCGCGAAGGGCGGCGGCGCGGGCGGGCCGCCCTGCGCGACAGCGGTCGACGAAAACTGAGCCCAGCCAGACAGTAGTATCGCCGCAAGGACAGTCAGGACCCGAGAATGCAACATTGAAATTCACCCCGAGAGCATCCGGTCCGCGGACGTTACGCGGACCATCCGGACTCGCGCAACAGATTTTCAGACCACCCGTTGCTCTGGCCAAAGCCCAACTGGACCCGGCCTCCACAAGGCCCAACCCGCTCACTCGACCGGCTCCGGCGCGTCGGGCCGGTGGTGGCGGTCGGTGGCGGGGTCGTAGTCGCGCATCCGGTTCTGGGTGAGGAGCGCCCGGAAATCGGTCCGGTGGACCGATTTCAGCGCCGAACGGGCGGAGCCCCGGGGGAGGCCGGACTCCAGCTGGAACCGCTGGCCGGGGAGTGAGGCGCGCCCGGAAAACGGTCCGGGGGACCGTTTTCAGCGCTGAACGGGCGGAGCCCTCGCAGCGCGAGGGGCGTGCCGGTGCTGACGTGGACGCCGCCGAAAGGGTGAGGGCCGCCCGGACAAGGCTCCGGGGGAGCCTTGTCCGGCAAGAATGTGCGGTGCTGACTGAGCATGGCCTCTCAAGCTGCTTCCGGATCAGGAATTGTCGTCTTCGGGATGCCCGTCCGGATCCCGGCGACCTCCGTGGTACCTCCACCAGTCCACACCCTCGATGACGTCGCGATACGTTTTCTTGCGTTTCAGGAGCTCTTCAAGCTCCGTCAGGCTCTTCCGGCTTTTCTCGAATGACGATACGGCCTGAACGAGAAGCCTGCGGAAATCGTCAAGCGGGACCTGCTCCACGGACCTCAGGTCGGGCCCAAAGTAGACGAACGATTCAAGGAGCTTTGTCAGGATGGTTGGCAGGATGATTGCTTCCAGGATGATCTTGACCACCCCTCGAAAACGAGGCCAGCCGCACTCTCCCTCATAGCGAAAGATCTGACCCGCCGAGTCGAAGACTTTGCCGTGCTGGAAGTTCCCAATCGTTGGTACTCGGGAGAACGTGATGAAGCCATTGCGCTTCCTCACGATGTCCATGATCAGAAATTCGTGCGGCAAGTCTTCAATGACCACAATCGGGTATGCGATATCGAGGGCGGAGATCACAGTTCTGGCCTCGGCTCACATTCACAGTTTGGTGCGATCGGACCGACCACCGTTCCGACAGTCCATGCAGGTGTCCTAAACAGGTGTCGCAAGAACGGATTGTACATCCTGTTTGCCGCCAATCCCTTGACGCGCCGCCAGTAGTCAGTCTTGGCGTGGAATGTGCTTGTCACGTAGTTCCCGTTGAGCGCACGAAACGGGTTGGAGCGACGGTCCAACCATCTGCCGAAGCTGCTTTGCCTGAGCCAACGGGCGGGCGCACTGTGCGAGAATTCCAGCCCTGCGCGCTTGATCCCGGTCGCGGCGAAACCGCCGCCGCCGGTCGCCGCTCCGAGGGCGAAGGCAACCAGGGCGTCGTTCATCGAATAGCAACCGTCACCAAAGAGGAACTCAAGTGAGAAGTCCAATGCGAGGCTTCCGACGCCGGCAAGAAAAGCTGCGGCAAACAACGCCTGAACATACTCCCCCCTCGGGTCCGCATACCTCCCCGGGCTCTGCAACCCGTAGCCGTACACGCTCGCCCCGTCCACCAGCCCCAACGGGTCGGGCTGGAGGTAGCGCCCGGTGGTGGGGTCGTAGTCGCGCATCCAGTTCTGATGGAGGCCGGATTCGCTCTGGAACCACTGGCCCGGAAAGCGCAGCGCGAGGGGCGTGCCGCTTGCCACATGCACCCCGCCGAAGGGGAGGTAACTCGCCTCCCACACCTTCGCGCCCGCGCCGTTCGTCGCGAAGACGGGGCGGCCGATGTGGTCCGTGCGGACGAAGTAGAGCACCCCGCCCTCGACCACTCCCACCGCGATGCCGTCCATCCAGACGTACTCGCGGACCAGCGTCGACGCCTGCGCGACCGGGTCCCAGAGATACTCCGCGATCCGGTTGCCGTCGGGGCCGTGGACGGCGTGGAGCACCTGCCCGGCCTGGGTCAGGCGGCGGGCGACCTGCTGGCCGCGGAGAGGGTCACGAAAAAGACAGAGTGGCTGACCACCTCAATCTCCCCTAGACCGCCTCCCAACCGTGAACCAGATCGTCTGTGCGACGGCAACTCCGAGGGAGGAGAATAGCTCCGGGAAGATCGAATGCTGCGGAAGCATACTCTTCGAAAGAAATGCAGCGCCAACGAAGCCGACAGCAGCAAGGAGAGCGACTGCAAACGTGAGGGTCTCCTCGTTCTTGATCGTGCGGCGCTTCGCGGCCCTGAACCAGACGAAAAGACCAAGATTGGGCGCGAAAACAAGAACAAGAGAAAGAAAGTAGTCAATGGTCATCAGTTGCCCGCCATATCGTTCCCCCTGGCCCCGCCGTACTCTCCGAGTGCGCCTTCCAGGAGGCCTCCGGCAAGTGGTCCGAGTACATCTCCACCGTTCATTCTGCCAAAGTTGCTCTTGGCTATTGCTGCGCCCATCGGCCTACCAAGCCCGTATCCTAGGCCTCCGCCCAGTGCGCTCCCGGCCGCAACAGCAACGGCCCGGCGGGTGTCCCACCCCTGTCGCCCGCATCCGCAAATGCCGTCGACCGCAACGTATGCCAACACCTGAGAAAGAAATGCGTTTGCGCCTGCACTCCCCATCGCCGCGTACACGCCGCCCGGCGTGCCTGCTCCGATCATGGCGCCGAGTAGTCCACCAATCGCCGCACCTTGCCAACAACCGGTCTGAATGTAGCCAGCATAGATGCCGATCAGAGAACCAGAGAGGGCGCCGATAATGCCGTACTCCCCCCTCGGGTCCACATACCGCCCCGGGCTCTGCAACCCATACCCGTACACGCTCGCCCCGTCCACCAGCCCCAGCGGGTCGGCCTGGAGTGAGGCGGATCAGAAAACAGTCCGGGGGACTGTTTTCCCGCCGAACGCGCCCGGTGGTCGGGGTGAGCGGCGATCAAGAAACCGTCCATTGGACGGTTTCCGCCAGCGAACGCGCGGAGCGCCGTCCCGCATCCAGTACTGGTGCAGGCCGCTCTCGGCCTGGAACCACTGGCCGGGGAGTGAGGCGCGCCCGGAAAACGGTCCGGGGGACCGTTTTCAGCGCCGAACGGGCGGAGCCCTCGCAGCGCGAGGGGCGTGCCGCTTGCCACATGCACCCCGTCGAAGGGGTGAGGGCCGCCCGGACAAGGCTCCGGGGGAGCCTTGTCAGGCCCGAACGCCCGAGCCTGCTTGCGAGGGCCGGGCGAGCCACTCGGACAGTTTCGCCTTGCTCTCTTCCGGCAACCATCGGGGCCGGATCTGGGAAAGCCTCGGCGCCATCCACACCACGGTTCGCTTAAAAATACTCTGGAAGAATGTTCCTAAAAGTTCCTTCCCTTATTCTCCTGACAACATCCTGGGGGGCCATTACAAGACCGATCTCGGAGTCTTCATGTTCAGGGGTCAGGGAGTTGACCCTCATCCATGGCTCGTTTACTCGCCAGATCATCCAGCCCTCAGGTATTCCATCGATTGTGGAAATCGGCTCTCCATTTGGCAGCTTTATGAAATCACTGTTGCTGCGAAATTTAACCTCCAAAGACTTGGGTGGATTGGAATGCCCGACCTTCTCCCATCCCCCGAATTTTACCCCGGCTTTCAGGAACACATGACAGTGGAAATCTATGCACTTTGATAGGATCTCGGAAAGCGTCAGGTCTTTCTTCTCGGGGTAGGTCGCTCGGAAAACCCGAATGACCTGACTGCCCAGCTGCGTTGAGTCGTCCGCGACGTACTGAAAGTACGCAACCTCTTCAGAGCCAACTGGAATCCGGAAGACATCTCCGTGTATTGCACGATATCTGGCCATCCTCAACGTATTCCCAGAGCGGCTCAAAATTTCGGAGCAATCGAGTTGATCCTGTTGAACAGTGTTCCGCCATTCCTTGCCAACCCATACTGGTTGATCAACTGCTGCTCAAGTACCCGGGCCGCTTGCTTGGTCAAACCTGTCGATACGGCTCCGTAACGAAGTGCGGCCTTTGCAGCACTCTCTGCCCAGTGTTCGGCTGCTCGGGTGCCCACAGTACGCGATGTCATGCCAACGTATCGCACAATACCACCCGCACCAACACCGGTGTAGACAGCCCAATCTCCCACTGACGCCGCGCCAGCGCCGCGCGAAGCGGCCCCACCATCACCCCACGCCTTACCATACAGCCCGAGTGGACCAAGCGCAGCACCGATGGAGCCATCGAGCGCAAGTTCTTCCCAAGAGTAGCACCCGTCCCCGAGGTATTGGTCGAGGACGATCCCGATCGCGACATTCAAAGCCGCTCCGAGCGCTGCAGCGCAGACGGGCGCCCACAGCCCGACGCATTCACCGGTATGGTCTGCATACCTCCCCGGGCTCTGCAACGCATACCCGTACACGCTCGCGCCGTCCACAAGTCCCAGCGGGTCGGCCTGGAGGTAGCGCCCCGTCGTCGGGTCGTAGTCGCGCATCCAGTTCTGGTGCAGGCCGGACTCCGATTGGAACCACTGGCCGGGGAAGCGGAGGTTGATGGCTCCGGTAGAGACGTGGACGCCGCCGAAGGGGAGGTACGAGGCCTCCCACACCTTCGCCCCGCTCGCGTTCGTCGCAAACACCGGGCGGCCGATGGGATCGGTGCGGACGGACTGCGGCACGGCCGCACCTCCCGGAGACCGGCCCGGGCCTGTCCTGCCCCAGCGTGCGCCGCGTTTACGGTGTACAGGTTGTGTACGGCCTGTGTACGGGCCGTGCCGCCCCGGTCCGGCCTTGTCGGCAAGGGCTCGTAGCGCTCCGGGGCAATGGTTAACGCATCCCCGCCGGTGGCACGGTTTAACCATGTGTTCATCAGTCCCCGGCATCACGCCCGGACGCGCGCGCCCTCCGGGTCGTAGAACGGCGCCAGACCGATCTCGGCCGGGACCGTCTCGCCCGCCACGACCAGTTCGTAGCGCCCCGTCCTAAGCCAGTCCTCGCTCACCCCCTCGGCGCGGCGGACATAGCCGTAGCCCAGCGCCTGCCCCAGCGTGTAGCCCCAGCCGCCCGAGGTCAGGTAGCCCACCGCCTCGCCGTCGCGCAGGATCGTCTCGCGGCCGAGCAGCACCGCCTCGCCCTGCGGCACGCGGAACCCCGCGAACCGCTTGGCAAGCGGCTTTCCCGCGATCCGCTCCAACGCCTCACGGCCGATGAAGGGGATGTTCTTGCGCATCTTCACGGCCCAGCCCAGACCCGCCTCGAAGGGCGTGTCGTTGGGCGTGATGTCGGAGGACCAGGCCCGGTAGCCCTTTTCCAGCCGCAGCGACTCGAGCGCCCGGTAGCCCACCGGCAGGAGCCCCGCGGGCCGACCGGCCGCCGTCAGCTTGTCGTAGACCGCGCCGAGGTCGGCGATGGGGACGTGGAGTTCCCAGCCAAGCTCGCCCACGTAGGTGACACGCAGCGCCCGCACCGTCGTCTTGCCGATCGGGATTTCGCGGACGTGACCGAAGGGGAAGCCCTCGTTCGTCACATCGGCCGGCGTCACCCGCTGCAGCACCTCTCGCGCTTTCGGCCCCATCAGCGAGAGCGTCCCCCAGGCCTCGGTAACGTCCCGAAGCTGCACGTCCCCTTCGGGCAAGTGGTCGGAAATCCAGCCGAAATCATGGGTCCGGAAGCCGGTGCCGGTGACGATGTAGAACAGGTCCTCCGCCAGCCGCGCGACCGTGACGTCGGCCTCGATGCCGCCGCGGGTGTTGAGCAGCTGCGTGTAGGTGAGCCGCCCCGGCGGCTTGGAGACGTCGCCCGCGCAGATCCAGTCGAGCGCACGGCCCGCGTCTTGGCCCGAGACTTCGAACTTGGCGAAGGAGGTCTGGTCGAACACCCCCACCGCCTCGCGCACCTGCGCATGTTCGGCTCCTACCGCGCCGAACCAGTTCTGCCGGCCCATCGAGTAGATATCCTCCGGCCCGACTTCGCGGCAGGAGAACCAATTCGGCCGCTCCCAGCCGAGTTTCGAGCCGAAGACCGCGCCCTTCTTTTTCAGCCGCCCGTAGAGCGGCGAGGTCAGCAGCGGCCGCCCGCTTTGGTACTCCTCGTGCGGATAGACCACCGTGTAGTGCTTGCCGTAGGCCTCCAGCGTCCGGTCGCAGACCCAGGTCCGGTCGGCATGCATCGCGGCGAAGCGGCGGATGTCGACCACCCAGAGGTCCATAGGCGGCTCGCCGGTCATCGCCCATTCCGCCAGCACCCAGCCCGCGCCCCCGCCCGAGGCGATGCCGAAGGCGTTGAAGCCCGCGCCGACGAACATGTTGGCGCAGGCGTTCGCCCGCCCGAGGATGAAGTTGCCGTCCGGCGTGAAGCTTTCGGGCCCGTTGATCATCTGCTTGACGCCCGCGGTTTCCAGCGCCGGAACCCGGGCGATGGCCTGGGTCATGTGCTGCTCGAAATGATCCCAGTCGTCGTCGAACAGCCGGAATTCCCAGTCGTTCGGCACGTCCTCCAGCGTCCAGGGCTGCGGGTCGGGCTCGTAGCCGCCCATGACGAGGCCGCCCACCTCCTCCTTGAAATAGGTCCTCCGGTCGGGGTCGCGGATCGTGGGAGCATCCGGCGACAGCCCCTCGATCCGCTCGGTCACGATGTACTGGTGCTTGACCGGCTGGAGCGGCACCACCACGCCCGCCATCGCCCCCACCTGCCGCGCCCACTGGCCCGCGCAGTTCACCACTGTCTCGCAGGCAATCGCGCCTTGCGAGGTCTCGACATGGGTGATCCGCCGCCCATCCATGCGGAACCCTGTCACCCGCACCCCTTCGTGCAGCTTCGCGCCATGCATCCGCGCGCCCTTGGCCAGCGCCTGGGTGATGTCCGAGGGGCTCGCCTGCCCGTCGGTCGGCAGCCAGGACGCCCCGATCAGGTCGGAGGTCTCCATCAGGGGCCACATCCGCCGGACCTCTTCGGCCGAGACCAGGTCCATCTCCATCCCGAAGCTGCGCGCGGTGGTGGCGAGCCGCTTGAACTCGGTCCAGCGGTCGGGCGTCGTCGCCAGCCGCAGGCAGCCAGTCATCTTCCATCCCGTCGCCTGACCGGTTTCCTGCTCCAGCTGCTTGTAGAGTTCGACCGAGTACTTCAGCACCTTGGTGATCGAGGCCGACGAACGCAGCTGCCCCACCAGCCCCGCCGCGTGCCAGGTCGAGCCGCTTGTCAGCTTCCCCTGCTCCAGCAGGACCACGTCGGCCTTGTGGTCGCGCGCAAGGTGATAGGCGGTCGAACAGCCGATGATGCCGCCGCCGATGACGACGATCTGGGCCTGCGCGGGAAGGGTCATTCCGGGTTTCCGTAGGTTGAGCGATACAGGTCCAGCGTGGCGGCAAGGCGCGCGCGGTTCTCGTTCGTGTAGGCAGTGTAGTCGACGCCGGGCGCAGCCATATGAAGGCCCGAGACCATCGCCCACATCGTCTCGCGCAGAAGCGAGGCCACCTGCATCGCGTCGAAGGCGCGGCGCAGCGCGGGCGACGGGGCCACGCCGAAGTAGGCGGCGAGCAGTGCGTCCGCCGCCGCACGCTCCATCCCGGCGTTCGACGCGGCGCCGGCGAGGTCGAACATCGCCGTGCCGAAGCCCGCATATTCGAAGTCGATGAGCCAGAGCCGCGCGCCATCGTCGAGGAAGTTCGCGGGCAGAAGGTCGTGGTGGCCGAAGACGATGGGCAGCGGCACCTGCGCGGCCTCCATCTCGGCGGCGAGTGCCACAAATCCCTTCAGGTCGGCGGCGTGTTCCGACCCCGCAAGGATGCGCGCATAGTCGCGGATCACGTGGAACGGCCAGAAGATGAAGCCCGGGCCTTCGACATGCCCTGCCATGCCGATGTGGAACCGGCGCAGGAGGTCTGCCACGCGAACCGGGTTCCCTGCCACGTCCGGCGCGCTCCATGTCCGGCTCTCGATGAAGGCGGTGACCATCAGCCCCGCCTCGACATGTTCGACCGCCGGTCCGAATCCGGCGGCATGGGCCGCGCGCGAGACCATCGCCTCGCGGTCGCGCAGGACATGGTGGAACGGGTAGTCCGGGCCGATCCGGACGACATGCGCGCCCGCGGCGTCGACCACCTTCCAGATCTCGTTGGACAGCCCGCCGGTGATCGGCGCAGCCTCGATGGCCCCGCGCCAGCAGGGCAGCGCGGCGATGCGGGCACGGCTATCCATGCGCACCCCCGATCCCCAGCCGCTCGCGCGCGCGGCCCGCGCCCGCCTGGATCAGCCGGTCGGCGACGATGGCGATGAAGGCCACGGCAAGACCCGCCACGAGCCCCCGCCCGGCGTCGGCCTTGGTCAGCGCGATGTAGACCTCCTGCCCGAGATCGCGGGTGCCGACGAGCGCTGTGATGACCAGCATCGACAGCGCCAGCATGATCGTCTGGTTCAGACCCAGCAGGATTTCGGGCAGCGCCAGCCGCAGCCGGACGCGAGTGAGAACCTGCCCGCGCGTGCAGCCCATCGCGCGGCCCGCCTCGATCAGGCGCAGGTCGACACCGCGCAGGCCCAGCACGGTATAGCGGATCGCCGGGGCAAGCGCATAGGCCACGACCGCCAGCATCGCGGTGAAGTCGCCCACCCGGAACAGCATCACCGCCGGCATCAGGTAGACGAAGGAGGGTAGTGTCTGGAGCGTGTCGATCACCGCGCGCGTCGCGCCCCAGGCCCGGTCGTTTCCGGCCACGGCAATGCCGATCGGCATCCCGATCAGCATGGCGATGACGACAGAGATGCCGCAGAGATAGACCGTGGTCATCGCCTCTTCCCAAAGCCCGACCCAGGCGACGGCGCTGGCGAGAAGGCCCGCAAGCGCCGCAAGGCGCGGGCCGCCGAGCCGCCACCCGGCGAAGGCCAGAAGTCCCGCCACGCCAAGCCAGGGCAACCCGATCAGGAACCGCTTCACCGGGATCAGCACGTTCAGGAGCAGCGCGTTCTTCGTGGCCTCCAGCTCATCGAAGTAGTTGACGTTGATCCATGCCACGAGGTCCGACCAGAACGGCCCCGTCGTCACCCGCCACTCGGCGGGCCAGGTGTGCAGCGCAGGCAATGCCAGCCCGGCCAGCAAGGTCAGCGCCAGCACCCCGGCCGCGCGCAGCGCGAAGGGGCACACAGGGCTGCGCAGGCGATCCTCGGCCACGGCATGGCTCAGCCGGTCGAGCGCGATGGCCAGCGCCACGATCGCCAGACCGGCCTCGAGCCCTGCCCCGAAGTCGAGTCGTCGGAGCGCCGAGAGCACGTCGAACCCCAGTCCTCCCGCGCCGATCATCGAGGCGATGATAACCATGTTCAGCGACAGCATGATGACCTGGTTCACCCCCACCATCAGCGCGTCCTTGGCCGAGGGCACCATGATCCGCCAGGTCATCTGCCGCCGCGTGCAGCCCACCATGTTGCCGAGGTCTCGCACTTCCGGAGGCACCCGGTCGAGCGCCAGGAGCGTGACCCGGATCATCGGCGGCGTCGCATAGATCAGCGTCGCCACCACCGCCGAGGTGGGGCCGAAGCCGAACAGGATCAGGATCGGCACGAGATAGGCGAAGACCGGGATCGTCTGCATCAGGTCGAGGACCGGCAGGACCGCCGCGCGCAGCCAGGGCCGGGCCTGCGCGGCGATCCCGAGGAGCAGCCCGAGCGCCACGCCCAGCGGCACCGCGACCAGGACCGAGGCAAGCGTCACCATCGCGCTCTGCCACTGGCCGAAAACCACGAGGAACGCGAAACACCCCGCGACGAGGGCCGCAAGCGCGGGCCCGCCCGCGCGCAGCCCGAGAAGCGCCGCGAAGGCCAGCACGGTCAGCCAGCCCAGCGGCGGCACCGTGACGCCGAGGACGGTCTGGCCGCCCGCGAGAAGGCCCAGCACCAGCCGGTAGGGCGCGTCGATCACCGCGGCGATCCCGCGCGTGATGTCGGAGAAGGCGACAGGCCCCAGCGCCGCCTCGTTCACCAGCCACGTCACGAAGCCGCCGATCCATGCGGCCACCGGCAGCCGCCAGCCGCGCGGCACCTCGAAGGCCCAGGGAAAGACCTGCGCGCCCCAGAGCCACAGCGCCGCCGCGAGTGCTATGGCCACCATCCAGCCCAGCGGCAGGCGGGGCGTCAGGGCCGACGGGACGAGGGCGGCGTCGGTCATCGCGTCACCCCCCAAGCATCCAGTCCGAGACCGTCGCGCGGGTCAGGTGGCCGAGCGTTTCGCCACCTGCCCCCGTGACCCGGAGCACCGCGGTGCCCTCGGAAAACAGCGCCGCCGCCTCGGCCACGCTCGCCCGCGCGGGCACCGACGCCTCGGGGTCGGTGCCGGTCGCTGGTGTCATCGCGCGGGTCACCCGCACCACCTTGGCGCGCGGCACGGCGCGGGTGAACTCGCGGACATA
>CAZOHN010000083.1:0-14354 GCA_964579325.1 uncultured Rhodobacterales bacterium
GCGGATCGACCAGATCGTCTATGTCGCCCGCGACGGCCACAAGGGCATCGTGCTGGGCAAGAAGGGCGAGACGATCAAGGCCGTCAGTCAGGCGTCGCGCGCCGAGATCGAGGAGTTCCTGGGCCGCAAGGTGCACTTGTTCCTGACCGTGAAGGTGCGTCCGAACTGGCTCGATGAGGCTGAACGCTATACCGAGATGGGCCTCGACTTCCGCGACGGCGGCTGAGACGCGATCTGATGGCGCGGCTGGCTGCTCATGTCTGGGTCGGGGCCTACCGCGTCCGGCTGGAGGCGGCCGGGATCCCGGTTTTCATCGCCAGGCGCGGCGATCCGACGGCAGGGGCGGTGATCGTCAAGGTCGCCACGCTGGACGGCCGCGCCCGCGCGCTTCACCGCAGCTTCGACCTTTCCACCGGGGACCGGGCCTGGATGGTTCTTGCCGAGGGAGCGGAACCCGAGGTGGACGCCGCGCTCGAACGGCAGAAGCGTTTCGACCCCGACCTCTGGATCATCGAGATCGAGGACCCCCACGGCCGCGACCTTCTGGACGAACCGGGGCTGGAAGCCTGAGCGGGCCCTCAGCGCCCCGGGCCGTAGGTCTTCCAGAGCCAGATCAGCAGCATCGCCCCGAGGATCGCGCCGACGAAGCCCGCCATCCATCCGGTGACTGTGAGAAGCACCCGCAGCACAAGCCCGCCGATCAGAGCGCCGAAGATGCCGATCGCGACGGTGGTGATGAGATCGGTCTCCAGCCGCATCAGCCGCGTCGCGATGAACCCGGCAGCGGCACCAATGACGATCAGGGCGATGATGGGCATGGGCGGGCTCCTTGGTATCCACTCCCGATATGGCGTCGCGGACCGGACTTGTGAACTGTCGCGCCGCTTCCTTTCGCGGATGTTTTCGGCCAATCTGCAGCGAACCTCGCCCGGAGGGCTGAAACAATGACCGGACCGGCGGAACCCGGGCGCGTGCTGGTGCTCGGTGCGGGCGGTCGGCTCGGCCGTGCGATGCGCGCCGCCTGGGCCGTCGCACCGCCGTTCCCGGTGACCTGGGCGTCGAGATCCGACCTCGGTCATCCCGCCGCGGTTGCGGTCGATCCTCTTGAGGAACCTCGGCGGCTTGCCGACCTCGCCCGCAGTCACGCGGCTATTGTCAATCTTGCCGGTGTGGCGCCGGGCGGCGTGGGCGACGACAGCTGGCCGCTCAACACGGCACTTGCGCTGGCTGCCCTGGAGGCGGGACGGAGTGGGGGGTGCCGCAGGGTCGTCGTGTTGTCTTCGGCGTCGGTCTATGGCCGCAGTGGTGGCCCTTTTGCCGAGGATGCACCGCTCCTTCCGGTGAGCGAGTACGGGCGGTCGAAGGTCGCGATGGAGGCCGCAGTCCGCGACTGGTCGCGCCGCGCGCCGGTGCCTCGGCCGGAACCGCTGGTCCTGCGGGTCGGCAATGTGGCCGGCGCCGACGCCCTCCTGGGAAGCCCGCCGCGCGAAGAGCCGCAAGGCCTCGACCGGTTCGCCGATGGCAGCGCGCCGCTGCGCAGCTACATCGGACCGGCCACATTTGCCGCCGTGCTGGCCTCGATCCTCCGGGCGCCCCGGCTGCCGCCGGTCGTGAACGTAGCCGCCCCTGGGGCGGTGGCGATGGACGCGCTCCTGTCCGCTGCCGGTCGGATGTGGGTAGACCGTCCCGCACCACCCCGCGCCATCCCATCGGTCCTGCTCGACGTCGGGACACTTGCTCGGGTGCATGCGTTTCCCCCCGATGCCGGCGACCCTGCCCGGATCGCCTCGGAATGCGCGCGCCTCGGGCTGGGAGGATCGGCATGACGCCAGCCAAGCGCGCGCTCGATCTCGGCCTCGTTCTCGCCTTGTCGCCGGTGCTCGTCGCCCTGTCGGTTTTCGTGGCGCTGGCCATCCTCGTCGCGGACGGCCGCCCCGTGCTTTACGGGTCCGAGCGGATGCGGGCGCCCGGCCGGCCCTTCACGCTCTGGAAGTTCCGCACGATGACGTCCGGGAGCGAGGATGGCGGCGTCTCTGGCGGGTCGAAGCATGGGCGCATCACGCCACTCGGACGGATTCTGCGCCGCTACCGCCTCGACGAATTGCCACAGGCGGTGAACATCCTTGAGGGCGACATGAGCCTTGTCGGCCCGCGCCCTCCGCTGCGCACCTATGTCGAGCGGTTTCCCGACCTATACGCCGAGGTCCTGCGCGCCCGTCCTGGCCTGACCGGCCTCGCCACACTGACGTTTCGCCGCAGGGAGGAGGGGATCCTCGCGCTCTGCTCCACGCCCGAGGAAACCGACGCGGTCTACGCCCGCCGCTGCGTTCCTGTGAAAGCGCGGCTCGACATCCTCTACCGGCAGCGCCGGACCCTCTGCCTCGACCTCTGGCTGCTGTGGCGCACGCTGACGGCGCTTTCCCGCCGCTAGGGTCGGGAGACGGTCGGGGCGGCATCTTCCGATGGGGCCGCGGCCATCAGTCGGGCCAGCGCGGGCGGCATCACTTCCCAGTCGCCGGTCGCGACGGCATCGCGGATGGACTTGAGCATGGTGGCCAATTCGAATTCCGAGACGCGCGCGGGCTCGGTCAGGAAAATCGCCGGGTGCACGCCGGATCCAGTGGCGCGCTCGGTCATCCGCGCCTCGTGTACCTTTTCGCCGGGGCGCAGGCCGGTGAAGGCGATCTCGATCTCGCCCTGGGGGTTTGCTGCGTCGCGCATCGAGTAGCCCGAGGCGGTGATGAGCTTTCGAGCAAGATCGACGATCCGAACCGGCTCGCCCATGTCGAGCGCGAAGACCTCTCCGCCCTTGGCGTGAGCCCCCGCGATTAGGACAAGGTGTACCGCTTCCTCGACGGTCATGAAGAAGCGCGTAGCGTCTTGGTGGGTTACGGTCACCGGGCCGCCGCGGGCGATCTGCTCGCGGAACACCGGGATCACCGAGCCCGAAGACCCCAGAACGTTGCCGAAGCGCACGGCGGCGAAGCGGGTTCGGTCGGCTCTCCGGGCGAGGTCCTGCACCACGAGTTCTGCGAGCCGCTTGGTCGCGCCCATCACCGAAGACGGCTCTACCGCCTTGTCGGACGAAATCAGGATGAACCGCTCGACCCCCGCTGCCTCCGCCTCGCGCGCCAGCGTGTTCGTGCCGAGCACGTTGTTGGCCAGCCCGGCGAGCGCGTTGGCCTCGACCAGCGGGACATGCTTGTAGGCGGCGGCGTGCAGGACGATGCCGACCTCGTGGCGCTTGAGGACGTGCCGGACGAGCCTCGGGTCGGTGACCGAACCCAGAACTGGCACGATCTCGCAGTCCGTCCCCTCGAAGGCCGCGCGCAGTTCGCGCTCGATCTGGAAGAGGGCATACTCGGTGAGTTCGAGCAGCACGATGCGGCGCGGGCCAAGGCTGATGATCTGGCGGCATAGCTCGCTTCCGATCGAGCCGCCAGCACCCGAGACGAGTACCGACTTGCCGCGATAGGCGCCGTGAAGGGTGGTGGTGTCGCAGTCGAGGTGGGTCCGGTCCAGGAAGCGGTTCGGTTCGAGGTTCTCGAGGCGGTCGACGGCAAGGCCGGTGCCCAGAAGCTGCGAGAACGAGGGCGGCGCCTGCACCTCGAGGCCAAGTTCGAACAACCGGCGCGCAATGAGTTGCTGCTTGTGCGGAGCGAGCGACGGCATCGCGAGGATCACCCGGCTGACGCCACGCTCGGCGGCAAGCCCGGCGATGCGCAGCGGGGGATGAACCCGCAGCCCCGCGACCCGGCGGCTGTGCAGGGCAGGGTTGTCGTCGATGAAGGCGACGGCCTCTATCCCGTCGTGGTGGCGCAGGATCTTGGCCAGCTGGGCGCCCGTGGCCCCCGCTCCGTAGATCAGGACGCGCGTGAAGAGGGCTGCCCTGCGGTAGAAGGTCACGAGGACCTCGTACATCACCGCGCGGCTCAGAGTCATCACAAGGAACAGCGCCATCGCGTAGACGATATGCACACCTGCGCCGAAGCGGCCATGGAGCAGGATCGCCGAGGTCCCGGCGACGACGAGTGCCAGAAGCGCGGTCTGGCGCGTGGACGCGACATCGAAGCAGTCCCGCAGGCGCGTCAGAGGGATCCCGATCGTCAGCGAAGCTGCGGCCGAGATCGCAACGAGGACCAGGAGGGCAGGGATGGCACCAAGGAGGCCGGAAATGGCGGCAGGGGCCGGCATCTGGACAAAGGCCGCGACGGCGAAGGCGACGACAACCGCACAGGAGTCTACGATCAGCACGATGGCTGCCTTTCCCCGGGGAGAGAGGCTTGTCACCGCCTGAATGACCCGTCTGGTCAAGCGCATCGTCTGCTGTCCCGGCCCACTGTCCCCTGCACCCCGTCCCGAGGCCCCCCACTCGCTGGTTCACTGACGCCGACGGGCGTGAGTTCCAGCAATGTGATTCGCGCTCTGGGAGAGCGCCCCGGCGGTAGACGTTGCGTTCATTCTCGACATCCGCTGCCGAGACGCCATTGGTATCAGCAGGTTGGGTTCAGCATAGGCGATCTGCCGCGCAGAATCCCCCCGCCTGCGGCACGAATGGCACAGTATTGCCACAGTGCCGGCCGGATTTCAGCCGATCGAAGCGACATTCGAATGCTTGGAGTGACGCGATGGCAAAGATTTGGGTAACATGCGTCCGTTAAGGTGGTGGCGACAACAGCCCATCAAGGAGTGAGAGAGATGTTCAAGCTCGTGAAACCGGTCGTGGCGGGCGTCTTCGCTGCGTCGATTGCAGGAAGCGCAATGGCTGGCGGTCTTGGCGATGCGATCGTTGAGGGTGAGCCCTTTGCGGTCGGTGAAGTCGCCGGTGCCGGCAGCATGGGGCCGCTTCCCCTGTTGATCCTCGGTGCAGTCGCTGTTGCGGCACTTGTCGGTAGCGAATCCGCTTCGGGGACTACGGTACAGGATTGATGACGCACTGCGGACGGAAGTTCGGCGGACCGGGCCGGTCCGCTGTTCTGGCCGCAGCTGTGGTTCGGCATTCCGATCCGGTTGGTGTGTCGCTCGTATCAAGCGGCTGACCGCGTCACGACAGATGTGGGAAACGTGCATCAATCCGCCGGCGGCTCACTGCCGGCGGCGTACGCCGTTTGCGTCGGCGAAACCTTCTGCTATTCATTGTTCCGAAGTCATTTTCACAACGGAGCAGGACAGTGGCACTCATCTCAAGACTCACGATCGCGGCCGTGACCGCGCTTTCGATGGCAGGTAGCGTCTCGGCCGGGGGGCTGGGTGCGGCTGTGGTGGAAGGCGAGCCCTTCGCGGTCGAGGAAGTGGCTGGTGCCGGGGGTATCGGTGCGCTGCCTCTGGTGCTCTTGGGAATTCTTGTGGTTGCAGCCGTCGCCGGCGGTGGTTCGAGCAACGGAACTCCGCCGGAAGCGCCCGAATAGGAACCGCCCGGCGCCACTCGGCGCAAGCGAATCGGACGACCCGGAACGGGCGGATGGCCAGAACGGCCTCCGCCCGTTTCCTGTGCGACGCAGGCGCCGCGCAAAACCACGCCGCGCGGAATCCCGCGTGTTTGCGCCTGCACCTCGGCGGATAGCTGCCCGCAGCAAGGATTGGCCGAAAAGTCAGCGGATCGTTGCCTGAACAGCGACAGTGATTTGTCCAATTCGTGCCCAATAGCCGGCGGCCAGCCGGTATTTTGCCAGATCTTAGACACATTCCGACTACAGCTTTCCCCGTGACCTCGCTGCCAAGGGGAAACGTCATGTCACTGATCTTCCGGGCCCTTGTGGGCCTCGCTGCGCTCATCTTCGTATCGGCCACCGCCGCCTCGGCCTGTTCAGTCGCAGTCCCGCGCGAGGCCATGACGACGAGCTTCGACCCGGGTCGCATCAACTTCGCATTGCTCGACGCCGCCGTCCGTGCGGAGACCAACGCGGCGCGCTGTCGCAACGGCCTTCGTCCGCTGCGCGCGGCCAACTCTTCGCTCATCACGATCGCCTCGCGTCACAGCATCTGGATGGTCCGGTCCGGCAACCTCTCGCACCGCAGCAACGTGGCTGGCCGGTCGAGCCCGCTCGAGCGCATCCAGGCTGCAGGCCTGCGGCCGCGTGCGGGCTCCGAGAACATCGGCTACGTGTCGCTCTACGACATCGACGGCAAGCGCTTCCGAATCCAGAACGCCCAGTCCTGTGCGTTCTCCAGCAACGCCGGCGAACCGATCCCGCGGCACAGCTATGCCAGCATCGCCCGCCACATCGTGACGCTGTGGATGAACTCGCCGTCGCACCGGCGCAACATCCTGATGAACAACATCGACCGTACCAGCACGGGTGTCGCCTTCGACCGGAACGGGCCCTACTGCGGGCGGGTGTGGTTCACCCAGAAGCTCGTCGGCTGAGGCATCAGGCTCTGTAGTAGTCGCGGTACCAGGTGACAAATCGCGCCACGCCGTCCTGCACACCCACCGAGGGGCGATAGCCCGTCAGGCGCTCCAAAAGGCCCGCGTCCGCCCAGGTCGCGGGCACATCGCCGGGCTGGATCGGCAGCAACCGTTGCTCTGCCTTGCGCCCGGTCGCGGCCTCGATCGCCGCGATGAAGTCGGTGAGTTGGACCGGGGCTGAGTTCCCGATGTTCACCACCCTGTAGGGCGCCACCGGTGAAAGGCTGTCGCCTTCGACCGGCACGCCACCCGGAACCACGTCAATCAGCCGCCGGATGCCTTCGACGAGGTCGTCGACATAGGTGAAGTCGCGCCGCATGTCGCCGTGATTGTAGACGTCGATCGGCTCGCCTTCGAGGATCGCGCGGGTGAACTTGAACAGCGCCATGTCCGGCCGGCCCCAGGGCCCGTAGACGGTGAAAAAGCGGAACATCGTCACCGGCAGTCCGAAGAGGTGGGCGTAGGAATTCGCCATCGCCTCGTTCGCCTTCTTGGTGGCCGCGTAGAACGACATCGGGCTGTCGGCTTTGTGCGTCTCGGCATAGGGCATCTCGGTATTGGCACCGTAGACCGAAGAGGTGGAGGCCATCAGGAGGTGCCGCGGCGGATGGGCGCGGGCGGCCTCGAGCACCTCGAAGGTGCCAATGAGGTTCGCCTCGACATAGGTGCGCGGCGCCTCGATCGACCAGCGCACGCCGGCCTGCGCGGCGAGGTGGATAACGACCTCGGGCTCTTCCGCCATCAGCGCGGCGAGGCGGCCGGAATCCTCCAGCCGACCGATCACGGGACGGAAGCCCGGCGACTGCGCAAGCATCGCGTGCCGCCGCTCCTTCAGCCGCACGTCGTAGTAGTCGGTGATCGCGTCGAGCCCGACTACTCGGAACCCGTCGGCCAGCAGGCGGCGGCACAGGTGATAGCCGATGAACCCGGCAGATCCGGTGACAAGCGCGAGCGGGGCAGTCATCGGCGCAGGAGCGTGTCGCCGGGGAAGAGCGTCGGCGCGAGTTCCTCGATTACACCCGATGCGCCCGAGGCGATGATCTCGGCCGCGCGGCGTCCGATCAGGCGCCTGTTGGCGTCCATCGTGGCGAGGCGCCGGGGCAACCCTTCCAAAAGGTCCACGCCGTTGAACCCGGCAAGGCCGACCTTTTGCGGCACCTCGATCCCGCGCTCTAGGCACCACAGGAGACCACCCGCGCCGATCATGTCGTTCGAGTAGTAGAGGAAGTCGACGTCCTTGCGGCGTGACAGTACCGCCTCGGTCATCTCGCGGCCCTTCCTCAGGCTCGATCCGCCTTCGTAGAACTCCTGATCGGCGACCTCGATCCCGTTCTTGGCGAGTTTCTCGGTGAAGCCCTCGAAGCGTTTCCGCGCCCGGTGATCGAGCGGCATCTTGGTTCCGAGGAACGCAATCCTCCGGTAACCCTGCTCGACGATCGCGCGCGCCATCTCGCGGCCGGCGCGGCGGTGCGAGATTCCCACCATCGAGTCGACCGGTTCGCCGTCGGTATCCATGATCTCGACGACAGGGATGCCGCTTGCCATCAGCATCGCGCGGGCGTTGGGATTGTGTTCGAGCCCCGCGACGATCATCCCGGAGGGGCGCCAGGAGAGCATCTCGAACAGAACCTTCTCCTCGCGGTCGGGCACGTAGTTCGTGAGGCCCACGACAGGCTGGAGCGGCGTCTGGTCGAGCACCTCGGTGATGCCGGTCAGCACCTCGGGGAACACGAGGTTCGACATCGAGGGGATCACGACGGCGACCAGATTCACCCGGCTCGAGGCGAGCGACCCGGCGATCTTGTTGGGCACGTAGCCCAGGTTGTTGGCGGCCTCGAGCACCCGGTCGCGTGTCGCCTGCGAGACGTCGCCGCGCCCGCGCAGAACGCGGCTCACCGTCATCTCGCTCACCCCGGACGCTTCGGAAACATCGCGGAGCGTAAGCGGGCGGCGGGGCGGGGCGGGGCGCGGAGGGGTGGTCAACGGCTGGGTCCTCGCGGAACGGCTTTGCCGAGTGTTAGCGCCATTCTGCGGCGGCGGAAAGCGGACAGGGTTGCGCGACCGAAGGATTGCGGCGACAAGGGGCGCGGGCCGGCCCCGTAGCTCAGGGGATAGAGCGACCGCCTCCTAAGCGGTAGGTCACAGGTTCGAATCCTGTCGGGGCCGCCAGCCCGCCCGCCCGGGTCAGCCATCGAGCCGCTGCATCAGTCCGGTGCGGCGCGCTATCCACTTCTCGGCCTCGAAAACCGCCAGCATCGCCGCCGCAACGCCGATGATCATTGCAAGGTCTGCGAGCGGCAGCGCGCTTGTCTGAAACGCCGCCTGCAGCGGTGGCAAGTATGTGAATGCCGCCTGCCCGAGGATGACCCCTCCGAGCGCGAGGAGGACCACTGGCGTGCCCATAGCGCCGCGCCACGTGATCGAGGTCTGGTGCAGGAAGCGAACGTTGAACAGGTAGGCGATCTCAAGCGCGACCAGCAGGTTTACCACCAGCGTACGGCCGGTTTCGAGGTCGTCGCCCCGGCGCTGGCTGAAGTCGAACACCGCCCAGATCGCCGTCACGAACATCGCACTTACGAAGAGAACGCGCCAGATCAGGAACGGCGGCAGGAGAGGCGCTTCCGGCTCGCGCGGACGGCGCTGCATCACGCCGCTTTCCGCCGGCTCGAACGCGAGGACGAGGCCCAGGGTGACGCTGGTGATCATGTTGACCCAGAGCACCTGCACCGGCGAGATCGGGATCGTCAGCCCCAGAACCAGGGCGATCAGGATGATCATCACCTCGCCGCCATTCGTGGGCAGCGTCCATGCGATCACTTTGCGGATGTTGTCGAAGACGACGCGGCCTTCGTGCACCGCCGCAGCGATGGTGGCGAAGTTGTCATCGGCCAACACCATCTCGGCCGCCTGCTTTGCGGCCTCGGTGCCCTTTCGGCCCATCGCGATGCCGATGTCGGCCTGTTTCAGTGCAGGCGCATCGTTCACCCCGTCGCCGGTCATCGCCACGACCGCCCCGTCGGCCTGCAGGGCCTGCACGATCCTCAGCTTGTGCTCGGGGTTCGTACGGGCGAAGACCGTCGTCTTCTCGACCAGAGATGGCAGCGCCTCGTCATCGAGCCGGTCGAGGTCGGCACCGGTAACGGCCTTCGGGTCGTCGGCGAGGCCAAGCTGTCGCGCGATGGCAAGCGCTGTTGCGCCGTGGTCGCCGGTGATCATCTTCACGGCGATGCCTGCAGCGCGGCAGTCGGCCACGGCCTGCACCGCCTCGGGGCGAGGCGGGTCGATGAACCCGGCGAGGCCGAGGAACAGGAGGCCGTTCCCGAGCGTTGCCCCGTCGAGTGCCTCCTCGCCGTTCGCGGTCCGGTGGGCGAAGCCGAGCACGCGCATCCCCTCGGCCGCCGCCGCGTCGATGGCGGCGTGCCAGGCTTCCACGTCGATCGGGCGGGGCGACCCATCCGGCCCTGCTTCGGCATCGCACATCTCCAGCACCCGTTCCGGCGCGCCCTTGACGAACGCGGCCTGCCCGCCATTCGGCGTGTCGTGCAGTGTTGCCATGTAGCGATGCCTGGCGTCGAAGGGGATCTCGTCGCGCCGGGGCCAGGTCGCGCGCAGGTCGGTCGCCGCCAGCCCAGCCCTTGCCCCGAGCGCCACCAGTGCCCCCTCCATCGGATCGCCCTCGACGCGCCAGCCGTCCGCGCCCACGGTGATGTGCGCATCGTTGCACAGGACGGCGGTGCGGATCAGCGCGACCGCGGCCCCGTCGGGCTCCAGTCTCTCGATGCGGCCCTCCGGACCGTAGCCCTCCCCGTCCACCTCGTAAGAGCGACCCGCCGCGACCACACGGCGCACGGCCATCTCGTTGCGGGTGAGCGTGCCCGTCTTGTCGGAGCAGATCACCGAGGTCGAGCCCAGCGTTTCCACCGCCGGCAGCCGACGTACGATGGCACGCCGCGCGGCCATGCGCTGAACCCCGATCGCGAGCGTGATCGTGATGACCGCAGGCAGCCCCTCAGGGATCAGCGCCACGGCCAGAGCGACCACCGTCAGCATCGCTTCGCCCCAGGCCTGTCCCCGCACCCCCACCGCGAAGGCGAGGAGCGCCGCCGACAGCGCCACTGCGAACAGTGTGAACCCACGCCCGAAGCTGTTGATCCGGCGCAGGAGCGGCGTCGTCAGGGACGGGACGCTGCCGAGGAGCGCACTGATCCGGCCGATCTCGGTGCCGACGCCGGTGGCCGTCACCACACCGCGCCCCTGGCCGGCCATGACCATCGTGCCTGAATAGGCCATGCCCCTGCGGTCACCCAGTGCCGCTCCGGCCTCCGCCGCGGCCTCCGACTTCCCGGCGGCGACAGATTCGCCCGTCAGGATAGCCTCGTCGACCAGCAGCCCCCGCGACCGGATCAGCCGCAGATCGGCGGGTACCCGGTCGCCGGCCTCCAGCAACACGACATCACCCGGCACGAGATCGGTCGCCGCGATACCCAGCCTTTGTCCGCCGCGAACCACCGTCGCCCCCGGGGCAATCATCGTCTGGATCGCCGCCAGCGCCTGTTCGGCCCTGCCCTCCTGGATGAAGCCGATCAGCGCGTTGATGACCACCACGCCGAAGATCACCGCCGCGTCGATCGCGTGGTCGAGCACCATCGCCGCGATCCCGGCGGCGAGCAGGAAGTAGATCAGCGCGTTGTGGAACTGGGCGAGCAGCCTGAGCGGCCAGGGCGTCCGTTTCGGTGGAGGCAGGGAATTCGGCCCGTGCCGCGCAAGCCGCCGTGCCGCTTCGTCGGCCGCGAGGCCTTCGGATCCGCTCCCGAAGCCTGCCAGAACCGCCTCGGTCGGCTCGGCATGCCAGGCCCTGGGGGGGCTCTCGGCGTGATCGTCCATGAGACCTCCTTGTGCCCCACGACCCTATCCTTCAGGGCCGCAGGGGCAAGGTGGTCAGATCATCCGGATCGACCCCTTGTCGACGGCCAGCATATAGCCCTTGCGTGCAATGTTCTTGACCAGCAGTTCGGTCACGATCTGGTTGCCCAGCATGTCGCGCAGCCGCTTGATCCGCGTCGCACCCGCCGCCTCGTCGCAATCGGAGGCATGGCGGCCCGAGATCACCGCCTCGATCTCCGAGCCCGACAGCACCTCCTCGTCCATCCGGGCCTCGGCCAGTACCGCCAGTGTCTCGATCGCCGCCTCGGTCAGCTTGAACTCCATGTTGTTCAGCCAGACCGTATTCTCCTCGCGGCTGATGAGCAGCGAGTTGACGTTGATGCCCGCCCGCTCGATCTCGCCGATCCGGCGGTTCAGCGCGATGATCGCGATCAGGAATACCACCGCCGCGATCAACGATGCAGTCGCGAAGACGAGGAGCACGAAGATCACCATGCGGTAGGAGGTGAGCACTTCCGAGAACGAGGTGCCCGACTGCGCGATGATCTCCAGAAGCCGGATCTGGGTGTTCGACGTGAGGTCGGCGTTTTCCACGAAGATCCGCTCGACCTTGGCGTTGAAGGCGTTGGCATCGGGCAGGTTGAGAAACAGCAGCACCGCCGCGCCCGCGAGGATGGCGACGATGGCTGCCAGGCCGAAGGCCACCACGCGGTTGCCCCGGCGCAGCGCCTCAGTAGCGGAGGAAGTAGGCCCCGGCACTCTCTCGCCTCCCGTCCAGCCCGTCGTCGCCGAAGGTACCCATCACCTGCAGCAGTTGCCATCCCTCGGCGGCGATCCTGGGGGCGATTTCGGACGCCGCGCGGTTCGGGTTGCCGCAGGCGGCATCGGAGACCTGGATCACGCCGTAGTGGAGCCGGAGCGGATCGTCCTGCTTGGCCTTGTAGTCGGCGAAGCAGGCGGCCGCAGCCGGCGCGGCAGCAAGGGCCATGGCGAGGGCGAGGGGTGCGAGGATGCGCGATGTCATGGTGCGGAACATGCGTCGGGCGGGGCGGCTATTCAATATCCTTGCTTGATTGGAAGGCCGCCGCGCCCGGCCGAGGGCGCCGCTATCCGATAGCCGGGAGGCGTTATTGCCTGTCCCTGCCGGCCGGCCACACCCTTCCCTCATCGACCGCGGCCCGACAGCACGCCACCCGGCACGCCCCACCGCCGCTCCCCTGGACCGACACAGAAGGAACCCGCCCATGCTGCTCAAGGCCCCCTCCCGCAAGACGTTCAAGGCAACGCTCCTCGCCGCCGTTCTGGCGGTCAGTTCGGTTGCCGTCACACCCGCCCGCGCGGCCCCGGATGGCGAGGACTTCATCAAGGGTGCGATCGGGATCATCGCGCTCGGCGCCCTGGTGAACGCGATCGAGAAGGATCGCAACCGCCGCACCACGCCCAGCCGCGCCCCCACCTACCAGCACTACGATCCGCCCCGATACCAGCCGCCGCGCCATGATCCTCCGCGCGGCCACGCGAGCCGGGAGTTGCCCGCGCAATGCCTGTTCGACGTGCGCACCCGCGACGGCTGGCGGTCGGTCTATGGCCGCAACTGCATGGAGCAGTTCGGCGTTCGCGTGAACCGTCTGCCCCGCGACTGCGCCTTCGAAGTGCGCACGGACCACGGGCGCAACACCGTCTATGGCCAGCGCTGCCTCGTGCGCAGCGGCTACCGGGTCGAGGCCAGGCGCTACTGAGGCGCGCCTGTCGGCAGCGGCGCGGAGGGTCCCCCGCAGGACTCCGCGCCACACTGGGGGCGGGAGGGCAACAGCCCCCCGCCCCATTTTCTTGCCTGTCGCCCCGCAGAGCGCCAAGCTGCGATCATGGCGACCGGACCCGACTTCGAGCACGAGCGTTCCCTGTCGGCCCGCGGTTTCCTGCGGGTCGCTGGCGTCGACGAAGCCGGTCGCGGGCCGCTTGCAGGACCGGTCGTGGCGGCGGCGGTCATTCTTGATCCTGCGTCGATCCCGCAGGGCCTGAACGACTCCAAGGTCCTCACCGAAGCCGCGCGGGAGCGGCTCTTCGTTGCGCTCATCGCCGGGCACACCATCGGGATCGGCCGGGCGGAGGTCGAGGAGATCGACAGTCTCAACATCCTGCGGGCCTCCCACCTTGCCATGTGCCGCGCCCTCGCCGCGCTGGGCGGGGCCGATTACGCCCTGATCGACGGCAATCTGCTTCCGCGCGAACTGCCCTGCCCGGGCGCGGCCATCGTGAAGGGCGACGCGAAGGTCCTCTCGATTGCCGCCGCCTCGATCGTGGCCAAGGTGACGCGCGATCGCATCATGGTGGATTTGGCGCAACAGCACCCCGGCTACGGCTGGGAGCGGAACAAGGGTTATCCCAGCCGCGCCCATGTCGCGGCGCTCCAAATTCTTGGTGCAACCCCACACCATAGGCGGTCCTTCGCGCCGGTGCACAACATCTTGTATCAAGGTGTTTCTATAAGTCGTTGATTCAAAAAAGAATTTGACGGCGAATCAGCAATGACTCATCCTTTGCCCAAGAACGCGACCCACCAGAGGCGCGGGGACAGAGGCAGAAACGATGAAACGATCCGACCGGGGCGCCGATGCGGTGCTCCCCCTTGGCGAAATCCTGTCCGGCGACTGCATCGAGGCGATGCTGGGGCTGCCAGAGGCCTCCGTCGACCTGATCTTCGCCGACCCGCCCTACAACCTTCAGCTGAAGGGCGACTTGCACCGCCCCGACAACAGCCGCGTGGATGCAGTCGATGACCACTGGGACCAGTTCTCGAGCTTCGAGGTCTATGACCGTTTCACCCGCGACTGGCTCAAGGCGGCGCGGCGGCTTCTGAAGCCCAATGGCGCGATCTGGGTGATCGGGTCGTACCACAACATCTTCCGCGTCGGCGCCGCCATGCAGGACGCCGGATACTGGCTCCTGAACGACGTGGTCTGGCGCAAGTCGAACCCGATGCCGAACTTCCGCGGCAAGCGGCTGACCAACGCGCACGAGACGCTGATCTGGGCCGCGCGGTCCGACAACGCGAAGCCCA
>CAZOHN010000084.1:0-14239 GCA_964579325.1 uncultured Rhodobacterales bacterium
TCTTGCCAGGGGGAAATCCATTCAGGAAGAGCTTCGATGCCGAAACCTGGTGCGTCCTGAACCTCGATGAAGCCGTTCTTCGGAACCGCGCAGCCGGACACGAGATTTGAGAAGTCCAATGGAACCCCGACATCCGACGAGATGTGGAATTCCCCAAGCGGACAGTTGAGAAGTGCCGCGACCGCGTGCTGTCCATAGGGCGTGTTCATCGCTGCGTGCGGCATGCACTTGATCCCATGGGCCTCGGCCAGAGTGTTGATTTTCACGATCTCGGATAGGCCACCAGACCACTGCAGGTCCGGCTGGACGATGTCTACCACCTCCTGTCTGAGCATTTCGAGGAAGGGGTAACGCGTGTGATGGTCTTCACCGGTTGCCAGCGCCATTGTCGGCACAGCACGCTTGATGGCGCCAAGGCCCCGGATGTTCTCCGGGATCAGGGGTTCTTCCATCCACCGGAAGTTGTAGCGCTTCAGAAGTTCAGCCACGCGAATGGCGAACTCGACGTCAAAGGCCATGACCGGATTCAGCATCAGGTCGACGCCCGGGCCGACCAGCTCGCGCGCCTTTGCCACCTGCTCTTCCAGGATGTGCAAGCCATCAAGGCCCTGGCTCCAATGCACCTCGTTCGGCAGCTTGATCGACTTGAACCCGAGTTCCAGGGCCCATTCGACGTCGTTGGTGGTGGCGTAGAGCGGAATCCGGGTCCGGCTTGGCCCGCCCAGAAGCCGCCAGACGGGTTGTTCCATCAGCTTGCCCTTCAGGTCCCAGAGCGCGAGGTCAATCCCGGCGATGGCGGGGCAGGCATGGCCGAGAGTGCCGTGGCGGCGGGAGGCCTCCCAGAGCAGACCGTTGAGGAACTCGATGGCAAACGCATCTCGGCCGATCAGAAACTCGCCGAGTTCGCCGGCGATCAGCGCAGCGACCGGGGCCCCGAAGCTGGTGCGCCCAAGGCCATAGGTGCCGTCCTCGGCGGTGATCTGCACCCAGACTTCGCGGCCTCGGAAGCCGGGCGTCTTGCCGGGGACATCCGGCGGGAAATCCTCGAACCTGTTCATGGGGAGGCCGCGCGGCATGTAGTTGTGCCAGTTGGTCTTGCGACCCTTTGGCGGCGTCACCTTCGGAAAGGCGACCTGTACGGGGCGGACGCTCGTGATCTTCATTGTTGTTCTTCCTTGGCGTCACGCGCGTGCAGCACGGCGCCGAGGTGCGGCTGACGGGCAGCCGCACGGTCAAAGATTGCAAGGAGACTTGTCACGTAGTCGGAATCTGGCTGGATTGCAGGCGGCCTCAGTCCCGGATTCGCGATCAATCCGGCGCGCTTCAGCAATGCCTTCTGCAAGAGTGCATACCACTCGTTGCCTTCGACCGCGTGTATCAGTTCGAGGCAATCGCGCATCATGTCCCGCGCGGCATCGGGGCTGATGCGATGTTTCGCGTGAAGGTGGGCGAAGAGGTCGATGTAGGCTGGTCCGACCATGGTTCCGATCGCGCCCGCATCGAGTTCATCCAGGAATCGGCGTCCGCCTGCGCCACCATAAAGCGCCGTCTGTGTCGTTGCGGCGAGCTTCCTTGTGAGCGTCGCGACCTTCAAGGGTGGGATTGCGTCCTCGACCTTGACCGAGTTCGGCCCCGAGAACGCGGAGAGGATCGCGACCAGCGTATCCGCATCCATGGTGATTCCGGAGGCACGAGGTGCATCCTGGATTACCACGGGAAGTCCGCCTTTGGCCTCAAGTTCGCAATAATAGTCCACCAGGCGGGCACGATTGCCGCCGCTAGCCTTCGGAGGCATGGCCATCACTGCGGTTGCTCCGGCATCTGCCGCCAGGCGGGCAAGGGTCACCGAGCCGGCCGTCGCCTCGTGATCGACACCCGCAAGCAGGAGGGGGACCTTACCGACTTTGGCAACCGCTTCGATGATCCGCCCGCGCTCCGCGTCTAGAAGCTTGTAGCCTTCGCTGGCGAGCCCATGCACCGCCAGACCGCTCGCGCCCTGGTCCAGCGCCAACTGCGCCACCCGCGCCATGGCATTGAGGTCGACCGACCAGTCGGGCGTGAACGGAGTGATTAGCATGGCGACCGCACCATGTACGAACGGGCCGTGGATTTGACTGTTCATTGTCGCCCTCTTTCGCCTGCCTCTATTGCGGGACCGGAACATCGGCGTCGATCAGACGCTCTGCCTTCAGATCCGACCAGAGGGCAGCCGGGATGCGCTCGGCAAAGGATGCGGAATTCTTCCGCACTTCGTCTGCATGGGCGCCACCTGGAATGACGGAGACCACAGCGGGGTGGCCCAGCGGGAAGCGCAACGCCGCCGCCGCGAGGCTGACATCATGGCTCTGGCAGACCGCCTCGATCGCGCGCGTCTTCGCAAGCGTCGCCTGATCTGCCGGCTGATAGCGGTAGAGCGCACCCGGGACCGGACCCGTCGCGAGGATTCCTGATGCGAACGGCGCCCCGATGACGATCGCCACCCCACGGGCCGCCAACCGGTCGAGGCTGGGAAGCGCGCTCTGGTCCAGAAGCGTGTAAGGCATGGCCACGATGAGGAAATCGATGTCGGCCATTTCGGGGATCACTTCCACGGACTCGGTCCGGTTCAATCCCATGCCGACCGCCCTGATCTCGCCGGACCGCTTCAGCTCCTCGAGAGCCCTGATGCCGCCGGTCGCCATGTCCTCCATCCGGGCCTGCCAATGCTCCCCATGCGCGACCTGGTCGGGATCGTGAATCAGAAGGGCGTCGACGGTATCGATGCCCAGCCGCATCAGGCTCTGCTCGTAAGATCGCATCACTCCGGAGTGGCTGTAGTCGAAGTCGAAAGCCATCCGGAGGCCATGGTTCCAGGGGCTGCGGTCAAGAGCCGCGGGATCGGCGGGGCGGCGGAACACGCGGCCGACCTTGGTGGTGAGGACGAAGTCGCTTCGCGGCTGGTCCATGAGGTAGTCGCCGACGCGATGCTCCGAGAGGCCGCGGCCGTAGAAGGGCGCAGTGTCGAAGTAGCGTATTCCGCAGTCCCACGCCGCCGCGAGAGTGCGTCGCGCCTGCGCACCGTCAATCTGCGCTCCGCGTCCGCCGACATGAGCGGCCCCGAAGCCCAGCGGGGGGAGACGGAGCGAGGTCGATCCTATCTGCCGTGTCGGGCTCATCGTCAGCGGCATCTTCGACCTGCCTTCCGGCCCAGCGGATTGAGGATCGAAGAGGCGCCCATGATGCCCTCAAGTGCGGACTCGGGAGTGGCGATCCTTTCAAGCATGACGCGTTTCCGCAGATCCGCCGGAAGACGTCGGTGGCTGGAAGACGTCGGATAGGTTGTCCGATGACACTTCCGGCTGGTCCCGATGCAGGAAGCAGCGCACCATCCGATGTGTGTCCAATCTGAAGTTTGGCGGTGCGGCCTGGCGGCACATCGGCATCACGTGCGGGCATCGCGCCGCAAATCCGCAGCCGCCCGCGGCCGTCGCCTGCGAGGCGTCCGCGGCAGGCACGTCGAGGGCCTCCCAGCGCTGCGACAGATCCGGCAGCGGGATAGAGGACACGAGCAGCTGGGTATAGGGATGGCGAGGATCGCCGATGACCTTTTCGACCGCCCCCGCTTCGACGACGCTGCCCTTGTAGAGGACAAGGATGTTGTCGCAGATCTGGAATGCGGTCGTGAGATCGTGCGTGATGTAGACGATCGAGATGCCCAGATCCCGATTGAGCGTCCTGAGCTCGTCCAGGATCGTAGCGCGCAGCGAGGCGTCCACCATCGAGACCGGTTCGTCCGCCACGATGATGCGCGGCCGCAGGAGGACCGCACGCGCCACCATGATGCGCTGGCGCTGTCCTCCGGACAATTCGTGCGGATACCGGCCCAGCGTGTCGCCCGAACGCAGCCCGACCCGGGCGAGCGCGTCTTCGATCATCGCCCGTTCGTCCGCCGCCGACTTCGCGAGGCCATAGCGCCGCAGCGGCGTCTGCAGGACATGGTCGACGCGGTAGAACGGGTTGAAGACGTCGAAAGGGTCCTGAAAGACCGGTTGGACCTCCCGACGGAACTGCCTTTTCTCGGACGAGGACATCCGCGCGAGATCCTTGCCGCGATAGATGACGCTGCCGACGGTCGGCTGAATGAACCCGAGAAGGATGCGAGCGAGGGTCGTCTTGCCGCTGCCGCTTTCCCCGGCAACGGCGGTCATGGATGCAGAGTCCTCGGTAATCGTCAGCGTGGTCGGCTCGAGGGCGGAAAAGCCGCCATATATCTTGCCAACCGCGTTCAGCTTGATCAGGTCGCTCATCCCTGGACCTCCTCGTCCCGGGTCTTCGGCGGGCGCGGCGGAAGCCGGTCATGGTCCGGGTACAGATGGCAGGCGGCGCTTTGATCCGGCGCCAGCCCTTGAAGCGCGGGTTCCTCGCGGGTGCAGCGGTCGAAGGCGAAGGGGCAGCGGGGTGCGAAGCTGCATGCGACCGGCAGATCGACCAGACTCGGCGGCAGCCCGGGTATCCCGCGCAGCGGCTGCCGCGTCTTTATGCCGGGGATGCTGTCGATCAGGAGCCGCGTGTAGGGATGACGGGGCTCCTCGATCAGCGACTTGACGGGGCCGATTTCCACGATCCGGCCGGCGTACATCACGCCGATGGTGTCGGAGAACTGGGTGATCAGCCCCATGTCGTGGCCGATCAGGATGACCGCCGCGCCAAGTCCGTCCTGCAGTCGGCCCAGCGTCTGCATGATCTGCCGCTGCACGACGACGTCGAGCGCGCTGGTCGGCTCGTCCGCGATGATCACCTTCGGGGCGAGGCAGGTGGCGATCGCCATCACGACACGCTGCTTCATGCCGCCGCTCAACTCATGCGGGAAGCGCTGCGCGACGGCCGGATCGAGGCCGACATTGCCGAGAAGCTCCGCGATCCGTGCCGCGATCTCGGCACGACCGGCGTTCCGGCGATGGGCGAGGATCGCGTCCGCGATCTGGTCGCCCACGCGCATGACCGGGTTCAGGGAGCTCATGGCCCCCTGGGGGACGAGCGCAATGTCGCGCAGACGGACCTGCCGAAGCGCCTCGTCGTCGAGGGCGAGCAGATCCTGCCCGTCCAGCAGGACACGTCCCCCGGCAATTCGCGCAGGTGGGCGAAGCAGCCGCATGAGCGCCATCGCGATCGTGGTCTTGCCCGATCCGGATTCGCCGATCAGCCCGAGGCGCTCGCCGGCGCGGAGCGAAAAGGTGACCCCCCTCACCGCCTTGGCGGGTCCGCTCTTGGTGCGATAGTGAACTTCCAGATCCTCGACCGACAGAACCGGCGGCGCCACGACCGGACCTGAGATGCGTCCGTCCATTTCCTGCATCGCGCTCATCGCCGTATCAGCCGGGGATTGGCGAAGCGGTCGAAGCCGATCGACGTCAGGAACAGTCCGAGCGAAATGAACGCGATCATGATGATCGGTGGCAGCCACCACCACCAAAGCCCGCGCAGCAACGCGGCCGACTGCTGCGACCAGTAGATCGTGTTGCCCAGGGTCATTTCCTGCTGTGCCCCGAGACCCAAGGCCTCGAGCCCGATCACCGCGAGAATCGCGGCGCTCACGGTGCCGACGAAACTGGCGACGATGTAGGGCAGGAGATTGGGCATGATCTCCCGGAACAGGATTTCAAGACTGCTCTCGCCATTGACCCGCGCCACTTCGACATAGGCCCTCTCGCGGATCGTCAGCACCTGCGCGCGTACGGTTCGTGTTGTGAACATCCATGCCAGCGAAGCCACGATCAGCGCCATGATGCCGGTGGTCATCTGCTCGACATTGCCGGCGATGACGACAAGGATCGCGATGGTGGGAACGGTCATGAGCGCGTCGGCGACGACGCGGATCACACCATCGACAGGCCCGCGGAAGTTTCCTGCAATCAGTCCGAGCGCGGTTCCAACCCCGACGCCGATAAACCCTGCGAGCAGGCCCATTCTCAGCGTCGTGGGGGTCGCGAAGACCAGAACGGTGAGCATGTCGCGGCCCTGCGCATCGGTGCCCAGCAGATGTTCGTCCGAGGGGCTCTGACGCGGCATCACCGATCCGACCAAGGCGTCGCGCGGGTCGACGAAGAACGGACCGATCAGACTGAACGCCGCGATCGCGGCAAGGATCGTGAGGCCCCAGATCAGCGAGGCGGAGATGCGGCCGTCGGCGTAGTTTGCCCGCAGATTGGCAAGGTATCCGAAACGTGTTGCAGGCGCGCTCACCGTCGGATCCTCGGGTCCAGAAGCGGATAGATCAGGTCGACGATGAAGAGCAGCAACGCCAGCGTCAGGATCAGCATGAGCACGACACCTTGCAGCAGGAAATAGTCCTGACTCCGCACGGCGTTGTAGAGAAGCTGACCCAGTCCGGGATAGTTGAAGATCACCTCGACGAGGATGGCGCCCGACACGACGTGACCGAGCGACAGAGCCAGTGCGGTAACCTGAGGCAACAGGGCGTTGCGCATGCCGTAGCGGAAGAACACGCGACCCGGCGAGAGACCCTTGGCCTCAGCGAAGGTGATGTAGTCCTCGCCAAGAACGGACACCATCTGGCTCCGCATGCCAAGCGCCCAAAGACCCACGCTGCCCAGGATGATGGCCAGCGCAGGCAATATGGCGTGATGCGCGATATCCAATGCGCTGGTCATGTCCCAGCGCATCAGCAGGGTGGGACTGGATCCTCCTGCGGGCGGGAATACGCGCCAGACCACCGCAAGAAGATAGATCAGGATCATGGCGAGCAGGTAAAAGGGGATGGTTGCCAGCACCATAAGGCTCGGGACGAGCGTGCGGATCCCGCGGCTGCTTCCGGGCCAAGCCAGGCGCGCCCCCAAGATAGACCCGACGGCAAATGCGATCAGTGTCGCCGTTGTCAGCAATCCGACCGACCACGGCAGCGCGCGCAGGATCAGTTGCGACACCGGCTGCGGGTAGGACGACAGCGAGACCCCCAGATCGAACCGCAGCAGATTTCCCCAGTACCGGATGTATTGAACGAGCAGGGGCTGATCCAATCCGTACTCCGCGCGAAATTTGTCGGTCAGGGTCTGCGAGTCGATCTCCTGCCCGCCGGCGCTGGTCTGGAGGCGCGCAATCAGCGTCTCTATCGGGTCGCCCGGCATCAGTCTGGGCACGAGGAAATTGATGGTCACGGCAATGACGACGATCAGCAGGAACTGCCCAAATCTCACTGCGATGTATCTACCGAGCTCTCCGGACATTCGCACCGTCTTTCTGCGATGAGGGGGCGTGCGGCGGCGCCGGACCGCCACACGCTTTGCTTGCCGCGGGCGTCTAGCGCGCGGACTGAAGGCCGTGGATCACGAGGTTGTAGCCATCCCAGACCGGGTAGGGTGCAACATACGGTTCTTCGGCGGATGGCCAGCCAGTCCAGTAGGCCTGATTGTAGGAGACCACATGCAGCTCCTCGAGAATGCTTATCGACGGTAGATCACGCATGTAGATCGCCAGCGCCGCCAGCGTGTCCTTCATATAGTCCGAGTCCGGGTCGGTGGAGGCCGGAATCTGGGAGAGCCGGTCGATGATCGCGTCGTATTCCGGGTTCGCATAGCGGGTGGCCGCGATGATGAAGGGGATCGGCTCGCCCTCTGGTCTGCCCCACTTCGAGTGGAAGTGCTGCAGGGTGTCGAACGGCTCGGCAACGCTGCCGCAGTGAACGAAGATCATGGTATCGAACCTGCCGTTCAGCATGTCCGACCGCCAGCTGTCGTCAAAAGGTGCCTGCCGCGCATCGAATCCGGCATCTCGAAGTTGCTGGGTCAACGGGGCGAGGAGCGGCTGGATGAACTCGGGCGCGCGCAGCACGATCGGCAGGGCCGCTCCGTCTTTCGCCCATAGACCGTCTCCGTTCCGCTCGAAGCCGGCCGCGGCCATGCGTGCATCGACTTTTTCCTGCGACTGGTCGTCCAGATTGCCGTCCGCGACCGCCTGCCGCAGGACGCTTCCCTCCGGCAGCCAGACGCCGTTCATGTAGCCGGAGAAGGGCACCGTGTTCGGCGGCATCCCGCCTTCGTAGGAGAGGAGGGACAGCTTGTCCCGGTCGATTGCGTGGTTGATCGCCCAGCGCAGATCGACGTTGTTCCACGGCTCGCGCCCGTTGTTGAAGTTCAGCACATAGTTGCAGCCGTCGGCCGCGCCCCAGACCGGGCCTTCGGGGTTCCAGCTCCTGAGCGACGGATTCAGGTTCTGGGCCGCCTCGAAGGTGCCCTTCTGGACCTGCCGTCCGGCATCCACCTGACCGGCGATCAGCATCTGGCCCATCGAGTCATCGCCCGAATGCGGCACGAGGATGATCCGCTCAGGCTGCGGCAAGGGGCGGAAACCGGTCTTGGCGCCCCACCAGTCATCGCGACGATCGAAGATCATCTGGTTCGAACCTGTCGACACCAGCCTGTACGCGCCGGTACCGATAGGCAGTCCCGCAGCGAGGTCGAAGTTGGCGAAGGTCGTGGCGTCCTGACCTTCCCAGACATGCTTGGGCAGGATCGGGAACAGGTCATCCTGGCCAAGGGCGACTTCGTTGGCGACGAAGCGCGGCGCGGGCTTCTTGAACGTGATGACCGCCGTGAGGGGATCCGGAGCATCCACGCTCTCGATCCATTCATTGTGCAGGAAGGAGCCATTGATCTCCGGACCCGAGTCACGAAGCAATTCATATGTGAACTTCACGTCGTCCGAGGTGAATGGCTGTCCGTCCGACCACTCGACGCCGGCCCGCAGCCTGATCGTCGCCTGGGTGAAATCGTCATTGTATTCGAAGCTTTCAGCCTGCCACGGGATCAGTTCGCCCGTGTTTAGGTTCGTGTAGAACAGCGCCTCGTTATAGGTCATGTGCCCAATGTTGCGCTCGTGATCGACCGCAATCATGTAGGGATTGAAGTTCTCTGTGTTTGTGAAGGGCCCGGGTCGGTCTCCCCACGGAGTCAAGACGAGGGTCCGTTCGCGAGGAACGTTGGCAAGGTCTTGTGCATGAATGGCAGACGCCAGTAACGGCGCCACAGCGATGGCGAGCGCGAGGTTGCGCAGGCGCCTACCTAGGACACGTGTGGTCATCAGGGGTTCCTCCTTGAAGTAGTTGGTCGCGCGCGCGGCGTTCGCTCGCCGTCTTGGGGATTTCCTTGGGCCCGAGTGTGACGCCAGTTCGTCTCATCCGGCAAAGCTTTGAATGGCGTCTAGTGTGAACCCATGACCGAACCCTGGAGCATCGCTTGGAGTACAGATGCCGTCCTTGGGTACGGACATTCCAGGGAAGCCGGTTGTTCTTTCAAGCGGCACACCCGGCGCACCACCGACGAAGAACTCGCCCCATCTGGTGTTGGGGTGTGAATATGTGAGGTGCTGGCCATAGGGTGTGTTCATGCCGGCATGGAGGATCACTTCCAACCCGGCGGCGTCAGCAATGTCGGCGATGCGGCGACAGGCTGTGAAACCTCCGGCCCAATGTATGTCGGGCTGGAAGATATCGAACACGCGATCCTTTGCGGCGGAAAAGAAAGGATACGGCGTGTACCAGTGTTCGCCCCCGGTCAGTGTCATCCAGGGCAATCTCTGGCGCAGTGAGAGATGTGAGGAATAGTCCTCGGGAATGAGGCAGTCTTCAATCCACTTCAGGTTGTAGGGGCGAAGTCGCTCGGCCAGCCGCACCGCATACTCGACATCGAAAGCCATCCAGCAGTCGAGCATCAACTCGACCTCGGGACCGATAAACTCGCGAGTTCGTGCAACCAACTCCTCGTTGCGCAACAACCCGTCCAGCCCGTCGGCCGTCCCGTGGGGGCAGGCAAGTTTGGTCGCACGAAAACCCAGTTCCATGTGCCAGTCGGTATCGTTTCCTGTGGCATAGCAGAACTGGCCGTCTCGTGCCGGACCCCCCGCGACCTCGTAGACCGGTGCTTTCAGAACCCGACCTTTAAGGTCCCAGAGGGCAAGGTCGACTCCGCTGATAGCATACGATGCCAGACCGGCCGGCGAGTATGGGGATGCAAGGCGCATCATCATGTCCCACAGCTTCTCGGTCGCCATAGCGTTCTCGCCTTCGAGGAGCGGTCCGAGGTGGTCGTTGATAAGGCTGATCGTGGGAGTACCGAGAATCGTGGTCCCAAACCCCCAGGATCCATCGTCGGCCATCACTAGAACACCGACCGCCTCGAGCCGGGCACGCCAACTGTCGCGCAGGCGCTTGTAGCGCGGATAGCGCGACATGGGGTTGGCCACCTCGGCATCGACCTGCCATGGTGCACGCCGCGCATCAGGGTCCTTGTCGCCGTCCTTCCATCCGGAAAGGACGGTCATCGCAGGAACCGCGAACGCCCTTACGCTTCTGATCTTCATGTCGCTGTGCTCGTTCTTGTTTGCCCTGCGTACAGTGGTGGGCTGTCGGGGGACGCAATGCGATAAGCGCGGCGGGCGGTTTCTTCGAAAAGTTGTGCCCGTTCGCCCGCACTGAAGGCCGCGGTCACAAGATCGAAGGACCGCCAGACTCTCTGATAGCTCGACCACTTTCGGTCTACTGGGAAGTTCGAAGCGAACATGGTTCGGTGTGGCTCGAAGGCATCGATCACCTCAAAGACGATTGGTCGTATAGAGTCGATCGTCCAGACAGGATCCCGCATCCCTAGGCCACTAATCTTGATGATGGTGTTTGGCAGCGCTGCCAACAGCCGAAGACCGCGCTTCCAGATGCGCCACCCCTCGCGGGTCCGGTCCGTCCAAAGCCCGGCGTGGTTGATTATGAAGTGCGTGTCGGGGCAAGCCGCAGCTACCTCGGCCGCGCGTGCCATTTGATGCCCGAGGATCTGCAGATCAAAGGACAGACCGCAGGCTCCCAGATGCCGGAGGCTATCGGTGACCCCCGTTGCATTCAGAAGATCCGATTTGGCCTGAGTGAACGAAGGGTTCGCATGAATGTTCGCGACCTGACGGAGTCCACGGAATATCGGATAGGTCTGATGCTGGTCGAGGACCGCTTCGAAATCGCGCGCGAGGAGGTCGGCGTGACCGACCATGACAATCGGAAAAGCGCTGGCATCGGCAATCCGCTGCAGGATCGCGGTTTCCCTGACGGGATCAGTCGGGAACGCTTCGACATGGACGGCCCCCACGATTTCAGGTCCGGTCGAGGCTTCCGCGACGAAATCTTCCAGGGCGTAGGTCTCCGAGAACGGAGAACCGGGCGGGTGGTCGGCAAAGTGTGGGTAGATTCCGCTTTCCATGTCGCAGAGGTGGACGTGGGGATCGATGGCACGGAGGAGTGCACCCGAAGCCTCGGTCATTCTGCCTTCTCCGCTGCGGCAAGGCGGCCGGAGCTTCCGCCGCCAGGGGCGCTGGTGCAGCGCGATGCACCTGGACAGCCGGACATCCTCCCTCCCCCCTGTCACGACGCGCGGCACTGTCTGCATGGTCAGTTGCACGCAACTCCCGGACTTTTCGGAACGTTACGGACTCGCTGACTCGCCGTCAATTGCCTTGAACTCGCATTCACATATGTGAACAAACCCGCCCGGCATCACGGAACCGGAGGTCACGGTTTCCCATTCCCGTCCACGGAGAACGAAAACACATACCTGCCCGAGGATATCACGTCTCGGATAGCCTGTTGCGCCTTGTTCGGCTGCGACAACGCCAGAAGCAGACGATTCCGACGTCCGGCGCCCGAGCGTTCGCTGAGCTGAAGGCTGGCTTCCGCGAGGACGGACAGGATCCTGCCGAGGAGTTGACGCGTCACGCGGGTCGTCGGGACGCTCACGCTGATCGCCGCCTCGGCGCAGCCCGCGACGGAAAAGACTGGCACGGCAAGACAGAAGACGCCGGGGGTATATTCCTCGTTGTCGATGGCGAAGCCGCGACGCCGGACTTCGCACAGTTCTCCCAGGAGGTCCGCCATGGTGGCGCATGTGTTGCTGGTATAGGCCGTCATGGGAACGTCGGAGAACCGCCGGATGACCTCCTCGTCGTCGAGGTCCGCCAGGAGCGCCTTTCCGATGCCGGTTGCATGCGCCGAAAGGCGGTGGCCGACCTCGGACTGTAGACGCAGCGGGTGCGTGCTTTCCACCTTTCCAAGGTAGACGTTCTCGCTTTCGGAAAGCTTCGCCAGTTGGGCGGTCTCGTTCACCTGGCCGACGATCCACGCAAGGATCGACGGCGCCTCGCGAAGCACGTCGTGCTGCCGCTGGAAGGCCTGACCCGTCTCCCAGACGCGCAGTCCCAGTGAGTAGGCGCGCCGCTCGGGCTGGAAGACGACATAGTCGCGCTCGCCGAGGACCTTCAGCAAGCCGTGCAGGCTGCTCTTGGGGATATGGAGTGACTCGGCCAGCGACGAGAAGCTGGCGCCGTCGGTCTGGGCGCCGATCTGCTCGAGAAGGTCCAGGACACGTTCGGCCGACTTGACCCCCTGTGTCCTCGCGTCCCGTGCCGTCAATTCTTCCTCCGTCGACTTTGCCGCCTTGATGATGCCCGGTTTCGCAAGAAAAGTAAGTCCCTGGAGATCGCAACGCTCCCGCTGCTCTGCGGGCAGTGCTGGGTCAAGCCTGTTGTGGCGCCGGGCCGTGTGATACCTGAAAGTGAAGGAAACGAGCCCCGCCCCGGGGTGGCGGCGGCGAAGGAGCTGTCCACCCCTCTTTGGGACATGGTCGAAAGGGACCTGAATAATGCCTGAAAGAATTGCGTTTCGGATGAACCTCAAGCCGGGGCAGGCGGCCGAGTACAAGAGGCGCCACGACGAGATCTCACCTGAGCACGTCGCCGCGCTCAAGGAGGCGGGCGTTTCGGACTACTCGATCTGGCTGGATCCGGAAACGCACCATCTGTTCGCCATCCTGACCCGCAGCGACGATCACGGCATGGTCGCCATGCGGGAAAAGGAAGTGGTCCAGAGATGGCGGGCCTTCATGGCCGACATCATGGAAACCCACTCCGACAACACACCGGTCAGCGTGCCGCTTTCGCGGGTGTTCTACCTCCTGTGATGAACGGTTCGGCAGAGTAGGTTGGCACCGATCGGCTTGCGGGAGGCCTGATCGGCCCGGTGGGTCTTGTCAGAAGAAGCCGGCTTGAGGCGGGGCAGGGCGCCGGCTAGCGTCCGACCATGACCCAGCCCAACCCGTTCAAGTGGTTCAAGACGAGCCCCGAGATCATCCGCCTGGCGGTGATGATGTACGTTCGGTTCCCGCTCTCGCTCCGGAACGTCGAGGACCTGCTGCATGAGCGCGGCGTGGAGATCAGCCACGAGACGGTGCGGTTCTGGTGGCACCGCTTCGGCCCGCTGTTCGCAGCGGAGATTCGGAAACGCCGCGTCGAGGGCATGAAATCCAGCCACTGGCGCTGGCACCTGGACGAGATGTTCGTGAAGATCAACGGCGAGCGGCACTACCTCTGGCGCGCTGTTGACCACGAGGGAGAGGTTCTCGAGAGCTTCGTCACGAAGACCCGGGACAAGAAGGCGGCCTTGAAATTCCTCAAGAAAGCAATGAGGAAGCATGGTCGTTGCGAGCGCTACGTGACGGACAAGCTGCGGTCCTATGGCGCCGCGATGAAGGAACTCGGTGTCGAGGATCGCCAGGAAACGGGTCGCTGGCTCAACAACCGAGCGGAGAATTCGCATCTGCCATTCCGACGGGAGCGGGCGATGCTCCGGTTCCGCCGTATGCGAAGTCTTCAGAAATTCGCCTCGGTCCACGCCTCCGTCACCAACCACTTCAACCAGGAACGCAGCCTCTCGAGCCGACACCTCTTCAAGGTCAACCGTGCCGCCGCACTCGCAGAGTGGCGTGATCTCTGCGCGGCATAAAGGACAGCGTCACTGTCCTAGCTGAGACTGGTTCGAATTAGTCTGCCAGCACCCGGACAGCGACCGCACCGGTTCGGCGCTGCGCATCAACGGCTAGTTCAAGTAGGTGCGGTTCTTGACCTGAGGCCAACTGGTCGAGCGCACTGGCCTTACGGCACCCTCGGTCAACGCCGCACTGGCGGACCTTGATCGGCTCTGCATCGTTCCGGAGATCACCGGACGCAAGCGCGGGCGCGCTTACATCTATCGGCGCCATGTCGACATCCTGAGCGAGGGGACCGAGCCTCTGCCCATGTCGCTATGATCTTGGCGCAGCCGATGCCGTCAGGCCGAGAGAGACACATAGAAAATTGTGGTCAAACAATACTGTTCCGTGACACACGCCCTTGCAGCACGAGCTCAAATGCCCTGCCATCCTGTCGGGGGGATCGG
>CAZOHN010000085.1:0-14220 GCA_964579325.1 uncultured Rhodobacterales bacterium
AAGAGGCCTTCGGCTGGGCGAAAACCGTCGGCGGCATGGCCCAGACCGTCTATCGGGGCCTCGAAAGAGTACGCTCGCGCTTCATCTTGACGATGGCGGCCAACAACCTCGCCCGGCTGCCCCGGTTGCTGGCGGCATGAGGCCAGAAACCGACATCAGGCCCCCATACCGTTCGGGCCAACACGTCGAATGCGCGCGGCAGTCAGTTCAGCCAACGGAAAACCCATCCGCCTCGGCGACTTCTTCAGCAGCCTGCTAAAGCATCGCATGGAAGGCGCGGGTGCTGGCGGCATCGCCAACGCCGCTGGCCAGCACCAGCGAGGCGACAATTGCTGAAGTGAGTTCCGTCGCGCAGCGCGGGCCGAACACGACGGCGCTCGCCATCGCCGTGTCCCGCGCGGCGCACTGGTCGGTAAGGCAGATTGGCTGTGTCAACTTTTGGTCGTCGAGCTTCTGCCTCACGAACAACGCGACCGAGCGGGCGCACCGCGGTGTGGCCCTCGGCCGAACGTCTTGGCTCTTCGCCTGCTTCGAGCGAGGCGGCGACCGCGCCGGTCGCTCCTCCAAGTAAGGCGATCGAGCGGTCAGGCTTCGGGCTCGGATCCTCAATCCTGCAGGACCGCCATGTCCGCCGGTTCCCATGAAAGCCAGAGCATGCCGTCCGCATCGGGCCGGCGGGCGGGATCGGCCTCGGCATAGGCGCGCAGCGTCAGGTCGGGGCTATCCTCGACCGCGATGTCGAGCGCAATGCGACTGCCCAGAAAGACGCTGCTGCGCAGCCGGCCGGCGACGACATTCTCGCCGGCCGGCCTCTCTGCGCCGATCCGCACCTTCTCGAGCCGGAGCGAGGTCGTCACCGCCTGGCCCACGCGTGGCACCGCGCCGAAGGCCCGGCCGACCATGGGGTGGCCGCAGCACTCGAGCATGACGCGTTGCCCGTCGGTCCCGCGCACGGTCCCGGTCATCAGGTTCGTCTCGCCCACGAAGTCAGCGACGAAGCGGCTGACGGGGTGAAAATAGAGATCCTCGGGCGTGCCGTCCTGTTCGACCCGGCCGGCGTTCATCACGACGATCCTGTCGGACATCGTCAGGGCTTCGTCCTGGTCATGGGTGACGAAGAAGAAGGTCTTGCCGGTCCGGCGCTGGATGCTCTTGAGCTCCTGCTGCACCTGGCCACGCAGTTTCGCGTCCAGCGCGCCCAGCGGCTCGTCCAGCAGCAGGAGCTGCGGATCGGGGGCAAGCGCGCGGGCCAGGGCCACGCGCTGCCGCTGGCCGCCCGACAGCTGGTCGGGGCGCCGGTCGCCGAAGGGCTCGAGTTCGAGAAACGACATGACTTCGGCTAGGCGTTCGGCGATCTGGCCCCGCGTCAGGCCCTTGAGCTCCAGCCCGAAGGAGATGTTCTGCCGCACGTTCATGTGCGGGAACAGCGCATAGTCCTGAAACACCATGTTCACCTGGCGCTTGTTCGGCGGCAGGCGCGTCACATCCTGACCGTTCAGGATCACGCGACCCGCATCGGGCGTCTCGAACCCGCCGAGGATGCGCAAGGTGGTCGACTTGCCGCAGCCCGAGGGGCCAAGGAAGGTGACGAACTCGCCCGGGTTGATCTTCAGGTCGAGCGCATGCAGCGCCACGGTGGAGCCGAAGGACTTCGTGATGCCGTCGATATGGACGATGGCGTCGGTCGCGTTGGACATGCCTCAGCCCCCCTTCTTGAGTTTGCGCGAGGCGCGTTCGGCCCAGACGCCTATCACCGCCGTCAGCACGAGCACGACCGTGGAGATCGCGTTGATCTCGGGCGACATGCCCGACCGCATCTTCGAGAAGATCAATACCGGAAGCGTGGGCTGGTAGCCGCCGAGGAAGAAGGACCGCACGAAGTCGTCGAAGCTCAGGAGCAGGCAGAACACCGCCGCGCCGATCATCGCAGGCCGCAGATAGGGCAATGTGATGCGGCAAAAAGTGACCACCGCGTCGGCGCCAAGATCCCGTGCGGCTTCGCCCAGACTCTTGGGCAGGGTGCTCAGCCGCGCCATGACCACAAGGGCCACGAAAGGGACGTTGTGGATGGCATGGCCCATGACGATGGCGAACATGCCCGTCTCGATCCCCACCGCGCGGGCGTAGATGCGCAGGGCGATGGCCGAGATGATGCCCGGGATGACCGCGGGCAGGAGCGTGAGCGCAAGGATGACCGCGCGCCCGAAGAAGCTGCGCCCCGCCAGCAGCAGCGCGATCCACGTCCCGACGACCAGCGAGATGACCGTGCTCGCGACGGCGATGGTGACCGAGTAGACGAAGACCTCGATGAACTCGCGGTCCCGGAAGACACCGACGTACCAGTCGAGCGTCCAGGAGGTGATCGGAAAGCCGATGAACCGCGACTCCTTGAAGCCCATCAGGACCATCAGGAACAGGGGCATGAACAGATAGACCACGAAGGCCCAGAAGATGACCGACATCATCACGCGGGTGTGCCGCGTCATTTGGGGGTCGCCTTGTTGATCAGGGCGATGACCTTCATGAAGGCCCCCGCTATCGCCAGCGACGTCAGCAGCATGATGCAGGCGAAGGCCGCGCCCGTGGGCCACTGGTCGCCCGCCACATGGAAGAACCCGGCGATGGTTTCGGCAAAGACCGTCGTGCGCGGGCCGCCCAGAAGCACCGGCGTGGCGTAGAAGCCCGTCGAGATCAGGAACACCAGCGTGCAGCCCGACGAGATCCCGTCGAGCGACAGGGGCAGCGTCACGCGGCGGAACCGCGTCCAGGCGCCCGCCCCAAGGTCGGCCGCGGCCTCGGAGTAGCTGGGCGGGATCTTCTCGAGCGCGGAATAGAGCGGCAGGAGCATGTAGAGCGCGGTCAGGTAGACGATCCCGACGCTGAGCGAGAAACCCGTGTACATGAACCGGATCGGCCTTTCGATCAGGCCGAGCAAGCCGAGGACGAGGTTGATCGCGCCGTTGTTGCCCAGAAGGATCATGATCGCGTAGGTCCGCACGATCTCGCCCACCCAGAACGGGATCAGTAGGATCAGCAGGAAGATCATCTGGTTGTCGCGCTTGACGTGGCGGGCCAGGAAATAGGCCACCGGATAGGTCAGGAGGAGCGTGGACAGCGTCACCACCGTCGCGAACATCAGGGTCCGGAAGAAGGGTCTGCGATAGATGTCCTCGGTGAAGAACTGGCCGTAGTTGTCCAGGGTGAAGCCCTGTTCCGCGTTCGCCGAGGGCGGATAGCTTTCCATCAGGCTGACGAACAGCATCTGGACGATGGGGCCGAGATGGGCGACGACCACCCAGAGGATCGGGAAACCGGCCAGGATCCAGAATTGCCGCCGGGGCGAGGCGAAGACGAAATCGACAAGGCCCCTGTAGGCGGGCCAGGCGGTCAGCGCCCCCCAGAACGTGCGCCCCGTACCATCATCGGAGGCCGGCCGCCCCGAGGCCCCAGCCGCGGCCGTCGCGTCCTTCTTCATCGTCGCTCCTGTCGGAAAGGGCCCGCCGGCCTCATGTTGCACCGCCGGGCCGGGACCGGCCCCCCGCAGAGAGGCCGGCCGCATGGGACGGATCAGGCGGCCTTCACGGCCTCGACCGCCGGATCGACAAGACCGTACTTCATCTCGTTCGCCTCGGCGCGGAAGAACTGCATTCCGGCCAGCTCTTCCTCGGTGAAGGAGGTCGCGCGCTGCTCGAGTTCGTTGAGATGTGCGTTCACGCCGGTGTAGGTCGAGATGAAGCCCGAGGCGCGGGTCATCTCGGCCCCGACCTCGGAACTCGCCATCAGGGCGTTGATAAAGGTGTAGGCGTTGTCCGCGTTGGGCGCGTTGTTGGCCACGTTCAGCGTGTAGACGAAGCCGTAGCTGCCTTCGCGCGGGAGCGTCATGTCGACCGGGAAGCCGTCGAAGATGAGCGAGGCGATCGGCCCGCTCCAGGAATGCGCGAGCGCGATGTCCTGGTTGACGAACATCTGCTGCACCTCCGCCCCGGCGTCGTAGAAGGCGCGGACCTTGGGCTTGTGCGTGATCATGAAGTCGCGCGCCTCGCGCACGATCTCGGCGGCACGCTCGGGGTCGTCCATGTATTCGACCATGTTGCCGTCATATCCGAGGTAGAGCATCACGATCGACATCATGTCCTGGATGATGTAGGCGCTTTCGCCCGCATACTTGTCGTCGAACATGATGTCCCAGCTGCGCGCCTCTTCGGCCGAGACGAGGTCGGTGTTGTAGGCCAGCACCTGCGTGCCCGCGAGGATCGGCGCGCCCCACTTGTTGCCGTTGATCGTGGCCCAGTCGCTTTCGGAATAGACCGGATTGATGTTGCCCCAGTTGGTCAGCCGGTCGGTATCGATCGGCGCCAGCAGGTCGCTGGAGATGAACTGGAGGAAGCGGTGGCCGGCCACCGTCAGGATGTCGACGGTCGGGTTGGGCGCCTCGGCGGCGAGCAGGTTGAACTGGAGGCCCTGGTCCGCGACGAGGCGGATGTTGATCCGGATGCCCGTGTCGGCCTCGAACTGGGCCTTGAAGTCCTCGGGCACGAAGCCGTCGTAGGTCCAGATGTTCACCTCGCCGCTGCCCTGCGCCATGGAACGGCGCAGATAGGCGGGCGAGGCGAGCGCGGCCGCGCCCGCGGCGGTGGTGCGGATGAAGCCGCGGCGGTTGATGTTGCGGAATTTCATGGTCGTTCTCCCGTGTTGGCCGGTTTTCAACCGGCTTGGTGGTTGTTGCTTCTCAGGGCTCCCGGACCTGCCCCGTTCGCGTGGCGTCCTGAAGCTGGGCCATCGTCATCTTGCCGAGGTCGAGCGCGTTGATCAATTCGTTCTCGGCCCAGAAGTCGCGCCCGTACATGGCCGAGAAGATGTCGATCCCCGCCCGGTGCAGCGTGGCGGGCCGGCCGACCATGTCGCCAAGCAGGACCGTCGGGACGAGGCCGTAGGGCACGTCCTCGGTCACGTAGCGGCTGTCGGCGGTGGCGGGTCCGGTGCCGCCGTTGCCCAGCCGGTGCATCTCCTGGTTCATCTCCGAGATCGAGGCGACGGGCACGTGGAACGACAGGTGGAAATGCTCGAAGATCGTGCGCACCCGCAGCCCCAGCGCGTCTGCGATGGCCAGCCGTTCGAGATCGAGCGCCTCGAGCAGGCGGCCCACCATCGGCGTGACATGTTCGCCCTGCGACCAGACCTCGCCCTTCTCCATGCGGGTGATGTTTCCCAGTGCGATGCCCAGGTGGTTCTGCGGGTTGAGGTTGCTGAGCGAGATGGCCAGCAGCCCCTCGCGCTCCATGAAGCGGTCGCCGAACAGTCGCTGGCACAGCGCCAGGCCGTCGAAGCCCGAGCCTCCGAGGAAGGTGCACAGATCGACCCGCGCCCGCACCGTGTTGACCCGTACAGTCACCGGATCGGACTGCCGCGCGGTGACGACCGTCGTGCCCCAGGCGATGACAGGCACCGCGACACCGCGCGCTGCCAGGAGGCGGTGCAGGTAGAGTGCACCCAGCGAGGCATGCGAGCTGACGATCACCGGCTGGCCGGGGCGCAGATGCGGGGCGATGGCATCATAGACTGCCTTGTGGCCATAGCCCGGCAGGGCGATCACGATCACGTCGCAACCGGCGAGCTCCTGCGCGCCAGGCGCGACGGCGGGGCGTAGCGTGGCCTCGATGGCGCCCTCCGCGGTCAGCGCGGCCCCGTCCGCGAGCGCCCGGGTCCGGTCCCCGCCCGGCGACCACAGCATCGGCCGGTGTCCCATCCGGTCCAGCAGCGCGGCCGTGCCGCAGGCGATGGCCCCGGCCCCGGCGATGCCCACCGACATGCCCGCTTCGTCCGTCATTTCGGCGCCTTTCTGACCGGATCGCCCAGGATGTGCATCAGCCGGTTGGCCCAACTGAACAGCGAGGCCGACAGGATCAGGTCGAGGATCTCGGCCTCGTCCAGCCCCGCCGCGCGCAGCGCCGCCATGTCCTGCGGCCCGGCCTCGGACGGGACCCGCGCGAGGCGGATCGCGAAATCGAAGATCGCCTGCTGCCGGGGCTCTAGCCACGCGGCCTCTCCTGCGGCGAAGATGGCCCGGACGAGGCCGTCGTCCTTGGTCAGCTGTGCGTGGCGTTCGGCATGGACCGCCGCGCAATAGATGCAGCGGTTGACGATGGACGTGCCGATCGCGCCCACCTCGCGCTCGGCCCGCCCGAGGCCGCTCGGATCGTACATGATCGCGTTGAACAGGGGCGACCGGACGGCCAGCGTCTCGGGATCGTGGGCGAGGACCAGAACGTAGTCCGACACCTTGGTGTTGGACGGCGTGATCTGAAGCGCCGCGCGCTGCTCTTCACTGGCCTCATCGAGACGGACGGGGGTGACGCGAGGGCGCCAGCCCGGAACGGAGAGGGTGAACTTGTGCAGCACGTCACTCATCGGCCGCCCCTGCGAGAAGGGTCAGCCCGTGGATCAGCCCGATCTGGTAGGCGAGAAAGGCGTTCAGCTCGCACAGCCGCACGATGTCGGCATCCGGAATGCCCGCCGCCGCAAGGTCCGCCACCTCCTCCGCCGTCACCTCGCGGGGCAGCGCCGCGACCCGGTCCATGAACCGCAGCACGGTCGCCTCGCGGGAGTCCCGCCCGGGATGGTCGGGGTCGCAGATGGCCCCGGCCGCCGGATCGGTGATCCGCGCGCGATAGAGCCCGGCGAGGTCGTCCTTGCCATTGATCCGCGCGATCCGACAGGCGAGCGCCGCGCGAATGTCATGCGGCCAGGCGCCGGGCTCACGCGGGGCGAGCACCGCTGCCTCCGCCCGGTCGGTCAAGCGCAGCACATCCGCGCGCAGGCCCACCGCCGCGGCGGCGGGCGCCTCCGGGGTCAGGCCCGACAGGCGCAGGGCGGTCGTTTGCCAGAGATCGTCGGTCATCCGGCCTGCCTGTCGACATGGGCCGGGACCGGCAGGTCGCTGGCCGTCCATTCGTCGCCCAGGAGCTCGGGCGTGGCGTAGTCCTGAAACCTCTGCCAATGCGTCTCGATATCCTCGGCATAGAGCCGGGCGGCCAGTTCGTCGGCCAAATGCGCGGCGCCTTCGCTGATGCCCGGAATGTCGCCGCTCACCTTGCCCATGCTGGCCGCGGCGCCGAAGTTGAAGCAATAGACATGGCCCAGCCAGGGCGCCGTCCCAGGCACCTTTTCCCGGAAGGTGAAATCGGGGTGGAGATACGGGAACCGCCCCAGATCGCCATGCGCCTCGCCCTCGGGCGGGGTGTAGACATCCTCCCAGTTCTGGATCGCGCCCGCGGCGGCGCCGAATTCGCGGCGCGACAGCGGGTCGATGGTGAACCCGGTCCCGAGAATGACGAAATCGGCCTCGTAGCGGTTGCCGTTCGACATCGCCACCTCGACCGTGCCGCGCTTGGTCAGGGTCGTGCACTCGACCGCCTGGCCGAAGTGGAAATGGGCGTTGGGGTGGCGGCTGACCCGCAGGGTCGATCCGCGCGGCGGGGGCGTCTGCGTGACGAAGGAATAGCGCATGAACCGCCAGCGCCACGCGTCGCTCAGGCGCCTGTAGCCGGCGGTGAAGCCGAAGCTGCCGATCCCCATCATCTTGTTGATGCGTGGCATTTCCTTGCGCCGGATCAGGTGGCGCACCTCTGCCGCCCCGGCCTCGAGCGCCTCGGCGGAGTTGTCGACGGCCGAGGCGCCGACGCCCACCACAGCGACCCGCTTGCCGCGCAGCGCCGCGAAGTCGATCTCATGGGCGGAATGCGCCCAGTGGCTGCGCGGCAGGTCACGGACGAAGCCGGGTATGCTGGGCTCTCCCGTGCCGTCGCGGCCGGTGGCCATGACCAGCTTGCGCGTCAGGATTGACGGTGCCTCCGCGCCCTCCAGATGCAGCCGCAGGATCGTGCCCTGCGGCGTTTCCTCGGGTTCGATCAGGCGGACATGGATGCCGTTCTCGACCGGGATCTCCAGCACCTTGCGATACCAGGACAGGTAGTCCATCCACATCGGCCGCGGGATCTTGTCGAGCCTGTCCCAGGCCGCCTCGCCATGCTGCGCGCGGAACCAGGCGCGAAAGGTCAGCGCCGCGTGCCCGTAGGCCGGCCCCGTCAGGTGCTTGGGCGAGCGCAGCGTGACCATCCGGGCATAGGTCAGCCACGGCCCCTCGCGCCCCGCCGGGCTGCGGTCGAGGATGCGCATGGTGCGGATGCCGCCCGATCGCAGCGCGTGCCAGGCCACCATCCCGCACATGCCGCCGCCGATGATCACCACATCCTGCACCGCCTCCGCGCCATGGCGGCGCGGGGGCACCCAGTTGGCGGGTGGAAGGCACAGGTCCTGCAAGTCGGCGCGCACCCGCGCCTCGAGCGCCGCAAGCCCGCCCTCAACCCCCGTCATCGACACCCCGGCATTCCTCCGTCATCCCCCTGTCCAGCCGCGCGGACGGCTCCCCGGATCGCGATGCGCCCGGCCCGAGATGGAGAAGGGCCGCGATTGCCGCGCCGGTTCGGCCTCCTCATGCGGTTCGGGTGACCGGCACCGCGCCGGGCACATCGTCCGCGCATATCCCCCGCCACTCCCACACCCCAAGTGCATTATCGCGTCGGTAGTTGCGCGACAACTCTGCCGCCTCGCCGCACAGCCGGTCGACCGCGTCGATCATCATGTCGGCCTTCGCGTCATCAAGACTGTAGGACAAGTTCAACCGCACCCAGCCGGGTTTGGCAACCCTCGCCCCGGATTCCAACGCCTGCTGCATCGACAGCGACCGGTCGCGGTCGATCCCGAGCAACCTGTGCCCGTAGGGTCCGGCGCAGGCGCAGCCCCCGCGCGCCTGAACCCCGGCCAGATCGCTGAGCATCCGGGTGACGAGGTCATAGCACAGGTATCCGCCCCGCCCGTCCCTGAGCCGCATCGCGAACAGCGGCACGGCGGGGCGGGCGGCCGCGTTGCCGAGGATCTCGATCACGGGGTTGCGCGACCAGACCCGCAGCGCGCAGTCGCGCAGGGCGCGGTTGCGCGCCGTGATCCAGCCCTGTCCAATAGCCTCCTTGATCATCAGCACAAGACCCGCGCGGATGTCGCCTACCACGTTGGGCGTGCCTGCCTCTTCCCGCCGGACAAGGCTGTCCGACCAGACATGCCCCCAGGACGACACGAAGCGGACCGTCCCGCCCCCCGGCTGCGACGGCGTGCGTCGTGCCGCCATGCCTTCGCGCAGGATCAGCACGCCCGAGGCGCCGGGGCCGCCGGGGAACTTGTGGGCCGAGAAGACGATGGCGTCCTTCACCGCGTCGGGGGCCGGTGCCATCTCCATCGGCAGGTAGGGACCGGCACCGGCGAAATCCCAGATCGCCAGGGCGCCCGCGGACTTCAAGAGGCGCGTGACCGCGACGGTGTCCGTGGCGATGCCGGTGACGTTGGACATGGCCGAAAAGGCCCCGATCCGCAGATCGGCCCCGGCATGGTCCCGCAAGGCCGAGCGCAGATGGTCGAGGTCCGGACCGCCCGCCGCCGCTTCGGCCATCTCGATCACCTCCGCGCCGCTTTCGCGCCAGGGCAGGAGGTTGGAATGATGCTCGTAGGGTCCGACAAGGACCACGACCTTCTGTCCGGCGGCGATGCGCCGAGGGATTTCAAGGATCGACACCAGCCGGTTGAGCCCTGCCGTCGCCCCCGCCCCCGCGAAGATCACCCTGCTGTCGTCAGGGCAGCCCGCGATGCGCGCGATCTCGGCCCGCGCAGCCTCCCGCAGAGTGGTGATGTAGGCGCCGCACCACGAGGCTTCGGTGTGACTGTTGGCGTAATAGGGCAGGATGCGCTCGGCCACAAAGTCCTCCACGAGCCTCACGGCCCGCCCCGAGGCGACGTGGTCGGCATAGAGAAGCGGCACCGGGCCGCGCGGACCGGGAATGGTCGCGCCCTCGCCGATCATTCCCGTCCGCAGGCGGTCGACCAGCCCGGGGGCTGAGAGGGCTGCCCGGAACGCCGTCAGTGGCGCCGCATGTTCGGAAGGATCGCTCATGCGCGGAGCACACCACGACCGATCCGCGGATTCATCACCAAGTTTGGGCTTGCCGCCGGAGTGTTCGTGTCGAATGATCGAAGGATGAAGGTATCCTTCGATCAAATTGACCTTTCCCTGCTGCGGGCCCTTCAGGGCGACACCAGCCTGTCGCAGCGCGACCTGGCCGAGGTGGTGGGCCTGTCGCAGAACGCCTGCTGGCGCCGCCTGCGCCGCCTCGAGGACAGCGGGGTGATCCGGGGCCGGACGGTGATCCTTAACCGGGCGATGCTGGGCGCGGGGCTTGTCGTGTTCGTGATGATCCGGACGCGGCATCACTCCACCGACTGGCTCCGGACCTTCCGCGGCCATGTCTCGACCATCCCGGAAGTCGTGGATTTCTTTCGGATCGGGGGGGAGTACGATTATCTCCTCAAGGTCGTCACGCGGGACATGAACGGCTACGACAGCGTCTACCGGCGTCTGATCGACAAGGTGGAACTGGAGACGGTCACTTCCTTCTTCGCGATGGAGGCGATCGAGGAGAACCGCCCCCTGCCGCTGCGATAGAGCGCGCGGCGACGGGGGGGTGGCGTTCGTCAGGGAACCCTGCGCCGCCCGAGCCCAGACGGGTCCCCTGACCGGGATTGCCGGGGAGTCCGCCGGTCAGTTGCACGGCCAGCGCGCGCCGATGGTTCGGGCTGCGGCAAGGATCCTTAGGTCCTGGCCTTTCGGCGCGGAGATCAGCGCGCCGATGGGCAGGTCATCGTCATCCGTTCCGACCGGGATGCTCACCCCGGGCGTTCCAAGGTAATTGTCCAACATGGTGTTGCGAAGCGCGAGCAGGTTCGTTGCGGCGAAGAGATCGTCATCCGAGGACAGGACAGTGATCGACGGAGCGGTGATCGCGACGGTGGGGAACAGCAGGAACTAGCCCCCCAGGTACTCCGCGGTCTCCCTCGTCAGCCTCGTCCTTGCCGATTGCAGTGTGATGTAGTCCTGCGCGCTGAAGCTCCATGTTCATGAAGTCGCGCGTCAGCTCGTCCACAGCGCTGAACGGCTCGTCCAGAAGGAGGACCGCGGGTTCGGTGATCAGCATACGGCAAATCGCCGCCCGCTGCGCCATCCCCCCGGACAGCTGGCTGGGAAAGGCGTCGGCGAAGCCGTCGAGCCCGACCAGCTTGAGAAGATCGTGGCCCCTGTCCCTTGCGGCCACCGCGGCTTGCCGCCCGTCCCGGATCTCGATCGGAGGGACGACGTTCTCGATCGTCGTGCGCCACGGAAATCGTCGTGCGCCACGGAAACAGGGTCGCCTGCTGGAACATCATCCCGATGTCCCGGCAGGACGGGCTCGCCCCGCTGCATGATGCTGCCGCGTGACGGCGGGATCAGACCCGCCATCATCTTGAGAAGGGTGGACTTGCCGCAGCCGCTTGACCCGATGACAGAAGAGAAGCTGCCCTTTCACAGCGTGATCGAGACATCCTTCACCGCAACGATCGAGCTGCGCGGTTAGATCTTCGAGACACCGATCAGTTGATAGACGGCCTCCGCCCTGTCGCGGTGCCGGGTGGGGAGGCTGCGGCTGCACCCATTACTGGAGGGCCTCGTTCGCGATCATAACGAAGTCGTTGGTGAAGGCGGCGGACAGATCCTCGAGCGGGGCTTCCATCGCGCCCGTTTCAACCAGCACGTCCTGCCATTCGGCCCAGACATCCGGCGGCTGCCAGCCGAGCCCCTCGGAGCCTTCGAGCGGCGTCGAATTGTGCAGGATCGCATCGAGAAGGGCGTTGGCGAAAGCCGGATCCTCGCTCTCCTGCGGGCTGGCCTTGGCGAGATGGGCAAGGACCGCCTCGCGGTTCGCCTCGTCCAGGGCGAAGGCATGGCCGCGCGCCCAGGCGCGGATGAAGCCTTCGACCAGTTCAGGGTCGTTCCGGATCAGATCGCCGGTGGTGATCAGGCCGTTGCCGAAGAACTTCTGGAACTCGGGGGGCGTGATGTCGCGGACGTTGACGCCGCGAAGGTTCAGGACCGCCGCATCCGCGAGCGATGCGGTATAGGCCGAGATGTCGCCACGGCTGAAGGCCGCGGTCGCCGGTCCGCCGTCGCCCACGGAGAGGAACGTGTAGTCGGTTCCCTCGGCGAGCCCCGAGCCCAGCAGCACGTTCCGCGCAAAGCCCACTTCCGCGCCATCGGCGGTCGCGACGCCGACCACCTTTCCGGCAAGATCGGCCGGCGACTGGATGTCGCTGTCGCCGGGCACCACGACGCCGAAGTTCGAGCGAGCCGCGAAGTTGTAGATGAAGACGACATCCATGCCCCGGGCGCGGGCATTCAGGACGACGCCGGGACCGGGCCGAGCGAACTGCGCCTGCTCCGCCGCGATGACCTGCACGGCCGTAGCGGAGCCGTCGACCGTCTCGACGGTAACTTCGAGACCCTCCTCGGCAAAGAAACCTTCCTCGATCGAGACGAATACGGGGAATGAACTGATGGCAGATGGGTTCGGCTGGACGAAGGTCACAGGTCGCAGATCCTGAGCCTACAGGGGCGCCGCGGACAGGGCGGCGAGCATGCCGGCCGCGAGGGCCGAAAATCTGGTAGTCATGGCTTTTGTCTCTCCTGTTGGGCGAGCTTCTTCTTGGCGCGCGTGATGGCCCGGCGGGCGGGTCATTGATAGTGAATCAAAGAAGTGTCCGGTCGTTCTACAGTTTGTCCAGAAACTAAGCGGCGATCGATCCGGAGCGACCCTGGAATCCGGGGCGCACCAGCGTCCGCTCTGGTGCGTTGCACATGTTTTCGTCAGTGACCCGACGCCATGACGGCAACCTTGCGACAGGGCCTGTCAGGAGGTATCGACGGCGGCGTCGCTTACAGGACCTGCCGCGGCGGCAGACCTGCAATTCACGAGCGACCCCATTCGGAAACGATAGGGATGGAACACGCGGAACCATGAAAAAGACCGGCGACGCAGCACTCGAGGTTGCCTGCCTCATCGCGCGCGCGATCCAGCCATCAATCGGCGGAATATGCGAAATCGTCGTGCACGACTTCAGCGACCTCAAGTCGTCCGTCATCGGGTACGAAGGCAACCTGACCGGCCGAAAGATCGGCGCGCCAGTTACCCCGTTATCCCTCGAACTCCTCGCGGATGGCGGGAGGACGAAGATCCTGCAGGACCAGATGCTCACAACTGAGGACGGTCGAGTGATCAAGTCGACCGTGGTCGCGATCTGCAATGCCGAGGGCCGGATCGTCGGGTCGTTCTGCCTAAACCTTGACGTATCGAACCTGAGACATGTCCTCCACCTGCTCGACGGACTTGCGGGAAATGCAAGCGAGTCCAAGCCCTACACCTTTCCGGATAGTCTGCCCCAACTGGTTGGCTCGGTGATGGAGCAGGAGACGCGCAGGCTCGGTCGCTCATTGATCGGCCTCGACGCCAAGACCCGACGGTGGCGTCGTCCAATCCCTCGAAGGTCACAGGATCTTCGCGGTTAGGAACTCCGTCAAGCTTGTCGCTGATCATCGTGGCGTATCAAGGGCGACCTTGTACTCGGACCTTGAGCGGATTCGTCGCGAATAGAACGCTGTTTCCGCAGGGAACTGTATTGACGGTTCGTGAGGCCATTATGGTTGCCAGCCAGCCCGATCACGGGAGTCCAATGCGAGTCCTTGCCAAGCAGACCGTCGGCATTTGACCGGAACGGACCTCCGCTACCACCGTACCCCACACTCCTTTCACACCCTGTGGAAAAGCCATTGGGCCAAGAAGGTGGTTGAGGCGTCCGGCGATCTCGACCTCGACGCCGCCCTTGCGGCTTAGGGTCAGGACCCATTGATCTGCTTGAGGCCGTCGGGCCTGCGTGATTCAAGCTCCCGAACTGACGGGGGTGGGGATGAGCAACCTTTTCTGGCTGACCGACGCGCAGATGGAGCGGCTGAAGCCGTTCTTCCCCAAGAGCCATGGGAAGCCGAGGGTCGATGACCGGCGCGTGCTGAGCGGGATAATCTTCATCGACCGCAACGGGTTGCGATGGTGCGATGCGCCCCGGGAGTATGGCCCGCCCAAGACCCTCTACAACCGCTGGAAACGATGGGGCGACATGGGGGTCTTCGCCCGGATGATGGAGGGGCTGGCCTCCGAAGGCGGCCAGGAGAAGGTCGTCATGATCGACGCGACATACCTGAAGGCGCATCGCACGGCTTCGAGCCTGCGGGCAAAAAAGGGGGGCCTGAAG
>CAZOHN010000086.1:0-893 GCA_964579325.1 uncultured Rhodobacterales bacterium
GGTTGCCGGTCGGCCAGACCTTCTTGCAGATCCAGTACTCGATGTCGGCGATGTCGTAGCTGTCGGGCTGGGTCGCGGCGCGCTGGGTCACGGCGTCGCTGTCGAGCGCGGTCATCTCAAGCGTGAAGCCGAGGTCTTCCTTGACCTTCGCGGCGACCTCGTTGAAGGCCGAGACCCCGGTGCCGACCTGACGCAGGACGACGTCCTTGATCTCCTGCGCCCAGATCATCGGCGCGGGGAAGGCGGTGGCGGCAGCGGCGGCGGCTGTGCCCTTGAGGATCGAACGGCGGGAATAGCGCATCTTGCTCATCTGGGGTCCTCTCTGCGGGATTGAGTGTCAGGATGTGAGCCGGTGGGCCCGGTCTTCGTCCCAGACGAGGCGCACGGCGTCGCCCGGGTTCTTGGGGTTGGCGTAGAAGTCGGCTTCGGGGATCAGGGCGACGACTTCCTGGTCGCCGGTGATGGTCGCGGTGATCGAGACATGGGTGCCCTGGAACTCGACGGCGGTGACGACGGCCTCGGTGCCGGTGTCGCGGGTAAGGCGGACCTCGTCGGTGCGCAGCGTGATCCGGCCCGAGGGCAGCGCGATGACGTTGTGGCCGCCGATGAAGCGGGCGACGAATTCGGTGGCGGGCGCGTTGAACACGTCGCGCGGCGGGCCGGCCTGTTCGATGCGGGCATCCTTCATCACCACGATCTCGTCGGCGAGCGCCAGCGCCTCGTCCTGGCCGTGGGTGACGTGGATGAAGGTGATGCCGAGCTCGCGCTGGAGTTTCTTGAGTTCGGTCCGCATCCGGATGCGCAGGAACGGGTCGAGCGCCGAGAGCGGTTCGTCGAGGAGCAGGACCTGCGGGTTGGTGATGAGCGCCCGGGCGAGCGCGGCGCGCTGCTGC
>CAZOHN010000086.1:903-14039 GCA_964579325.1 uncultured Rhodobacterales bacterium
GGGTTCCATGCACAGGGCCCGCGCGATGGCCGCGCGCTGCTGCTGGCCGCCCGACAGCTGCGCGGGCAGGCGCTGCGCGAGGGGGGCCATGCCGACAAGCTCGAGCAGTTCGCCCGCCTTGCGGTGGCGTTCGGCCTTGTCGACGCCCTTCATCTTGAGGCTGAAGGCGACGTTGTCGAGGACCGTGAGGTGCGGGAAGAGCGCGTAGCTCTGGAACATCATCGCGGTGCCGCGCTTGGCGGGGGGGAGTTGCGCGATGTCCTTGGCGCCGAGCACGATGGCGCCTTCGGTGACGCTTTCGTGGCCGGCGATCATCCGCAGGGTGGAGGACTTTCCGCAGCCCGAGGGGCCGAGCAGGCAGGCATAGGTGCCCGCGTGGAACAGGTGGCTGATGCCGTTGACCGCCAGGGCGTCGCCGTAGCGCTTGGTGACCGACACCAGTTCAAGATCAAGCTCCGACCGCACATCCACCCCCGCTGCGCCCTGCCGGGCCACGCTAGCGGCCCTGTCCGGGACTGCGACCACGATGGCGGCTGGCACGGCCGCAGGACGGGGGCGCGTGCAGGTCTCGGTCGCTTATTCCGGCAGTCACCGCGTCTTCTGCATGTTTTTTGAACACACAGTGCACGAAACATTGATTCGGGGAAGCGGAACGATTCGCGATCTGGGCAGGCTACCAGGCGAGTCGGTGGAGGGTGCCGGCAAGGACGGAGATGCCGGCGGCAAGGTCTTGCGACGTCGAGAATTCCTCGGGGCAGTGGCTGCGGCCGCCCGCGCTCCGCACGAAGATCATGGCGGTGGGGCAGATGGAGGCCATGCGCTGGCTGTCGTGGCCCGCGCCGCTGGCCATGGAGAGCGTCGGGACCCCGGCGGCCTGCGCGGCCTCGGCCATGGTGGCGAGGAGGCCCGCGTCGCAGGGGACGGGGGGCAGGTCGAACTGGGGAGTGAGGGTGGCGGTGAGGCCGCGGCGGGCGGCCACCTCGGCGATGAGGGCGCGGTGGGTGGCGTCCATCGCGATGTGGCGGGCAGGGTCAGGGTGGCGGCTGTCGATGGTGAAGGTGACCGAGGCCGGGACGATGGCGGGGGCGTTGGGGATGGCCGAGACGCGGCCCACGGTGGTCACGGCGGGGCGGCCCATGCGGTGGGCGTGGTCGACGACGCGGCCGGCGATCTCGGCGAAGCCGGCCATGGGGTCGCGGCGCAGGTCCATCGGGAAGGCGCCGGCGTGGTTGGCCTCGCCGGTCAGCGTGACGAGGGTGTGGCGGATGCCGGTGATCGCGGTCACGAGCGCGACGGGGAGGCCCGCGTGTTCGAGGACCGGGCCCTGTTCGATGTGAAGCTCGAGGAAGGCGGCGATATCGCTGCGCCGGGCCTGCGGGATCGCGTCGGGATCGAGGCCGATGGCGCGCATCGCCTCGGAAATAGGGCTACCTCCCGCGTCGGTGACGGTCTCGGCCTCGCCCGGGGCGATGGCGCCGGTGATCGCGCGCGAGCCCCAGAAACCGGCGGTGGGAAAGCGCGAGCCCTCCTCTTCGCAGAGCGAGACGACCTCGACCGGGCGGCGCGGCGGGCCGAAGCGGGCGAGGAGCGCTGACAGCGCGATGAGCCCCGCCACGACGCCCGCCGCCCCGTCGTAGCGGCCGCCGGGGCACTGGCTGTCGATGTGCGAGCCGGTGACGATGGCGGCCCCCTCGGCGGGGCCGGGGCTGCGCGCCCAGAGGTTGCCCACGGCATCGGTGCGGACCGAAAGCCCCGCCGCGCTTGCCCAGTCCGCCACGAGGTCCTGCGCGGCGACCCATTCGGGCGAGTAGGCGGTGCGCCAGACGCCGGTGCCTGAATGCGCGCCGTGGCGGGCGAGGTCGAACAGGCGTTGTTCGACCTCCGTCGGGTCGACTGTCGGCAGGGCGGGGGCGTTCATCGGGGCGGTGCCTTTCGGGGAGAGTCGGGGGCTATCGTCGCGCCGCCGCGGGCGGGGCACAAGCGCGCCGTGCGGCTGGCGGCCCCGGCGGGAGAGCTGCCGCTTTTTCGGGCAGGTGCGCGCGCAGGTTGCGCGAACGTCGGGCGCGATGTCGCGGACAGGCGCGAAGGGGCTTGCCAGACCGATGCATTTTGAATGCACCATTCATCGGAGCGCACAGGACCCAGCGGGGAGGACGGCATGTACCTGATCGGTGTCGACGTCGGCGGAACCTTCACCGACCTGATTCTGGCCGACACGGGCGGCGGCGGCCGGCAGATCCACAAGGTGCCGACCACCCCCGCCGACCCTGCCGAGGGGGTGGTGGCCGGGGTGGCCGAGCTCTGCGCCCGCGCGGGCGTCGCCCCGGGGGACGTGGCCTTCGTGCTGCACGGGACCACGACGGCGACGAACGCGGTTCTGGAGAACAGGGGCGCGCGGGCCGGGATCATCACCAACGAGGGGTTCCGCGACATCCTGCACATCGGGCGGCACCAGCGGGTGCTGCACTATTCGATCCAGCAGGACCTGCCCTGGCAGGCGCGCCCGCCGGTGCCGCGGCGCTGGCGCAAGGTGGTCGCGGGGCGGCTGGTGCCCCCGGACGGGGCGGAGCTTGTGCCGCTTGACGAGGCGGCCGTGGCGCGGGCGGCGCGCGAGCTTGCGGCGGAGGGCGTGGAGGCGGTGGCGGTGTGCTTCCTGTTCTCCTACCTCGACCCGACCCACGAGGACCGCGCCGCCGAGATCGTGCGGGCCGAGATGCCGGGGGCCTTCGTCACCACATCCTCCGCCGTCTCGCCGCAGTTCCGCGAGTTCGAGCGGTTCACCACGGCGGCGCTCGCGGCCTTCATCGGGCCGAAGGTCGGGGCCTATGTCGCGGCGCTGGAGGACCGGCTGCGCGGGATCGGGATCACCGGCGAGCTTCGGGTGATGGCGTCGAACGGCGGCGTGGCGACGGCGCGGATGGTGCGCGAGCGGCCCGCGCTCACGCTGATGTCGGGGCTGGCGGCGGGGGTGCTGGGCGGCGCGCATGTGGGCGCGCTGGCGGGGCGGGACCGGCTCATCACCTTCGACATCGGCGGCACCTCGGCGGATATCGGGATCGTGTCGGGGGGCCGGGTGGCCGAGACGGACGCGCGGTCGACGCAGATCGCGGGGTTTCCGCTGCTGCTGCCGATGCTGGACATTCACACGATCGGCGCGGGCGGCGGATCGGTCGCGCATCTCGATGCGGGCGGGGCGTTCCGGGTGGGGCCGCGGTCGGCCGGGGCGGTGCCGGGGCCCGCGGCCTATGGCCGGGGCGGCGTGGAGCCCACGGTGACGGATGCCAACGTGGTGCTGGGGCGCCTGCCGCCGGGCGAGTTCCTGGGCGGGGCGATGGCGCTGGACGTGGACGCGGCGCAGGCGGCGGTGGCGGGGCTGGCCACGCGGCTGGGACTGGGCATGGCCGAGACGGCGGAGGGCATCGTGACGGTGCTGAACGCCAACATGGCGAACGCGATCCGGTCGCGGACGGTGCAGAAGGGCATCGACCCGCGCGGCTTCGCGCTGGTGGCGATGGGGGGTGCGGGGCCCCTGCACGGGGCCGAGGTGGCCGATGTGCTGGGCATCCCGGAGGTGATCGTGCCACCCTATCCCGGCATCACCTCGGCGATGGGCCTGCTGGTCACGGACCTCAAGTACGACGCGGCGCGGACGCTGTTCCAGACCTCGGGCGGGCTGGAGATGGGGCGGATCAATGCCGACCTCGGCGCGATGCAGGCCGACCTCGCGACACGCTTCGCGGCCGACCGGATCGCGGCCGGGGACGTGAGCTACGCGCGGCAGGGCGACCTGCGCTATGTGGGTCAGGGCTATGAGTTGAAGGTGGACCTGCCGGCGGGCGTGCTGGACGAGGCCGCGATGGCGGGGGTCTTTGCGGCATTCCACGAGGCGCACCGGCGCGAGTACGGGCACGCCTTCCCCGAGAACCCGGTCGAGATCGTGACACTGCGGGTCACGGGGCGCGGCGCGATGCCGGGGCTGCCCCCTGCCCCGCCTCCCGAGGGCGGCGGCGGGGTGCTGCGGACGGTGGAGAGCCTGTTCCGGGTGGATGGGGCGTTGAAGGCCTATCCCACCGTGGTGCGGGCGCGCGAAGGTGTGGCCGTGGGCGAGGCGGTGCCCGGCCCGGCGATCCTCGTGCAGCCGGATACGACGGTGCTGGTGCCGCCTGCGTGGCAGGCCGTGGCGCAGGCGGATGGAAGCCTGATGATGACCCGCAAGGAGGGCTGACGCGATGGAGAACCGGATCGACCCCGTGACCGCCGCCGTGATCCAGGGCGCGCTCGATACCATCGCGCTGGAGATGGGGCTCAAGCTGATGCGGATGTCGTATTCCTCGATCATCCGGGAATCGGAGGATTTCGGCGCGGCGCTGACCGATGCCGAGGGGCGGCAGCTGTGCGAGTGCAGGCTGTCGACGCCGCTGCAATCAGGGCCGATCCCGGGCTATGTGCGCAACATCCTGGAGGTCATGGCGGCGCGCGGCGAAGAGATCGCCGAGGGCGACGTCATCATGCACAACGACCCCTACGGCGGGGCGAGCCACGGGCCGGACGTGGCCTTCGCGGTGCCGGTGTTCCATGAGGGACGGTTGGCGGCCTGGTCGGTGACGACGGCGCATCACCTTGATATCGGGGCGCTTTCGCCCGGCTCCTGCGGGATCGTGGATGCGGTGGACTGCTATGCCGAGGGGCTCCAGTTCAAGGCGGTGAAGGTCTACGAGGCCGGGCGCAAGGTCTGGCCGGTCTGGCACATCCTGCGGTCGAACATCCGCGCGCCCGACCTCGTGGTCGGCGACATGGAGGCCCAGGTGAAGGCGGCGCAGGTGGGGGCGCAGGGCTACCGCGACCTCGTGGCGCGCTATGGGCTGCCGGTGCTGGAGGCGGCGGCCGAGGACCTGATGGACTATTCCGAGCGTCGGCTGCGGGCGGCCATCGCGGCGGTGCCGGACGGCGACTATACCGCGACGACCCATATCGACGGCTACCTCGACGACCCCAACCCCGCGCGACGGCATCTGCCGATCACCGCGACGGTGCGGGTGCGGGGCGACACGATGGAGGTGGACCTGACCGGGACGGCGCCGCAGGTGCCCGACAAGCCGATCAACATGCCCTTCGTCGGCACGGTGGATTGCGCGGTCTGGCTTACCGTGCGGTCGATCCTGCTGGATCAGGCCGTGGTGGGCGAGGTGCCGCAGAACGAGGGGCTGACGCGGCCGATCAGCATCGTCGCGCCGAAGGGGTGCCTGGCGAACCCGATCTTCCCCGCGCCGGTGATCGCGCGGTTCTGCCCGGGCAACCAGCTGGCGGATACGGTGATGAAGGCCTTGGCGCAGGCGGTGCCCGACAAGGTGAGCGCGGGCATCGGCAACCTGCGGGTGGTGGCGCTGTCGGGCCTGAATGAGGGCCAGCACTGGGTGCACATGGAGATCATGGAGGGCAGCTACGGCGGGCGGCCCGGCAAGGACGGGATGGACGCGGTGGACACGCTTTACGCCAACACGCGCAACAACCCGATCGAGGATATCGAGAGCCATGTGCCGCTGCGGGTGGAGCGGTATGAGCTGCGCGAGGAGGCGATGGCGCCGGGCCGCCAGCGTGGCGGGATCGGCACGGTGCGGAGCTTCCGGTTCCTGTCGGATGCCGGTTTCTCGATCGAGGGCGACGGGCATGCCTTCGCGCCCTGGGGCTTCGACGGTGGCGGCGAGGGGCATTGCGCGTCGCTCACGCTGGTGGGGCCGGACGGGAGCGAGCGGGCGCTGCCCTCGAAGGTGCCCTATGCGCGGGCGCGGGCGGGGGAGCTTCTGGTGTCGGTCGGGCCCTGCGGCGGCGGTTATGGAGACCCGATGCGGCGCGATCCGGCGGCGGTGGCCGAGGACGTGGGCGACGGGTTGATCGGGCGCGAGACGGCGGCGCGCGATTTCGGCGTGGTGCTCGACGGCGGGGGTGCGGTCGACGCGGCGGCGACGGCGGCGCGGCGCGGGGCCTGAGGGGTCAGGCGCCGACGACCTCGCGCCAGCGGCGGGTGATGTGGGTGTGTTCGTCCATGAAGCTGTTCCAGACCCGCGCGCGGCTCATCCTTTCGAGGTGCGAGCCGCCTTCGCGGCGGTGGCCCTCGGGGATGGACGGCACGCCGTAGGGATCGGCCAGCGGGCGTGCGGCGGGCTGGCCGTCATACCAGTAGTCCCATTCGTCGGCGTCGAGGTGGCCGCGTGCCCAGGCCGGGAAGGTGGCGTAGTAGCCCTGCCGCGCGGCCGAGGCGCCGGCCCAGCCGTTCTGCCACCAGTTCAGGTAGGCGTAGGCCATGTCGAGCGCTTCCCCTGAGGCGGCGGCGGAGAGGCAGAGGTCGGCGTGCCAGCCCCGGCAGCCTTCGAGCGGGGTGGAGACGGTGATCTCGCTGCCCTGAGCGCGCAGGTGGGCGACGCCGGGCGAGAAGATCGACTGCACCAGCGCGCCGCGTTGCAGGAGCCGGCGGCTTTCGGTGAACGAAGCCCAGAAGCCGCGGAAGTGGCCGAGGCGGCGCAGGCCGACGAGGGTGTCGATGACCTCGTCGACTTCTGACAGCGTGAGGTTGGAGAGGTTGGAAAAGGGTGAGCCGCGCCGCGCCTCGACGGCCAGCGCCGCCTCGATCAGGCCGAGCACGGGATCGCCGATCAGCGCCACGCGGCCCTTGAGGCGCGGGTCGATCAGCCAGCCCCAGCTTTCGGGCGCGTCGCCGACGATCTTGCGCACGCCGGGGGCGTAGCCGAAGCTGTCGACCCCGTGCAGGAGGGGCAGCATGGAAATCTGGTCGGTCGGGGCCGCGCCGAGGCTGCCGTCGGGCTGGACGAAGAGCCGGTCGAACACGGTGTCGATGCCGCGCAGCGGGCCGCCCTGCCCCATGGCGGCGGCGCGGATGTCGGTGCCCCGCGTCAGCCGCGAGAGTGCGATGGGCTGGATGCAGCGGGCGGTCCAGATCAGGTCGACGGTGTGCCACTGGTGGTAGACGTGGAAGCTGTCGGGGCGGGTGATGACGCGGCCGAGCCCGTCGATGGTGTCGATCATCTCGAAGTCGACGGGAAAGCCGAGGTCGGCGGCGGCGCGGTCGCGGATCGGGCGGGTGACGAGTTCGCCGCGGCCGATGACGTGCAGCCGGGGGGCGTCCTCGCCGTGGCGGGAAGGCGGGCGCGGGGAGCGGCGCTGGGTGGGGGACATCGGGCCGCTGCCTCAGGCGACCCGGCTGAGCCAGGGCGCGGTGACGGGATCGGGAAACACCGAGAGGACGCGCAGGCGGGCGCGGGTGCGGATGTGGTCGGCCTCGATGTGGTGGCGGAGCGCGGCGGCGGCGCCGGGGCCGTCGCCGAGCGCGAGGTGGTCGAGCACGAGGCGGTGTTCGGCGAGGAGCGCGCTTTCGTCGTGCCGCGCGACATGGGTTGCGAAGAGCCGGTTGACGTGCCGCGATGCGGTAAGCTGGCGCAGCGTGGCGGCCATCCGGCGGTTGGCGAGGTGCGGAAGGGCCGCGTCGTGCAGGTCGGTCTCGAGCCCGGCCATCACCTCGGGCGGGCAGTCCGGGTCGGCCGCGTCGAGCCGGTCGCGCAGGGCGGGGACGGTGGCGCGGAGCGCGGGCGCGGCCTCGTGCAGCGCGGCGGGTTCGAGAAGGATGCGCAGGCCGTGTTCCTCGTCGAGCATCCGGGCGGAGAGCGGCCCGGCGATCCAGTGCCCGGCGCGGTCCTTGCCCAGCGCGCCGCGTTCCTGAAGCCGGGCGAGAACCTCGCGGACCACGGTGCGGCTGACGTCGTAGTGGGTGCAAAGCTCGGCCTCGGAGACCTGCCAGATGCCGAAGGGCGTGGCAGTGGCGACGGCCTCGGTCACCTCGTCGAGGATGCGTTCCCACCCCGGGCGGGTTTCGGCGGCGGTGAGGTCGGCGGGGTCGGTGAGGGGCAGCGCGAAGAGGTTGGCGACCGGGACCGCAGTGGTGGGAAGGGGGCCGACAACATAGCCCTGCCGACCATCGGCGGTGAGGCGGCGGCTTTGGGCCAGCGTATCGAGCGCGCGCTTGACCGGCGAGCGGCTGAGGCCCAGCCGTTCGGCCACGGTGGCGACGGTGAGGCGGGTGCCGGGCGGCAGGGACCGGGCGGAGATGTTCCGGTCCACCCATTCCTCGACGATGGTATAGTAGGGGCGTGCGGGCGGCATGGCCGCGACCCTACCCAACCGCCGGGCGGCGCGCCAGAGGCTGGCCGGGGCGGGCGATGTCTCCGCCGGGATTGTCCCGCGCCCGCCCGCGAGATGCCCGCCCGCGCCATGCCCGCCCGCAGATTGCCCGCCCGTGCCACGCCCGCCCGCGCCGTGCCCGCCCGCGCCATACCCGCGCCAAGGCAGCCACGCGCGGCGAGCGGCATGGCTGCGGCCTGCGGGAGCGGCGCCCGACGCGGCACCCCCTTGGGCCACGGGGCGGCCCCGAATCTGGGGTCGGGCGCGGGGTCGGGTACGGAATCCGTGCGGCGGTGCAGGATCGGCCCGCCCGACCGCCGCAATTGCCGGCATCGCACAACCCCGAGGCGTCGCGTCCCCCGGGGGGGCACGGCCGCCGTCATCGCGGCCCCTTCCCTGGCCCCTTCCCTGGCCCGTCCTCCGGCCCGTCCTCTGGCCCAACCTCCAGCCCAACCTCCGGCCCGTCCAGATGCCGTTCGTCAGCCGGGCCGCCGAGCACTCCAAGTGCCGCGCCGGGATCGGTTCGGGTCGCTTCCGGGTCGCATCCTGCACGCTTCCTGCCCCGGCGGATCGGATGAGGCGCGGGCGGAGCGGCGCCATCGGCAACGGGTTCGCGCCGCGCCGCAGGCGACCGGCCTCGCGACGGGCGCTTGGCATCGGGAGACGCCTTGCGCCCGGGCGCGCCCGCGCCATACTCGCGGAAAGACCAACCGACAGGGAAACCCGCCATGAAGCTTCTGCCCGCGCTCGCTCCTGCTGCACTCGCCGCCGCCCTCGGCCTTTCTGCCACGCTTGCCGCCACGCTCGTCGGCGCCCAAGGCCTGCCCGACCTCGGCGGCCGCGAGGTTGTCGTCGTGACCGAGAACGCCTATCCGCCGCTCCAGTTCCTCGACTCCACCGGCGCCGCCGTGGGCTGGGAGTATGACGCCATGGCCGAGATCGCCAAGCGGCTGAACATCACCGTCACCTACGAGAACATCAGCTGGGACGCGATGATCGCCGCCGTCTCGGAGGGCCAGTTCGACCTCGGCATGACCGGCATCACCATCCGCGACGACCGCAAGGCGATGGTCGATTTCTCCGACGCCTACATGCGCTCGGAAATGGTGATGATGGTCCGCGGCGACGAGGCGCGGTTCACCGACGGCGCCAGCTTCGCCGCTGATGCCGACCTGCTGATGGCCGCCCAGCCCGGCACCACCCCGTTCTACGTCGGCGTCTATGAGGTGCTCGACGGCAACGAGGCGAACCCGCGGATCAAGCTCTTCGAGACCTTCGGCGCGACGGTCGAGGCGCTCAAGGCGGGCGACGTGGACCTCGTGCTGACCGATGGCACCGCAGGCGCGGGTTATGTCGAGGCGTCCGGCGGAGGCCTGAAGATCATCGGCGGACCGCTCGGCACCGAGGACTTCGGGTTCATCTTCCCCAAGGGGTCCGACCTCGTGGAGCCGATGAACGCAGCGATTGCGGCCATGCAGGCCGACGGCACCATCGAGGCGCTGAACACCAGGTGGTTCCTCGAATACAAGATGGGCGAGTAGAGGCACACGGCCCCGGCCTGACGCGCCGGGGCCACCCGTCATGGCCGCCGCGCCGCCCGACCGTGACTTTCCCTGGTGGCTGGTCCTCCTCGCGGGGATCGGCCTGTGGCTGTTCTACGAGGTGCTCGCCGACCCGCTTTACGCCGACGTGCTGACCAAGCTGTCGCTCGGCATCCGCATCACCGTCTTCGTCACGCTCGTCGCCTTCTCGGCGGCCTGCGCGATCGGGCTCCTGCTCGCCATGGCGCTCACCTCGCGGTTCCTCGTGCTGCGGCAGGTCGCGCGGTTCTATGTCGAGGTGGTGCGGGGCGTGCCGATCATCGTGCTCCTGCTCTACACCGCCTTCGTCTTCGCCCCGCTGGCCGTGCAGGGTGCCAACGCCGTGCTGGCCTGGATCGGGGCCGAGCCGATCCGGGCGCGCGACTTTCCGCTGCTGTGGCGCGCGATCATCGCGCTGATGATCGCCTATTCGGCTTTCCTCGCCGAGGTGTTCCGCGCCGGTATCCAGTCGGTCGACCGGGGCCAGATCGAGGCGGCCGAGGCGCTGGGCCTGTCGCGCTGGCTGACCTTCCGGCTGGTGGTGTTCCCGCAGGCGTTCCGCACGATCCTGCCGCCTCTGGGCAACGACTTCGTGGCGATGGTGAAGGACAGCTCGCTCGTGAGCGTGCTGGGCGTGACCGACATCACCCAGCTCGGCAAGGTGATCGCCGCGGGCAACTTCCGCTACTTCGAGACCTACAATGTGGTGGCGCTGATCTACCTGACGATGACCGTGACGCTCTCGCTGGCGCTGCGGCGGCTGGAGCAGCGGTTGCGGCAGGGGTCGGACCGATGAGCGGCGCCGTTCCCTACGACCGGCTTCTCGCCGTTGCCCGCCGCCATGCCCGCACCCGCGAGGAGGCCGAGGACCTCGTGCAGTCGGCGGTGCTGGCGGCGCTGGAAAGCGGGCGGCGGGATTTCGGGGATGATCGCGTTGCAGCCTGGCTGGCCGGCACGTTGCGCTGGATGGGGGCGATGGCGGCGCGGGGGGCCGGGCGCAGGCGGCGGCGCGAGGCCGAGTTCGCGCGGCGGTCGGACCTGTGGGAGGCCGAGGACCTGCCGGTGCCCGATCCCGCAGGGCTTCCGCCGGCGCTGGCCCGCACCGCGCGCCTGATCGCGGCGGGCTGCACCCGGGCCGAGATCTGCTGGCTCCTCGGTCTCGACCCCTCCACGCTGCGGCAGCGCCTCTCTGCCCTGCGCCGCGTCGCCGTGCCGGGCGCTCCGCCGCCCGAGGCAGGCCCTGCCCCGGGCCCGCTTCGGCAGGCGCTTCTGGGCCCGGTCCGCCGCCTGCCCGACGCGACACTGGCCAGCGCCGACCCCGACGGGCATCTTTTTTCCGTCGGCCGCTCACGAAAGGCCACCTGACGGCAACAAGGGGAAGCACTGACGGAAAGGAGACCTCGATGCTCGGCAGTCACCGTATCGGCAACATCTTCTACTGGGTCGCGGACCTCGACCGGACCGAAGCCTTCTGGCGCGACACCGTCGGCCTCGCGGTCCAGCGGGTTCCGGGCGATCCCGGCGAGGACGACTTCCTGATCGCCCCGACTGCCGGGGGGTTGGACCTGTTGTTCTTCAAGGGCGAACCCCGGCCCGGCAATTCGCCGATCCCGGTCTTCGACCTCGCCGAAGGCGGGATCGACGCGGTGGTCGACGGGCTGGCTCAGGCCGGGGCCACCATCGTCACCCCGGTCTCGCACGCACCCGGCGGCTGGTCAGCCGAGATGGCCGACCCCGAGGGCTACCAGTTCTCGCTGTACCAACCGGCCGAGAAGCCGCGCTGAACGCGACTCGACCCGCGCCGGCAGCGCACTATCTTCCCTTGCGTCAAGGGAGGACACCGAGATGAGGACACTGCTGATCGCCGCCGCGTTCGCGGCGTTACCTGCCATGCTTGCCGCCGAACTGACCCCCGCACCGGAGGGCGCGCGCGTCTACTTCGTCAACCTCGCCGACGGACAGACCGTCACCAGCCCGGTGACGGTCGTCTTCGGGCTTTCCGGGATGGGTGTGGCGCCGGCCGAGACCGACCGCGAGAACACCGGGCACCATCACCTGCTGATCAACCGCGCGCCCTTCGGCGAGGGCGAATACGGGGCGGAGGAGCTGGAACTGGCGCTGCCGGCCGACGACAATCACAAGCACTTCGGCGGCGGTCAGACCGAGGTCACGCTCGACCTGCCGCCGGGCAGCCACACGCTGCAACTCGTTCTCGGCGACAAGGGCCACGTCCCGCATGACCCCCCGGTGGTGTCCGAGGTGATCACGATCACGGTGCAGTAGGGCGGGGGCCTCTCGGCCCCGCTCCGTGCGCCTCGAAGAAGTCGAACGCGAAGGGGGTGAGGTCGCCCGGCCAGAGATGCCCGGTCTGCGGGTTCGCGACCGACAGAACCTCGTGGCTGCCGCCGGCGTAGCTTGCCAGCCGGAAGTTGCCGACCTGCGTCTCGACCGGCACGGTCGCGGCGTTTCCCGTGCGCACCCGGAACAGGTCCACCTTCACCGTGAAGGACAGGTGGACCTCCGTGTCGCCGTCCGACAGGCCGCCCTCGAAGGCGATCTTGTCATCCCGCCCGCCCTGGAACACGAGCGCATGGGTCGCGATCCCGGCCGCGACGTTGATGACCTCGATCCCGGCTTCGGGGTTCCATGCGTCGAGGTTGCCGAGCGATCCGGCGGCCGTGGCGATGGCGGCGGGATCGACCGGCAGGGACTTGCGTTCGAGCGCCCGGTAGATCAGCTGCGCCCCGCCCGAGAACCCGGCGAGGTAGAGCCTCGCGGGGTCGAGGTTGCGGCGGTCGGCCTCGGCGACGAGTTCGTCGAGGAAGTCGAGGTTGGCCTCGCCGTTCCAGAAATTGCGGTCGCAGGGCTCGGCCGGGGGACAGCGTGCGGGATCGGGGTCGGGCGAGCCGACCGGGAAAACCAGCACGTAGCCGGCGGGCAGGAACAGTTCGAGGAACCGCTTGCCGTTGGCCGTGAGGTTGCGCGGGTCGCCGCTTCCGCCGTGCAGGACGATGACGAACGGATACTCGGTCGCCAGCGAATAGCCGGCGGGCGTGACAAGGCAGTACCAGCGGGTGACCCCGTTCACGACCAGCGTGCGCTCGGAGATGGCGTAGCCCGCGACCGGCGCCATCGGGTCCTCGCAGACCGGATCGGCGAGGGCGGGCGCGGCCGAAAGCGCGAACGCGGCTAGGACATGGCGCAACGACATCGGATCACTCCATCGCAAAGGGATCGTCTCGAAATGCGGTCGATGCTGCGCCTCGCACCGCCGCCGCGCCAGTCGGGGAAACCTGACCGGCCCCGCACTCCGCCCGGAGCCACTGGACCCTCCCGCCGCCCGCGCCTAGCTATGGGTCAAAGGAG
>CAZOHN010000087.1:0-13993 GCA_964579325.1 uncultured Rhodobacterales bacterium
CGGATGAAGATGTCCTTGATGTGCTCGCGATAGCGGGGACCGACGACGATGGAGTGGTGGCCCACGTCGCGCCACATGCCCTTGGTGCCCTTCGTGCCGAAATACCAGACAAAAAGCCCCATCGACCAGCGCGTACGCTTGAGCCGCGCCGGGGTCCAGCGCTTGCGGGGCTGGTTGCGCAGGAGCCGGTCGTAGGTGTGGCCGGCGTCGGCGTTCGAGACCACGACATCGGCCGGCAGTTCGCGACCGTCTGCGAGGCGCACGCCGGCGGCGCGGCCGCCGCGCACGATCACTTCGTCCGCCTCCACGTTCATCAGGAGCCGCCCGCCCTGCCCCTCGACCGCCCGCCCCATCGCCCGCGCGATGGCCTGCACGCCACCCATCGCGTAGTGGACGCCGAAGGCCTTCTCGAGGTGGCTGACCAGAATATACATCGAGGTCACGTTGAACGGATCGCCCCCGATGAAGAGCGGGTGGAAGCTGAAGGCGAAGCGCAGGCGCGGGTCGCGGACGCGGCGCGCGGCATGGGCATGGACCGAGCGGTCGGCCCGCATCATTCCGAAGGTCGGCAGGACCTTGATGAGGTCGAGCAACTTGTTCATCGGGCGCCGGCCGAGGTCTTCGAAGCCGAACCAGTAGCGCGCCTCGCTGTCCTTGAGGAAACGCTCGTAGCCCTTGAGGTCGCCCGGCGAGAGCCGCGAGACTTCCGCGCGCATCGCCGCGTCGTCCTGGCGCGCGGTGAAGGTCGAGCCATCGGGCCAGCGGATCTCGTAGAACGGGTCCATCGGGCGCAGGTCGACCTCTCGGTCGAAGTCGCGGCCGACGGCGGAAAACAACTCGCGCAGGCCCTGCGGCACGGTCACGATGGTGGGACCGAGGTCGAAGCGGTGGCCGCCTTGCGTGATCGAGGAGCCACGGCCACCGGGCAGGTCGAGCCGGTCGACCACCGTGACCTCGTAGCCCTTCGCGCCGAGTCGCATCGCCGCCGCAAGGCCGCCAAGCCCGGCGCCGATCACGACGGCGCGGGACGCGACGGTTTCATCTGGTCGGTGCAGGGCCATGGGACTCGCCGATATGTCTAGTTTGATTTACAGGTTAAGCTAGGACAGAATGCCGCCTGCGTCTAGAAAACTTTGCCTTCCTCTGGAAATCTGTCAATATGAGTTGACAGTAACGACAGAGAGTCGCGGCATGCAGTGTGCAAGCCTCAGCCTGTTCCGGTTTCCCTCCGTCGCAAGGCGGCTCTGGGTGCTGGGCCAGATGGGAGCGGCACGCTTCTCGCTTCCCGGCACGCCGGGGATCGGGGCGTGGAAACTCTGCGGATCAGGGACCGGCGAGGGCTTCACGCCAAAGCCCAACACGCAGGTCTGGGCGATCCTCGCGACCTGGGACAGCGAGGGTCGCGCGCGTGAGCAGGTGGCGCAGGCGCCCGTATGGCGGCGCTGGAGGGACCATGCGGCGGAGGACTGGACGGTATTCCTGGCGCCCACCTCGGCGCGCGGGGAATGGGCCGGCGAGGCGCCGTTCCGGCCCGAAGCCACACCGCATGCCGGCCCCCTCGCCGCGCTGACGCGGGCGACGGTCAAGCCTTCGGTCGCGCTCAAGTTCTGGGGCCAGGTGCCCGACATCTCGGCGATGATCGGACAGGACCCCAACGTGATCTTCAAGATCGGGATCGGCGAGGTGCCGCTTCTGCATCAGGTAACCTTCTCGATCTGGCCCGATACCGACACGATGGCGCGCTTTGCCCGCCATGACGGCCCCCATGCCCGCGCGATCCGCGCTGTGCGCGAGGGCGGATGGTTCCGCGAGGAGCTTTACGCAAGGTTCAACGTGCTCGGCGATGCCGGCACATGGGAGGGGCGGTCGCCCCTTGCCGAAAGGATGGCTGCCGCATGACCCAACCCTTCCCCTTCTCGGCCATCGTCGGCCAGGACGAGATGAAGCTGGCGATGGTGCTGACCGCGATCGACCCCAAGATCGGCGGCGTTCTGGTGTTCGGCGACCGGGGCACGGGCAAGTCGACCGCCGTCCGGGCGCTCGCGGCGCTCCTGCCACCGATCAAGGCGGTCGAAGGCTGCCCGGTGAACTCCGAGCGGCCCGAGCAGTGCCCCGAATGGGCAACCGTGCTCTCGAAGCGGATCGTGACCAAGCCGACCCCGGTGATCGACCTGCCGCTCGGCGTGACCGAGGACCGGGTGGTCGGCGCGCTCGACATCGAACGCGCGCTGACACGGGGTGAAAAGGCGTTCGAGGCGGGGCTGCTGGCGCGGGCGAACCGCGGGTATCTCTATATCGACGAGGTCAACCTGCTGGAGGACCATATCGTCGACCTGCTGCTCGACGTCGCCCAGTCGGGCGAGAACGTGGTCGAGCGCGAGGGCCTCTCGATCCGGCACCCGGCGCGGTTCGTGCTGGTGGGATCGGGCAACCCGGAGGAGGGCGAGTTGCGGCCGCAGCTGCTGGACCGCTTCGGATTGTCGGTCGAGGTGGGAAGCCCGAAGGACATCGAGGCACGGATCGAGGTGATCCGCCGCCGCGATGCCTACGAGAGCGACCATGACAAGTTCATCCGGCGCTGGAAGGGCGAGGACACCAAGCTGCGCAACCGCATCCTGACGGCGCGGGCAGGGCTTGCCGCCGTCGTCACGCCCGACCTGATGCTGCGCGACTGTGCCGAGCTTTGCGTGGCGCTGGGATCGGACGGGCTGCGCGGGGAACTGACGCTACTGCGCGCGGCGCGGGCGCTCGCGGCTTTCGAGGGGGCCGAGCGGCTGGAACGCGACCATGTGCGCCGCATCGCACCCTCGGCCCTGCGCCACCGGCTGCGCCGCGATCCCCTGGACGAGGCCGGGTCGAGCGTTCGCGTGGGCCGGGTCGTCGAGGAGGTGCTGGGGTGAACGAGGCCCCGCCCTGGTCGCGGGTCCGGGCGGCGCTGGCGCTGCTCGCCGTCGATCCGGCGGGGTTGGGCGGAATCTGGGTGCGCGCGCGCCCCTCCCCGGTGCGCGACCGGCTGGCCGAGGCGCTGCCGGGGCTGCCGCTGCCGGTACGTCGGCTGCCACCGCAGATCGGTGACGATCAGCTCTTTGGCGGCGTCGATCTGACGGCGACGCTTTCGGCGGGCCGCGTTGTGCGCTCCTCGGGCTTGCTGGCGCAGCCCTCTTCGCTGGTCCTGCCTATGGCCGAACGGGCGACGGCGGGACTGGCCGCGCGGCTGGCGCTGGCGCTCGACGGCCAGGCTGGCCATTGCCTGATCGCGCTTGACGAGGGCGCCGTGCCGGACGAGGCGCTGGCACCCGCGCTGGCCGAGCGGCTGGCGTTCCGGTTCGACCTCTCCGACCTCGGGGCCGGGGAATGCCCGCCCTTCCGCCTTGACGCGGCGCGCCTCGCCGAGGCCCGCGCGCGGCTGGGCGCGGTGCTGGTCTCGGCCGAGGTCCACGCCGACCTGACGCGGCTTGCGGCGCGGCTTGGCATCGCTTCGCTCCGGGCGGTGATCCTGGCGCTCCGTGCCGCCCGCGCCCATGCCGCTCTGGAGGGGCACGCCACTGTGGCCGAGGTCGACTTGCGCGCGGCCGTCGAACTGGTGCTTGCGCCGCGCGCGACGGTGCTGCCGGAGGCTGAGACCGCCGAGGAGCCACCACCGCCACCGCCCGAAAGCGCGCCTCCCGAGGAGGACCAAGGCGAGGCGCAGGGCGAGGAGATGCGCATTCCCGAGGAGATCCTGCTGGAAGCGGTGCGCGCCGTCCTGCCGGCGGACCTGTTGGGCCGGATGGCGGCGGGCCGGGCCGCGAAATCGGCCAAGGGGTCGGGCGAGGGCGCGGCGCAGAAGGGCAACCGGCGCGGTCGCCCCCTGCCCTCGCGCGCCGGGCGTCTCGACGGGCAACGGCGCATCGACCTGATCGGCACGCTTCGGGCCGCGGCACCCTGGCAGGCCGTCCGTCGCAGGGCGCAACCGGACCGCACGGGCCTGCTGATCCGTCCCGAGGACATCCGGCTCAAGCGCTACGAGGACCGGTCGGACCGGCTCCTGATCTTCATCGTCGATGCCTCGGGCTCGGCCGCCATGACGCGGCTGGGCGAGGCGAAGGGCGCGGTGGAATTGCTGCTGGCCGAGGCCTATGCGCGCCGCGATCACGTCGCGCTCGTGTCCTTCCGCGGAACCGGCGCCGAACTCCTGCTCCCGCCGACCCGCAGCCTGGTGCAGACCAAGCGGCGGCTCGCGGGCCTTCCGGGCGGCGGCGGCACGCCGCTGGCAGCCGGCCTCAAGGCTGCGCTCGACGTGTCGGAGCTGGCCCGTGGGCGCGGGATGACGCCGACCACGGTGCTTCTGACCGACGGCCGCGCCAACATTGCGCTCGATGGCAGTGCCGACCGGGCGCAGGCTGGCGAGGACGCCTTGACGCTTGCGCGTCTGCTGCGCGCGCGGGGCACTCCGGGGCTGGTGATCGACATGGGCGTCCGGCCCGAGCGCGCGCTTTCGACGCTCGCGGCCACGCTCGATGCCCCCTATATCCCGCTTCCCCGTGCCGATGCCCAACGCCTTTCGGCGGCGGTGAGCGCCGCGCTCGAGACCTGAGATGAAGTGGGAGAACTGGCCACACGCGCGGTATTCGCGCTTTGTCGACCACCGCCCGCACCGCTGGCACATTCAGGTCGCGGGAGAGGGTCCGGTGTTGCTGCTTCTGCATGGCGCGGGGGCCTCGACGATGAGCTTCCGCGACCTGATCCCCGACCTGGCACGCGATTTCCGCGTGGTCGCGGTCGACCTGCCCGGCCACGGCTTCACCCGCATGGGAACCCGTCAGCGGCAGAGCCTGGACTACATCGCAAGGGACCTGCAGTCGCTGCTGGCCGCCGAGGGCCTCGCGCCGGAGATCGCGGTGGGCCATTCGGCCGGGAGCGCGGTGGCGCTCAGACTGGCCGAGCTTGCGCCGCTGCGCGGGGTCGTCGGAATCAACGCGGCGCTTAGCCCGTTCAAAGGCGTGGCAGGCTGGCTGTTCCCGATGATGGCGAAGGCGCTGGCGATCAGCCCGTTCGCCGCGCTGGCCGTCTCGATGTCGACAACCGATGCCAGCCTGCGCGCTCTCCTGCGCGGGACGGGGAGCGAGATCGGCCCCGAGGGCGTGGCGCTTTACCGCCGTCTGGTCAGCGACTCGGGCCACGTCGATGGCACGCTTGCGATGATGGCGCAGTGGAAGCTTGATGGGCTGCTCGCCCGGCTGCCCACGATCGCGACCCCGACACTGCTGCTGGTCGGAGAGAAGGACCGCGCCGTGCCGCCCGAGGTAAGCCTCGAGGCCGCCGCACGGCTCCCGAATGCCAGCCTTGTCCGCCTGAGCGACCTCGGCCACCTCGCCCACGAGGAGGCACCGGCCGAGATTTCGGAGCGGATCCGCGCCTTCGCGGCGACGCTGCCAGCGCATGGCGAAACGAAACGGGCCGCGGGAACGCCCGCGGCCCGATAACGTTCTGTCGGATCAGCTTATTCGGTCGCGAGCGAGGCGAGGTAGGCGTAGATGTTCAGCGCATCCTCTTCCTTGCGGACCTTGTAGGTCATGTTCGAGCGTGCCGAGTTGTCGCCAAGCGCCTCGCGCAGGTAGGCCGTCGGGTCCTGCGTGTACTTCACGAAGTTGGCTTCGGACCAGACCGCGCCGGTTTCACCATAGGCAACGGTGGCCTTCCCGTAGCGGAAGCCCTCGACCGAGCCGGGCACGCGACCGGCGACACCGTAGAGGTTCGGCCCGGTCTTCACATTCTCCCGCCCGGCCAGAACGGTACCGTCCGGTGAGATCACGTGGTGGCAGGTCGCGCACTGCCGGTAAGCTGCCTCGCCTGCGGCGGCATCGCCCGTGGGCGCATCCTGCGCGAAGGCGGGTGCGGCGCTCAGCACCGCCGCGGCAGTCAGAAGTCTCAGGTACATCTTGTGCTCCCGTTAAGTGGCTTGATCGAAGCTATACCTAGCGCGCCCAAGCACACGTCAAATCTTCGAGATCGCGCCCGATTCTTGCGCGATCCAGCAATAATGTTACGCCACCGCCCGCGCAAGGGCACATTGCTTCCACAGCGAGGTCAGCGCCACGACGAGGTGCTCGATGTCGGCGTCCGTATGGAGCGGCCCGGGCGTGATCCGCAGCCGCTCGGTGCCTTTGGGCACGGTCGGATAGTTGATCGGCTGGACATAGATCCCGTAGGCATCCATGAGAATGTCCGAGATTTCCCTGCATTTCACCGGGTCCTTGATCATCACCGGGATGATGTGGCTGGGGTTGTCGAGATGAGGGATGCCGGCGCGGTCGAGCGCTGCGCGGAGTTTCGCCACCTGCCGCTTCTGCCGCGCCCGCTCGAACCCGCTCTCCTTGAGGTGACGGATCGAGGCGGTCGCGGCCACGGCCACTGCGGGCGGAAGCGCGGTCGAGAAGATAAAGCCAGAGGAGAACGACCGGATGAAGTCGACCAGCGCAGTCGAGCCCGTAATGTAGCCGCCCATACAGCCGAAGGCCTTGCCGAGCGTCCCCTCGATCAGGGTGATGCGGTCCATCAGGCCGAGTTCCTCGGCCACGCCACCGCCGCGCGGGCCGTACATGCCGACCGCGTGGACCTCGTCGATGTAGGTCATCGCGCCGTGCTTCTCGGCGACCTCGACGATCTCGGCGATGGGGGCGATGTCGCCATCCATCGAGTAGACGCTCTCGAAGGCCACGATCTTGGGCCGGTCTGGGTCGATCGCGGCAAGCCGGCGGTCAAGGTCGGCGGGGTCGTTGTGGCGCCATATCTGCTTGTCGCAGCGGGCATGGCGGATACCCTCGATCATCGAGGCGTGGTTCAGCGCGTCCGACAGGATCACCGCGCCGGGAAGCCGGCTGCCCAGCGTTCCGAGCGCGGCCCAGTTCGAGACATAGCCCGAGGTGAACAGGAGCGCCGCTTCCTTGCCATGCAGGTCGGCGAGTTCCGCCTCGAGCGTGCGGTGTTGCACCGTGTTGCCCGAGATGTTGCGCGTGCCGCCCGCGCCGGTGCCGTGCTTCTGCACCGCCTCGACCATGGCGTTCACCACCTTGGGATGCTGGCCCATGCCGAGGTAGTCGTTCGAGCACCAGACGGTGACCTCGCGTCGACCCTCTTCGCAATGGTTGTCGGCCTTGGGGAAGGCCCCGCAGCGGCGCTCCATGTCGGCGAAAACCCGGTAATTGCCTTCGCGCTTCAGCGCGTCGAGCTGGCTCCGGAACAGGGCGTCAAAGTCCATGGGCGTCTTCCTGTCTTGTCTGTGCCGGCGCGGGAAGCATCCAGCGCCAGAGTTTCTCGTCGGGCAGCGGCATGACCATGAACCAGTGCTCGAGGAGAGCGAGGGCCGTCAGTGCAGCGAGGAGCGCGAAGCCGGCGGCTTCGGCAGGGGACCCGGCCGCCCAGAGGCGTTCGAGCCAAAAGGCCACAGCAAAGGAAAGTGCCGTGACCGAGATCGGGAACAGCCAGTTCAGCCGCGCGATGCGGAAGTGGCTGGGGACATGGGTGAGCGGGCCGGGAAGGAACTCGGTGTTGATCTTGCGGACGCCGAGGTAAAGGTTCAGTTTCGCCGAGACCCGCGCGAAGAACAGGACCGCGAAGGTCCAGAAGCCCACGCCGTTGCCGGCTTCCCAGGCAAGAAGGCCCATCGCGATCAGCATCGCGACCAGCAGCATCTCGTGATAGGCGATGGTGCCCCAGGCCCGCAGGAACCGCTCCCACTCCGGCGCCCGTTCGGGCAGGGGCGAGCGGTTCGGTCCGGTGATGATGCCCGAGAGGAACGCCAGTTCCACCCAGCCCCAGAGCAGCAGCGCCGCGACGAAGCCGAGGTAGACGCCCTGCAAGGAGGTGTCGTTGAGCGAATGCCAGAAGGTCGCCGCGCCGAGCGCGAGGAATGGCAGCCCCCAGAGAACCGACAGGACATGCGCATCGCGCCCCGCCCGGTCGGCACGCTTGACCACCATCAGGATCGCCCCGGTGGCGAACCACCAGGCAAAGAGTGCGAACAACGCGGCGGTCCAGGCATTCCCGATCATCTTCGGCGGCGCTCCCTCATCCTCTCGGTGTCGGCCCTTGATCCGGGGGACGGGACTGCCCCCCGGACCGGTGGCGTTTCAGTAGGCCGGCTCGAGCCGGGTGTTCACAGGCACGCGGTGCTTGACCGCCGGGATCGTGAAGAGCGCGACGAAGGCGAACGTCGCCTGCGCCATGCCCGCCATCCGCGAGACGAACCCGCCGAGCCCGCCTGCTTTTTTCGCCGCATCGATCTTGCGGCTTGCGCGCTCCAGCCGGTCGAGGTTCGGCCGCCAGCGCGGGTGGTCGATGTCGAGCGTGATCGGGAACACCTGCTTCGAGATCTCGGAGGTCTTGCGGAACACTTCCTGGCCATACCAGGTGGTGTCCACCCCGAGTGCCTCGTGGAACGCGGGGCGCTGGTGGTCGCGCACCCACATCGTCGAGTAGACCGCCGTCAGGAAGAACTTGATCCAGAGCACGTTGATGCCCGAGGTCAGCTTGGGGTCGGTCTTCATCAGCAGCGCGAAGGCCTCGCCGTGGCGGAACTCGTCGTTGCACCACTGCTCGAACCACTTGAAGATCGGATGGAACCGGTGCTCGGGGTGTGCCTCGAGGTGACGGTAGATCGTGATGTAGCGGGCATAGCCGATCTTCTCGGACAGATACGTCGCGTAGTAGATGAACTTGGGCCGGAAGAAGGTGTACTTCTTGGCCTTGGTCAGGAACCCGAGGTTGACCGAGATTCCCGCCTCGCGCAGCGCGTCGTTGATGAAACCTGCGTGGCGGGCCTCATCGCGCGACATGTAGGAGAAGAGGTCGGTGATGTCCTTGTTCGAGCCCCGCCGCTTCATCTCCTTGTAGAGCACGCAGCCCGAGAACTCGGCGGTGCAGGACGAGATCAGGAAGTCGATGAACTCCTTCTTGAGCTCCGGCTCCATGCCGTCCCAGTCGACCTTGTCCCAGTCGGCGTTCTTCTTGAAGTGGCCCTTGTTGGGGTCGCTCGCCATCTCGGCCAGAAGCTCGTCCCAGTCCTTGCGCACGGCACTCACGTCCACCGCGTCGAGCTCGTCGAAGTCAGTGGTGTAGAAGCGCGGGGTCAGGAGCGTGTTCTGCATGGCAACCGCGGTCGCGGCGTCGCTGTCCATCACGGCCTGGCGTTCCTGGATCTCCAGGCCCTCTTCCACGGTCGTGGCATCGGCGGAATGCTTGAGTGGCGCGTTCATAGCGTGACCTCCTCGGAGAAGCTGAACTCGCAGAGTTCCATGAACTCGAAGTCGCCGGTCAGACGGGTCCAGAGCCGCTCGACTGCGCTGGCGCGGGTGATGACGGCGACGCGGTCTTCGACAATGACCTCGCCGTAGGGCGCCATGACCGGCGGACCCTGGACGAGAACCTCGTCGCCGGGGTGGACGACCGCCCCGTTGTTGAAGCGAACGTGTGCGTGAAGCGAGTCGAAGCGGTGCGAGACCTCGACGGTGCAGGGCGCCGTCTCCTTCTCTTTCGTGAACAAGCCCATGGTGGTTCCCTTTCGTCTTTTTGTCGTCTTTTTTGAAGTCGTCGTAGGTCAGTCGAGAAGGCGGCGGAAGGCGGCGAGGTTGTCGGCGCCAAATCCCGTGAGTTCGGCCCGCCATCCGGTGGTGTCGTCGAGAAGCGAGAGCCGCCCGTCTTCCCAGGCGACAAGGCGCACCGGCGCATCGACCGGCAGGCGGCGCAGGGTCCGCTCACGCGAGATCACGCGCCAGACGCCCGAGATGAAGCCGCCCTTGGTCGGGTCGAGGTCGGCGATCACGGTGCCATCCATGTCGAGCACGCGGGCCGAGCCCGACATGTCGCCATGCAGGAAGATCGTGCGTTCTGCGATGATCGGCATTCCCTGCGGAGGCGCGGCCGAGAGCGGCCGGTCGGTCACCCGTGCGTAGGTCACGATCATGAGGCAGGCGAGGACGAGGGCGAACATCGCGCGCAGCAGGACGCGCGGGATCATTTCCTTGTCGCGCTGGCGCAGGACTTCGTGGGGGGTCAGGACAGCCATGAAACCTACTCCGCCGCCACGGCGGCCGCCCGCGGGGCGGCACGCTCGATCACGGGCTCGGCCAGGCGGGTCTCGGCCGCTTCCGCAAGGATCTTGGCGACCTTCGCGGCATCGGGGATGCAGCGCAGCGCCGGTTCGGTCCGCTTGATCCGCCATGGGCGGACATGGGGCCAGGTGTTGAGATACGACAGCCGGGTATCGCCGATGAGGTTGAGAGCGATGGTTCCCGTGCCGCCCGACTTGAGGTCGAGCGAGGCCGAGCCCACCCACTTGTAGGGAAGGTTCAGCGTCATCGTCAGCGCCGCGCCTATCCGCATTGCGACCCTTCGGTTGGTGATCGTGTAGACGGTGGTCTTGGCCTGCGCGACGGCGATCAGAACCAGAAGGGCGCAAGCGACCGCACCCAGCACAAGAAAGGGCGAGCCGGTCCGGACAGCGTCCCAGAACGGCATGTCGGCCCCGGCAACGATTGCCCGCCAGATCGCGAAGCCCACGAAGTAGGCCGCGATCCAGCGGACAGAGAGCGATTCCTTGGCCAGCGCCCACCAGTCCGGCTGCCCTTGCCAGAGGATCTCCTCTCCCTTGGGCAGCAGTTCCGGCAGGCCCCGGATTGGTTCGACTGCAAAATCGTCGTGAGGCATGGCCCCCTCCTCAGGTTCCCGGTCTTGTTGTCAGAGCTGCGGCTCGAGCCGTTCAGCAGAAGCGTAGAGTTTGCCGCCCGCGAAGTAGGCGGAGATCTTGTCTTCCTCGAGCAGGGTCACCTGCGTCGGCGATTTGGTCTGCGGCGCACCGGCGAAGTGCTTGCCGAAGATCGCGCGAATCTTCACGCGGTCCGGCTTGATCTTGAGGAGCTGGATCGGCGCAAGGCGGGTTCCGCCACCGTGCGCGGCATCCAGCGTGATCGCGAGGTAACGGACCAGTTGCTCGGGTTCGTCGATCCACATGTCGGAGACGGTGCCCACGATCTCGCCGTCACCGGCCTCGACGGGCAGCCCGCGCGGGTCGCGGCCGGCCGAGACGCGGAAGTGCTCGTGTGCGGCCATCGGGACGATCTTGGGATGACCCTTGCCATCAAGCTCGGGCACGTCGCGGCGCGGCGCCCAGGAGGCCGGGCCTACACCATCGGCAAGCGGGTCGCCGGTCGGTTCCATCGGAAAGCCGTTGCCCGCGCCGGTCTTGCGGAGCGCAAGGTCGGTACGGCGGTGCGCGGTCTCGTTTTCGGGCGACGGAACGGTGACCTCGCCGCGGCCGTGCGGCAGCTTGAAGGTCTTGGGGTTCGGGACCGGGAACGGCCCCTGGTTTGCCGAGAGACGACCGTCGTCATCCTCGAGCGGGTAGCCCTCGCGCATGTTCTCGGTCTGCAGGTAGTAGATCAGCAAGGCGAAGAAGACCCAGAAGAGCCAGATCGACAGGCTCGCGAGGTCGAAGTTGCCGAAGAAGGTGCTAGTCATCGTGTCGTCTCCCTGTGCGGGGTTAGGTCGGGAAGTCGGCCAGACCGATACCGGCCGCCTCCCTGCTTGATGATGTCTCGCTGAAGTGCGGGCGGTAGCGCACGAGCGGGCCGAGCGCGACGAGCGTGAGGAACAGGAACCCGATCTCGGTGTGGTAGACGACCGAATAGCCGATCGCCGGTCCGTCCACAGCGGGGCCGAAGGCACCGGCAGCCGCGGCGTGGTTCACGACATCGCGCACGGTGCCGCCGACAAGCGTGGCAAGGCCCACCGCGGTTGCTTGCGCCGCGCCCCAGGCGCCGAGCGCAAGTCCACGCCCCGCGAGGCCAGAGGCGGGGATCATCATGGCCGCCGTCAGCGTCGAGACCGCGAACAGCCCGCCACCAAATCCGATCAGCGCCGCACCGGCATAGAACAGGGGGGCCGAGCCGAGGGGCGCAGAGAAGATCACCGCCGGGAACGCCGCAAGGCCGACGAGAAGGCCGCGTGCCGCCATACGGAACGGGTCGATCCCGCGCGCCAGCCAGCGTGCGGCGAAGCCGAAGGCAACAAGTGCACCACCCGCCCACATCGCGGTCAGGAGCGTCGTGGCCGCCACGCTCAGGCCCAGCACCTCGCCACCATACGGCTCGAGCAGAACGTCCTGCATGTTGAAGGCGATGGTGCCGAGGAACACCACCGCAAGAAGCCGCCCGGCAGTGCCGCCCCGGGCGAGGTCGGCCCAGGCGTCCCGCAGCCGCGGCATCGGAGCTTCGCGCTCTTCGCGGCTCATCGGGCGGATGCTCTCCTGCTTCCAGAGCGCAATCACGTTCAGAACCACGGTAAGGACGGCAGTGCCCTGCACGACCTGGATCAGCCGCACCCCATCGAAGTCGCGCAGGAGCGTGCCGATCAGGATCGCCGAGACGGCCATGCCGATCAGGAACATGACGTAGAGAAGCGCCACCACGCGGGGCCGGGTCTCGTCCGAGGCCCGGTCCGAGGCAAGCGCGAGGCCCGCCGTCTGGGTCATGTGCATACCCACGCCGGTCATCAGGAATGCCAGCGCCGCCAGCACCTCGCCGGCGAAGGGCACGTCGTAGGTGGCATTGCCGCCAAGGACGAGCAGGCACGACGGCATGATGGCAAGCCCGCCCATCTGCCAGAGCGTGCCGAACCACAGGTAGGGCACGCGCTTCCAGCCGATGGCGGAGCGGTAGTTGTCCGAGCGATGTCCGAGAAGCGCCCGGAAGGGCGCGCTGAGGACCGGGAGCGCGATCATCGCCGCGACGATCATTGCGGGCACCGATAGTTCGACGATCATCACCCGGTTGAGCGTTCCGAGAAGCATGACCGTCGCCATGCCGACCGAGATCTGGAACAGGCTGAGCCGCAAGAGCTGCCCCATCGGCAGACCATCGGACGCCGCGTCCGCGAAGGGCAGGACCTGCGTCGTCAGCCGGGCAAGGGGGGAGATCTTCCTGCTCACCGGGCCAGCTCCATCGCCTGGGAGATGTAGAAGCCGCGGCTCACGCGCTCGACGCGGGAAAGCCGGGCCTCGACGCCCGCCCTGCTCAGGCTGTGGGCCAGCGCGGCGTCTGCGTGGGGAATGATCGCGGGTGAGCGGTCAGAGCGCGGGAAAAGCTTTCCCATCGCCCAGAACGCGGTGAGGAAGGCCGTTCGCGGTGCGATGGTGAACACCACCGACCGCGCGGTGCGGTCGTGCAGCCGACGCAGCGCCGCGGCGATGTCATCGGCCTCGTAGTGGATCAGGCTGTCCATCGCCATCACGTGGTCGAACTGCCCCAGCGCGGGGTCGAGCATGTCGCCGGCCACGAACGTGATCTTGTGATGCAACGCTTCGGGGATGCGCTTGCGCGCGACGTCCAGAAGCGAGGGCGAGATGTCGGCCGCCACGACCTCGGCGCCCCGGCGGGCCAGTTCCTCGGTCATCTGGCCTGCACCCGCGCCGGCGTCGAGCACCCGCGCGCCGGAGAGGTCGGCGGGCAGCCGCGCCAGCATCGCCGCACGCATCGTGTCGCGCCCCTCGCGCACCGTCTGGCGCACGCGGGACACGGGAGCATCCGAAGTCAGACGTTCCCAGGTCTTCGACGCGGTGCGGTCGAAGTAGTGTTCCAGCCGCTCGCGGGTGGCCTCGTAGGTCATCAGTCGAATCCTAGGAGTTCGAAGATCTCGCGGTCCGGCAGCGGCGCGGGGGCGAGGCCCTCGGTGCCATTCCACAGCGTCTCGGCGAGGCGGATGTATTCCTTGCGGACCTGCACAACGTCCTCGGCGTCATCCATCTCGAAGATCGTCTTCTTCTTCAGCCGCGAGCGGCGGATCGCATCGAGGTCGGGCATGTGGGCCAGCCGGTTGAAGCCGACCGTGCGGCAGTAGCGGTCGACCTCGTCGGTCTCGCGGCTCCGGTTTGCCACGCAGCCCGCAAGCCGCACCTTGTAGTTGTTCGACTTGGCCTGCACCGCGGCGATGATCCGGTTCATCGCATAGATGCTGTCGA
>CAZOHN010000088.1:0-13979 GCA_964579325.1 uncultured Rhodobacterales bacterium
TGGCGGAGAGGGTGGGATTCGAACCCACGGACCCCTTGCAGGGTCAACGGTTTTCGAGACCGCCCCGATCGACCACTCCGGCACCTCTCCGCATTGGCGTGGCGAGGGCGGCGTTTATCGACCTTCCGGGGCGGGTGCAACTGGTTTCGTGTGACGACAACTGCAAGCCTCAGCAGAGGCGCGGCCAGCACCCCAGGTCACATGGTATTGCCTCGGTGCGCCGCCGCCGATCACACGTCTTTGCCTTGGATTCGCCCCTGTCCCCGCGTAGATGGAGAACATTCATTCCGGGAACCGCGCCATGCTCCGCCTCGCCACCGCCGCCGTCATCTCCCTCGCGCTTGCTGCGCCTCTCTGGGCGCAATCTGCGGCGCGGGTCGATCCTGTGCTCGATGCGCTCGCGATGTCGGAACTGCTTGATATCATGCGCGAGGAAGGAATGGGCTACGGGGCGCAGCTCGAGACCGACATGTTCCCCGGCAAGGGCCGCGCGGGCTGGGTCCAGACGCTGGCGGGCATCTACTCGGTCGAGCGCATGGAAGCGGCGATCCGCACCGGCATGGACAGCGAACTGGCCGCGACCGACCTCGCGCCGATCCTCGATTTCTTCGGTTCCGAACAAGGGTCGCGGATTGTCGAGCTCGAACTCGCTGCCCGCCGCGCGATGCTCGACGAGGCGGTCGAGGAGGCGGCGACCGTCGCCTGGCGCGAGCTGGAATCCACAGGCTCCCCGCGCTGGTCGCTCCTGACCGAATTCGCCGAGATCAACGACCTTGTCGAGTCGAACGTCGCCGGGGCGCTCACCTCGAACTACGCCTTCTACACCGGCCTGATCGACGGCCGTGCGCTCGGTCCCGAGATGACCGAGGAGGAGGTGCTGGGCGACGTCTGGAGCCAGGAACCCTCGATCCGGCAGGATACGGTGAACTGGGTCTATTCCTTCACCTCGCTCGCCTACCAGCCGCTGTCCGACGGCGAACTGCAGGCCTACATCGACTTCATGGCGACCGACGAGGGCAGGGCGCTGAACGCCGCGCTGTTCTCGGCCTTCAACGCGCTTTTCGCCGACATCAGCCGCGACCTCGGGCTTGGAGCCGCCCGCTATCTGGCGGGGCAGGACATCTGACCGGAGCTTGTCGTGCGTTGTATGGCGCTTTGGTTGCTCGGCGTGTGCGTGGGAAGCCTACCTACCGACACATGCCGGACAGCCCCGAGCAATCCGGGCTACCAATAGGTGCGCGCGGGGCAACGCGATACTGGCAGGTCACCGAGCGAGATAGAGCCGACGGAGATAGAAGAGGACTGCCCCCAGTCCGACCGGGCATAGTCCCGTCGAGAGCCCGACAGTCAGCCGGTGATAGAGCATGGGCCTATAGGTGTCGCCGCCTGAGGAGATCGGTGGGACCGCGGAGAAGAACCTGTATTCGAAGGTGAAGGTGCTGATCGTGATCACCAGGGTCACGATGCCCAGCAGCACCATCGCCCGTTGGAGGGCCAGAAGCAGGTCGTCGAACACTCGCCGCATCGGTTCTGCGATTGACTTGATGCCGGCGAGGGGGCGGCGACCTCGATGGAATTATGGCAGCACGGCGCGCGGTTCGTCCGGTCACATGCCCGCGGCGGGGGGCATCCCGAATCGCGAGGCCCGTCGACGGTGCAGGGCATCAGACCCGGAAACTGATGCCATCTTGAACGGGTGCGGCGGGTCATCAAGGGAAGCACTGCGCCGGTCTTGTCTTCGGCGCTGCCCCTGATAGCATGTCCGGGCGGAGGATCGACCGTCTCTTCCGACCTGCACCTTCGACGGGCTTGGTTCAACGGGGGAGCCCGTGCGACAGACCCGCGACCGCATTCGTCACGCCATACTCTTCGAGGCGATAGCTCTCGTCCTCGTGGCGCCGCTCGGAGGCGTGGTGTTCGGGGTGCCGATGGCGCACTTCGGCGTGATCGCCGTCGTCAGCACCACCATCGCGATGCTGTGGAACTACGCCTACAACCTCGCCTTTGACCACGCCCTCCTGCGCCTCGGCCTCAGTCTGAACAAGACATTGCGCCTTCGCATCCTGCACGCAGCGCTCTTCGAGGTCGGGCTGTTGGTGCTGCTCGTTCCGTTCATCGCCTGGTATCTCGGCGTGACGCTCTGGCAGGCATTCGTGATGGATGTGGCGCTCGCAGCCTTCTACCTAGTCTACGCGTTCTGCTTCAACTGGGCCTACGACATTCTCTTTCCGATCCCCGCGCCAGAGGAGCGGCCGGAACCCGTCCACCGCGCTTGACAGCCGCGCCGCCTTCCACGATATACCCGCATCTCCGCCGGGGCATTCGCGTGCCCGGGCCGAGTGATATGTCAGTCGCCCTGATCGGGGCGCGCTGCCCGAGGCACCAAACGCCGGGACCTGCGCCCGGGGCCGCAGGGCGCGGGAGAAGAAGGGAAGAACGATGTTTGCGGTCATGAAGACCGGCGGTAAGCAGTATCGCGTCCAGGCGGGCGACGTGCTGCGCGTCGAAAAGCTCGCGGCCGAGGCCGGCGACAAGATCCAGTTCAACGACGTGCTGATGCTGGGCGGTGACAACCTCGTCGTCGGTGTGCCGATGGTGGCCGGTGCCGCCGTGCAGGCCGAGGTGATCGACCAGATCCGGGGCGAGAAGCTGATCCACTTCGTCAAGCGCCGCCGCAAGCACAGCTCGCAGCGCACAAAGGGCCACCGGCAGTATCTTACGCTCGTCCGCGTGACCGACATCCTCGCCTCGGGCGGCGATGCCTCCGGCGTCAAGGCCGCGATCGGCGCGGGCTCCGCGCATCTGGCCGCGCCCGTTGCCGAAGCCGAAGCCCCCGCGAAACCCAAGCGCGCCGCGAAGAAGGCCGCGGCCGAGACCCAGGAGTAAGGACCCATGGCACACAAGAAGGCAGGCGGTTCCTCCCGCAACGGTCGCGACAGTGCGGGCCGGCGCCTCGGCGTCAAGCTCTTCGGCGGCCAGGAAGTCATCCCGGGCAACATCATCGTTCGCCAGCGCGGCACCAAGTGGTGGCCGGGCGCGGGCGTCGGCATGGGTCGCGACCACACGATCTACGCGGTCGAGACCGGCAAGGTGACGTTCCACAAGGGCCTCAAGGGCCGTACGTTCATTTCGGTACTCCCTGCCGCGGAGGCCGCCGAGTAACCGGACCCCTATCGGACGACAGGGACGGGGGATCGGCGAAAGAGCCGGTCCCCCGTTCCCTTTTTCCGCCACGGAGTTGCGGCATGGAGGGAGTGTCGCCATCTGTTAACCAGGGGCGGCTAGAGAAGGCGGGGAGGGGGAGAATCCCCCGGGGGACCCCGGCGCCGGAGGAGGGCGCTTGGATGAGGATTGATACAATCGCGACGGCGTTGCCCGTCATCCCGACAGAACGCTTCGTGCTGCGCCCGTTGCGCCCCTCGGACGCCGGGCTGATCCAGCTCTATGCGTCCGACGAGCGGCTTGCGCGGATGACGACGACCATCCCCCATCCCTATCCGCCCGGAGCCGCCGAGGCCTTCGTGAAGCGCACGCTCACCGATGCGGGCGATCGCGCGGTCTGGGCACTCGACGCTTCGGCGCACGGCTCGTCCGAGCTTCTGGGCCTCGTCTCGCTCGAGCGGCTCGATCGCGACCAGGCCGAGGTCGGCTACTGGGTCGCGCCAGCGCTATGGAACGCGGGCTTCGCGTCGGAGGCGGTGAACGCCATCGTGGCGGCGAACCCGCTAAGATCACGTGCGATGTTCGCCACCGTGTTTCAGGACAATCCCGGCTCGGCGCGCGTGCTGACGAACGCGGGATTCGAATATGTGGGCGACGCCGAGGCACATTCCGTCGCGCGCGGCGCCACCGTTCCCACCTGGACCTACATCCGCAAGCTTGACTGAGCCGGGGATGGAGGCCGTCGACATCGCGGCGGGGCCGGTCCGGCTCCGCCAGTTTCGAGCGTCGGACGCCGCCGAGCTGTGCCGAATCGTCACGATCCCGGCGGTCGGGCGAATGCTGTTCCGCTTTCCTGCGGCCTGGTCCGAAGCCGAGGCGGCCGCCTTCCTCGACGCCTGCGTCTTTCGCGGCGCGCGGCCCTTCCGCCTCGCCATCGTCGACCATCGGGATCGCATGATCGGGTCGGTCGGTGTCCACCACGGGGACGAACCGGAGATCTACTACTTTCTCGCCCCGGCCGCCGACGGCCGGGGCACGATGACCGCCGCGCTAAGGGCCTTCGTGGCGTTCCTGTTTGCCCGCTTTCCCATCCCCGCACTCACTGCGGAGGTCTTTACCGACAACCCCGCCTCGGCGCGCATCCTCGGAAAACTGGGCTTCCTGCGCACCGGTGAGGGCACTGGCATCTCCCTCCAGCGGCTTGAGCCTGCTGCCGTTTGGAAGTATCGCCTGACGCGGGAGGCCTTCGGGGCCTGACCCGGCCCCGAAAGGACCGCCATGAAGTTCCTCGATCTCGCCCGCGTCACCATCCGCTCCGGCTCGGGCGGCGGCGGCTGCGTCAGCTTCCGGCGTGAGAAGTTCGTCGAATACGGCGGGCCTGACGGTGGCGATGGCGGCTGCGGCGGCGACGTATGGGCCGAGGCGGTCGAGGGGCTGAACACGCTTATCGACTTTCGCTACCAGCAGCACTTCTTCGCCAAGAACGGCCGCCCCGGCATGGGCAGCCAGCGCACCGGGAAGGACGGTGAGGATATCGTGCTGCGGGTGCCGGTCGGCACCGAAATACTCGAGGCCGACGAGGAGACGGTGGTTGCCGACCTCACCGAGGTCGGCCAGCGGGTGCTGCTGGCCAAGGGCGGCAACGGAGGCTGGGGCAACCTGCATTTCAAGTCGGCCACCAACCAGGCCCCGCGCCGCTCCAACCCCGGCCAGGAGGGGGTCGAGCGCGAGTTGTGGCTGCGGCTCAAGCTCATCGCCGACGCCGGTCTCGTGGGCCTGCCAAATGCCGGCAAATCCACCTTCCTCGCCGCCACCTCGAACGCGCGGCCCAAGATCGCGGACTATCCTTTCACCACGCTCGTGCCGAACCTCGGCGTGGTCGGTATCGACGGGCGCGAGTTCGTGATGGCCGACATCCCGGGCCTGATCGAGGGTGCTTCGGAGGGCAGGGGCCTTGGCGATCAGTTCCTCGCCCATGTCGAACGCTGTGCGGTGCTTCTGCACATCGTCGACGGCACATCGGCGACCATCACGAAGGACTACCGCACCATCGTGACCGAGCTCGACGCCTACAGCCCCATCCTCGCCGACAAGCCCCGCATCCTGGCGCTGAACAAGATCGACGCGCTCGACGCGAGAACCCGAGGCACCCGGCGCCGGGCGCTGGAGAAGGCGTCCGGCGCGCCGGTGTTCGAGATTTCGGGCGTGAGCGGCGAGGGGGTGGAGACCGTTCTGCGTGCGCTCTGGCGCCAGATCGCCGCCGCCCGACGCGAGGCCGCACCGCGGGTGGAGCGGCAAGCATGGCAACCGTGACGCTCGCCCGGCCTGACGTCACCGCCGCGCGACGCCTTGTGGTCAAGATCGGGTCGGCGCTGCTGGTCGACCAGAAATCCGGCCGCCTGCGCGCAGCCTGGCTGCATGCGCTTGCCGAGGACGTGGCCGAGGCCAAGGCGCGCGGCACCGACGTGATCCTCGTCTCTTCGGGGTCGATCGCTCTTGGCCGCCGGGTGCTTGGCCTGCCCAGCGGTCCGCTCGCGCTCGAACAGTCGCAGGCCGCTGCAGCGGTGGGCCAGATCCGCCTCGCCCGCGCCTACGAGGAGGCGCTCCAGCCCCACGGCATCACCACCGCGCAGGTGCTGGTCACGCTGGAGGACACCGAGGATCGCCGCCGCTACCTCAACTCCCGCGCCACCATGGCAACGCTGCTCACGCTTGGCGTCGTGCCGATCGTGAACGAGAACGACACCGTCGCGACCGACGAGATACGCTTTGGCGATAACGACCGCCTCGCCGCGCAGATCGCGGCCACCGTGGGCGCGGACCAGCTTGTCCTGCTGTCCGACGTCGACGGCTTCTATTCCGCCAACCCCAAGGTCGATCCCGCTGCGCGCCGCTTCGACCTGATCGAGACGATCACCCCCGAGGTTGAGGCAATGGCGGGCGATGCCGTCTCGGGGGTGTCCAAGGGCGGCATGAAGACCAAGCTGATGGCCGCGCGCACTGCCGTGGGAGCGGGCTGCGCCATGGCGATCACGGAAGGCTCGGTACTGCGGCCGCTCGCCGCGCTGGCCGAGGGCGCGACCTGCACCTGGTTTCTCCCCGACGGCGACCCGCAGCTTGCGCGCAAGCGCTGGATCGCGGCGATGAAGCCCAAGGGGGGCGTGAAGGTCGACGAGGGGGCGGCGGCGGCGCTCACGCAGGGGAAATCACTCTTGCCCGCAGGCGTGCGCGGGGTGACAGGCAGCTTCGGCCGGGGCGACCCGGTCTCGATCCTCGGCCCGCATGGCGAGGAACTCGGCAAGGGCCTGGCGCGCTATACCGCCGAGGAAGCGCGGCTCATCATGGGACACCGCTCGGACGAGATCGGCGCGATCCTGGGCTACCCGGGCCGCGCCGCGCTGATCCACCGCGACGACATGGCGATCTAGCCTGGACGGGAGGCGCGCATGCACTGCCTGTTCTTCGATGTCCGCCCGAAGCCCGGCCACATGGTCCACTACTTCGAGCATGTTGCGCTCCTGAAACCCGTTCTGGCGCGGCATGAGGGGCTGGTGTTTGTCGACCGCTACCGCCCGCTCGATGACCCGGATGCGATCCTCTCCCACCAGATCTGGACAGGTGAGGCAGCGATTGCCGCCTGGCGCGCGGATGCCACCCACCGTGCCTCGCAGGCCGCCGGGCGGAGGGTGCATTTCGAGAGCTACCGGATCCGCGTCGGCCCGCAAGTCTCTGCCGAAGGGCCAGACGACCTTGCCGGGCGTTTCGTCGTGGCCGCCTATGGCCCCGCCCCTGCCGCTTTCCCCGGAGGCCGCGTGTTCGAGAGCGTCAACCACGAGGGCAGCTTCGTGACGCTTCTCGCAACGGACCGGGGTGGTCTTGCCCGCGACGCCGCACAGCGGGCGTGGGACGGCAGCGCCGAGATGGTGCGCGTCTTCTCGATCACGCGCGACTACACGATGACCGACCGCGCCGAGGCCCCGCAGCCGGGGGTGTGAGCGGCGGGGGCAATGGACAGCCGCCCTTCGCAGGCGTATCGCTGTGGCCAACCCGGAAGGAATCGAACATGGCGGACGGAACCGAAGGGCTGTCGCCCCAGGATCTCATCGCGGCGATGGGGGAGCGCGCCCGTTCCGCGGCGACCGAGCTTGCCTACGCGACGGCTGCACAGAAGCGCGCGGCACTGCTTGCCGCCGCGGACACGCTCTGGGGCCGCCGGGCCGATGTACTTGCCGCCAACGCCCTCGACCTCTCCTATGGTCAGTCCAAGGGCCTGAGCCCGGCGATGATGGACCGCCTGAGGCTCGACGAGGGGCGCCTGACGGGGATCGTCGGGAGCCTGCGCGCCGTTGCGGATCAGGCCGATCCGGTTGGCCAGGTCCTCGCCGAGTGGGACATGCCTTCGGGCCTGCACATTCGCCGCGTCCGCACGCCCCTCGGCGTGGTCGGCGTGATCTACGAGAGCCGTCCGAACGTCACCGCCGATGCCGGCGCGCTCTGCCTCAAAGCCGGGAATGCGGTGATCCTGCGCGGCGGGTCGGAGAGCTTCCATTCCTCCGCCGCGATCCATGCCGCGATGGTCGATGGCCTGCGCGCCGCGGGGTTGCCCGAGGATGCGATCCAGCGCGTGCCGGTGCGTGACCGCGAGGCGGTGGCCGCGATGCTGCGCGCGGTCGAGCATATCGACGTGATCGTGCCACGCGGCGGCAGGGGCCTGGTCGGGCTGGTGCAGGCCGAAGCGCGGGTGCCGGTCTTTGCCCACCTCGAGGGCATCTGTCACGTCTACCTCGACTGTGACGCCGACCCCGTGAAGGCACGGGCCGTCGTGCTGAACGCAAAGACCCGCCGCACCGGCGTCTGCGGCGCGGCCGAGTGCCTGCTTATCCATCGTGACCTCGTGGACGGGCTCGGCGCCGAGGTGATCGCCGATCTTGTCGCCGCGGGCGTCGAGGTCCGGGGCGGGGACGGGCTGCACCATCTTCCCGGCGTGGTCCCCGCGCGGCCGGACGATTTCGGCCATGAGTTCCTAGACATGATCATCGCGACCGCGTTGGTGGATGACGTGGACAGCGCCATCGCGCATATCCGCCGACATGGCTCGAGCCACACCGAAAGCATCCTGACCGAGAACGATGCCACCGCGGCGCGGTTCTTCGAACGCCTCGACAGCGCGATCCTGATGCGCAACGCATCCACGCAGTTCGCAGACGGCGGCGAGTTCGGGATGGGTGCCGAGATCGGCATCGCAACGGGCAAGCTGCACGCGCGTGGGCCGGTCGGGGCCGAGCAACTGACGAGTTTCAAGTATCTCGTGACCGGCGACGGGACGGTGCGCGCCTGAGGCTGAGAGCCAGGCGGTCAGAAGGTGAAGGCTACGCCGGTCTCGTTCCACGTCACGCGCAGCTTGCGCCGCAGGGCCGCGGCGGCGCGGGGGGCGAGCGCGAACTGCACCTCGGCCCCCCGCGCGCCTTCGGGCAACGGCCCGCCAGCGAGCATCGCATCGAACTGGGGCTCGCGCCGCAGCCTCTCGCCGCGGCCTTCGACCCGCCAGGCCGTGCCGGTAAGGGTGACGTGGACTTGTCCGCCACGCGGCAGCGCGGTCTCGCAGCACAGGATGCACAGGAGCGCCAGCCGCGTCTCGGAGCGCGCCATGTCGCCCGGCGGCGACCACTGCACCGCGAGCCGCCCGTTGCCCCAGGTCTGGGCCAGCGTCTGGAGCAGTTCGGTCCGGCCGGTGGTCTGGCTCTCCGAGGCCGACCCGAAGGCAAGCCGCATCAGCTTGAGCCGGGTGGTGGCGCCGGCCACGCTGTCGGCCAGGAGCGCGAGTTCCGGCTGCCCGACGCGCCCGTCGAGTTGCAGAAGCTCCACCCCGTTGGCGACGGCGCCGACGGGGCTCACGAGATCGTGGCAGATGCGCGAGGCGACAAGCGCGGCGAGACGGTCGGCTTCTGTTGCATCGCTGGGAGAGACGGCGGTATCAGGCATGGGGTACCGGGAAGGGTCAGGAGGGCGGAAGGTGATCGGCGCGAACGGGTTCCTTGGGCCGGGAATGCTGGTGCGTCATCCGGGGCAGCCGGACTGGGGTCTGGGGCAAGTGCAATCGGTCATCGGGTCGCGCATCACCGTGAACTTCGAGAACACTGGAAAGGTCGTGATCGACGGCAACCGCATTGAATTGTCACTGGAACTTGGTGCCTGATGCTCCGCGCAACCATACCGGGTGTGGCCCGGGGGTCAAGCGATGTTGCCAAGGCGGGGGCGCGGGCCTAAGAAGCGCGCAACCCGATGACCGACATGTTCGCAGCGCTCTCCCATCCTCCTCGGTTCGAGGCCCGTCTCGCTTCAAGCGAGGACGAGGTTCGGGCCGCGCAGCGGTTGCGCTATGCGGTGTTCGTCGAGGAACTGGGAGGTGACGGCGCGCTGGTCGATCATGACGCACGGATCGAGTGCGACGCCTTCGACCCGTACTGCGAGCACCTCCTGCTTTTCGACAAGGCCGATGGCGACGAGGTTGTAGGTGTCTACCGGCTGATGACGGGAGCGGGCGCTGCGCGGGGGATCGGGTTCTACTCGGCGGGCGAGTACGACCTCGGCCCGCTGCTCGGTTCGGGGCGCAGCCTGCTGGAGCTCGGCCGATCCTGCCTGCACGCCAACTACCGGGGCAGCGCGGGGATGTTCCATCTGTGGAACGCGCTGGCCGAATTCGTGATCTCGCGCGGGATCGAGGTTCTGTTCGGCGTGGCGAGCTTCCACGGGACGGATGTCGAGGCGCTGGCGCAACCCCTGTCCTATCTGCACTATCACCACCTTGCGCCCCCCGGGCTGCGCGTGCGGGTTCTGCCGCAGCACTTCCAGCGGATGGACCTGCTGCCGCCCGAAGCGGTCGACCGCAAGGCGGCGATGACGGCCTCGCCGGCACTCATCAAGGCCTATCTGCGGCTGGGCGGCTTCGTGGGCGAGGGGGCCTTTGTCGACCGGGCGTTCAACACCACCGACGTCTGCCTCGTGATGGACACCGCGCAGATGAACGCGCGGCACCGCGATTTCTACACCAAGGCGCGCAAGTGACCACCTGGGTGGGGGACCCGCCACCCCTCGCCGCACCGCCGGGGGCTGCGGGGTGGCTCCTGGTGGTGCTCCGGGGTGGTGCGCTGGGGATCGTCACTTTCGGCTGCCTTGGCCTTCTGCTGGTGGTGCGGCTGGTCGAGCGGCCGCTCTGCGGCCTGCACCGCCCGGTGACGCCGCGCATCACCCGTTTCGTCTGCCGCAGCGCGTTCCGCATCCTTGGCATCCGGCATGTCATTCACGGCCACCCGATGCAACTGCACGGGGCGATTGTCGCCAACCACTCCTCCTGGCTCGACATCTTCGCGCTCAATGCCTGTGACCTGATCTACTTCGTTTCGAAATCCGAGGTCGCGGGTTGGCCCGGTATAGGCTGGCTTGCCCGGGCAACGGGGACGGTGTTCATCAATCGCAACGGGCGTGAGGCGGCCGAGCAGAAGCGGATGTTCGAGGACCGTCTCGATGCCGGGCATCGGCTGCTGTTCTTCCCGGAGGGGACAAGCACCGATGGGCTTCGTCTTCTGCATTTCAAGTCAACGCTCTTCGCGGCGTTCTTCACGCAACCCATCAGGGATACCTGCGCCATACAGCCGGTGACGGTGGCCTACACCACGCCCGAGGGTGAGGATGCGCGGTTCTACGGTTGGTGGGGCGACATGGACTTCGGATCGCACCTGCTGAAGGTCCTGGCTGCGCGGCAACAAGGGCAGGTCGACGTGATATTCCACGCGCCGATCCCACTGGACGAGGTCGCCAACCGCAAGGCGCTGGCGGCGGAGGCGGAGGTCGCGGTGCGGGCGGGGCTGCGCGCGGTGCTGGGGGCGCGGATGGTGGACTAGGCGGGCGCGCGCCGGCGTGGCGACCGGGGCTTTTATCCCGGCGCGGAACCGGGTTGAGTGGCACCCGTTGGCAGGAGTACCCGACATGGCGACGCTTCTTGAGATGATGGGTGGGCGGGCAGTAGAGACCTTCTTCGGCTTGCCACGCTGCCGCGACCTCACGCGGCTGGACGCACGCATGGCGCTTATCGGGGCGGGGATGGCGACGCCCTATGCCAACGTGGGCGCCTATTGCGCCGCGGCGCCGGCGGCCCTTCGCGACGCCTCGGCCGACTATGCCTCGAACTTCGGGCACGTGAACTTCGACCTCGGTGGGCCGGTGCTGCCGCCGGGTACGGAGGCCGTCGACGCGGGCGACCTGCCGCAGGACGAGGCCGACCCCGAAGGCAACAGGGCGCGCATCTTCGGGGCGGTCTCGGCGGTGCTCGACCGGCGCGGGGTCCCGGTGCTGATCGGCGGCGACGACTCCGTGCCGATCCCGATGCTGGAAGCCTTTGGCGCACGGGGGCGATCCTACACCGTGCTCCAGATCGACGCGCACATCGATTGGCGCGACGAGGTGCAGGGCGAACGGCTGGGTCTGTCCTCGACGATGCGCCGGGCCTCTGAAATGGCACACATCGAGCGGATCGTGCAGGTGGGCGCGCGGGGGCAGGGCTCGGCCCGGGAGAGCGATTTTGCCGATGCGCGGGCCGCGGGCGTCGAGTTCGTCTTTGCGGGCGAGGTGGCGCGGGGCGGCGTGGGGCGGGCGCTCGACCTGATCCCGCAAGGCGCCGAGGTCATCGTCTGCCTCGACTTCGATGCGCTCGACCCCGCCATCATGCCCGCGGTGATCGGGCGGACTTCGGGTGGGCTTGCCTATTGGGACGTGCTTTCACTGATCGGCGGCGCGGCCGAAAAGGGAAGGATCGCGGCGGTGGGCATGGTGGAGTTCATGCCAGCCCGCGATATCGACGGGGTCGGCGCGATGACGGCGGTGCAGCTTCTGGCGGCGACGCTGGGGATCATTGCGCGGCAGGGTTGAACGCGGCGCTTGGTTCGACTCTCTGGCCGTGTCAGCATCGGGGCGTTGGATCGCCGCAGGTTGCGGACCTTTGCCCCGGAGACATTGCGCCATGAATGCCAAGACCCTCAGCTTCACGACCTTCAACCTGCTGAACCTGAACCGACCCGACGCGATCATGTACGGCAGGCCCGGCCCCGATGCGGCGGGCGTCGCCGAGAAGGTGGAGTGGACCGGTCGGATGCTGGCCCGGGCCGTCGCGGACGTTATCGGGTTCCAGGAGCTGTGGCATCCCGAGCCGCTGGAGGCTGCCCTGAAGCGCGGAGGGCTGGATACGACCCATGACCTCGTGGTGCCGCCAGGGTGCGATGGGACGTCGATCGTCTGCGCGGCGGCGGTGCGGAAGGGGTTGCAGACGGCCCCGGCGCAATGGATCGAGAGCTTTCCCGAGGGGATCCGGCTCGAGTCCTCGGGGCGCGAGGACCAGGCGCCACCCATCAGCGTGGCCGTCGGGGGCTTCTCGCGGCCGGTCTTGCGGTTGCACCTGACCCCGCGCGACGATGCGGCACCTGTGCATGTGTTCGTCTGTCACCTCAAGTCGAAGCGGCCGACCGAGATCTATCGGGAAGGCTGGTACAACGCAGCGCGCAGCCTCTACAAGCCGCACTCCCAGGCGATCGGCTCGGCGCTGTCCACCATCCGCCGCACCGCCGAGGCGCTGGCGCTGCGGGTGATCCTGAACGGGGTGATGAAGAACACGCGCGATGCGGTTGCGGTGCTGGGCGACCTGAACGACGGGCAGGAGAGCAACACCATCGACCTCATCACGACGCAGCCTAAGTACCTTGAGCCGCTGTCGACCGGGGGCAGCGACGTGGCGCTCTATTCGGGGCAGGCGCTGCAGCAGATGCGGTCGCTGCGCGACGTCTACTACACCTATATTCATGAGGGGCAGCACGGTTCGCTCGACCATATCCTGGTAAGCGAGGAGCTCTATGACCAGAGCCGCCGGCGGATGTGGAAGTTCGACGGTCTCGACATCTTCAACGACCATCTCGGCCGCAAGGAACCTGGTGCGGTAGACCACGGCATTGTCCGGGCGCGGTTCTCGCTCAGGCGCGCGGCCGCCTGAAGCGGCGCGCCTGGGACCGGTGGTCTTTTCCTGACGGATGTTTCCCGCTATCAGGCGCGGACGGGCAGAAGACCGGGGCACAAGACAGGTTTGGGGGCAGGCATGCGTCGTGTAGTCGTGACGGGGCTGGGCATGGTTACGCCGCTGGCGTGTGGAGTCGAGGAGACCTGGGCACGGTTGATCGCGGGGAAGTCCGGGGCAGGGCCGATCACGCGGTTCGACGCGACGGACGTGGTCACGAGCTATGCCTGCGAAGTACCCTATGGCGATGGCGGCGACGGGACCTTCAACCCCGACGACTGGATGGAACCGAAAGACCGCCGCAAGGTCGACGACTTCATCCTCTACGGCATGGCCGCCGCCGTGCAGGCGGTGAAGGATTCCGGCTGGATACCCGCGACGAAGGAGGACGCCGAGCGGACCGGCGTCATGATCGGGTCGGGCATCGGCGGGCTGAACTCGATTGCCGATACCGCCGTTCTGATCAAGGAGCGCGGACCGAAGCGGGTGAGCCCGTTCTTCATTCCGGGCGCGCTGATCAACCTGGTGTCGGGGCAGGTGTCGATCCGGTTCGGGTTCAAGGGGCCGAACCATGCCGTCGTGACGGCCTGTTCGACCGGCGCGCACGCGATCGGCGATGCCGCGCGGCTGATTCAGTGGGGCGACGCCGACGTGATGGTAGCGGGCGGCGCGGAGAGCCCGATCTCGGAAATCGGGATCGCCGGGTTCAACGCCTGCAAGGCCCTGTCCACCAAGCGCGCCGAGGAACCGCAGAAGGCCT
>CAZOHN010000089.1:0-932 GCA_964579325.1 uncultured Rhodobacterales bacterium
GGCGGGCGGGCGGGTGACGATCATCTCGTCCGACAAGGACCTGATGCAGCTTGTGGGCGGCGGCATCGAGATGTTCGACGCAATGAAGTCGAAACGGATCGGCATCGACGAGGTCGAGGAGAAATTCGGCGTCAAGCCCGACCGCGTGGTCGACGTGCAGGCGCTGGCCGGCGACAGCGTCGACAACGTGCCCGGTGCGCCCGGCATCGGTGTCAAGACGGCGGCGCTCCTCATCAACGAGTTCGGCGACCTCGAGACGCTTCTGGAGCGCGCGGGCGAGATCAAGCAGGACAAGCGCCGCCAGACGCTGATCGACAATGCCGACCAGATCCGGCTCTCGAAGCGCCTCGTCCAGCTCGATTGCGACATGCCCCTCGACGTGGCGCTCGACACGCTGGAAGTCCGCGTGCCCGACCCTGACGTGTTGATGGCGTTCCTCGGGGCGATGGAGTTCCGCACCCTCACCAAGCGCATCGCCGACCGCCTTGGCGTGGCGCAGCCCGCGATCCCCGACACCACGCCCGAAGGCGCCAACCCGGTCACCGAGGCCGCCCCCGTGCCCTTCGACACCGCCGCCTATGTGACCATCCGCGACGCCGCGACGCTGCGCGAGTGGATCGCGCAGATCGTCGAACGCGGCTGGGTGGCGGTCGACACCGAGACCACCGGCCTCGACGAGATGGTGGCCGACCTCGTGGGCATCTCGCTCTGCGTCGAGGCCGGGCGCGCGGCCTACATCCCCGTGGGCCACACCACCGGCGCGGGCGACCTCTTCGGGGCTTCCGCCCGGGCCGAGGGCCAGATGGACAAGGCCGAGGCGCTGGCGCTGCTGAAACCCGTGCTGGAAGACGACGCGATCCTGAAGATCGGCCAGAACATCAAGTACGACGCCAAGATCTTCGCCCGCAACGGCATCACCGTCGCCCCCATCG
>CAZOHN010000089.1:942-12007 GCA_964579325.1 uncultured Rhodobacterales bacterium
ACACGATGCTGATGTCCTATGCGCTGAACTCCGGCCTCCACGGCCACGGGATGGACGCGCTGTCGGAACGCTACCTCTCTCACATCCCGATCCCGATCAAGGAGTTGCTCGGATCGGGCAAGGGCCAGATCACCTTCGACCGCGTGCCCCTCGACAAGGCCACGCCCTACGCCGCCGAGGATGCCGACGTCACGCTCCGCCTCTGGCAGACGTTCAAGCCGCAACTGCACAAGGCCCGCGTCACCACCGTCTACGAGACCCTCGAACGCCCGCTGGTGCCGGTCCTGATCGCGATGGAGATGGCCGGCATCAAGGTCGACCCCGACCACCTGCGGCAGATGTCGAACGCCTTCGCGCAGAAGATGGTCCAGCTCGAGGAGGAGATCCAGGAGCTTGCGGGCGAGAAGTTCAACGTCGGCTCGCCCAAGCAACTCGGCGAGATCCTGTTCGACAAGATGAGCCTGCCGGGAGGCGAGAAGGGCAAGACCGGCGCCTACGCCACCCCCGCCGACGTACTGGAGGACCTAGCGGCCGAGGGCCACGACCTGCCCGCGCGGGTGCTCGACTGGCGGCAGATCCAGAAGCTGAAATCCACCTACACCGACGCGCTCCAGACGCACATCCACCCCGAGACGGGCCGCGTGCACACCTCCTACGTCCAGTCCGGCGCCAACACCGGGCGCCTCGCCTCGACCGACCCGAACCTTCAGAACATCCCCGTCCGCACCGAGGAAGGCCGCCGCATCCGGCAGGCCTTCGTCGCGCCCCCGGGCCGCGTCCTCGTCAGCCTCGACTACTCGCAGATCGAGTTGCGCATCCTCGCCCATGTCGCGGGCATCGACGCGCTGAAACAGGCGTTCCGCGAGGGGGTCGACATCCACGCGCTCACCGCCAGCCAGATGTTCAACGTGCCGCTTGCGGAGATGACGCCGGAAATCCGCCGCCGTGCCAAGGCGATCAACTTCGGGGTGATCTACGGCATCTCCGGCTTCGGCCTTGCCCGGAACCTGCGCATCCCCCGGGCCGAGGCGCAGGCCTTCATCGACACCTATTTCGAGCGCTTCCCCGGCATCCGCGCCTACATGGACGCAACCGTGGCCTTCGCGAAGGAGCACGGCCACGTCGAGACGCTGTTCGGCCGCAAGATCCATACCCCCGACATCAACCAGAAAGGTCCCGGCGCCGGCTTCGCCAGGCGTGCCGCGATCAACGCGCCGATCCAGGGGGCCGCCGCCGACGTGATCCGCCGCGCGATGATCCGCATGCCGAAGGCGATCGCGGGGCTCCCTGCGACGATGCTCCTGCAGGTCCACGACGAGCTTCTGTTCGAAGTCGACGAGGGCGCGGTGGACGAGGTGGTGGCGCGGGTCCGCGAGGTGATGGAGGGCGCGGCGGAACCGGCGGTGAAACTCGCCGTGCCGCTGACGGTGGATGCCGGCACGGGGGCGAACTGGGCGGAGGCGCATTGATGAACCTTGCGGCCTTTCTCGCAGCGCCGCTTCTCGTGCAGGCCCATGCGCTTGCCGCGCTCGCGGCGCTTGGCCTTGGCGTGGTGCAACTGGTCGGCCCGAAGGGCACGATCCCGCATCGCGTCATCGGCTGGGCCTGGGTCCTCCTGATGGCGTCGGTCGCCCTGTCGTCCTTCGTGTTCGTCTGGGGGTGTGGATTCACCGGCCTCGGGCCGATCCATGTCCTGTCCGTGGTGACCCTGTTCACCCTCGTGGGCCTCGTGCGCGCGGCCCGGCGGGGCGAGGTACGCGCGCATCGGTCGGGGGTACTCTGGCTCTTCTTCGCGGCGCTGATCGGCGCGGGGGCCTTCACGCTGCTGCCCGGCCGGCTCATGCACGACGTGGCGTTCGGAACGTCGGCGGTGTCCTATGCCTGCACTTGAGCCGCCGATCGCCGACTGGGCCGAACTCAAGGCCCTCGCCCTGTCCCTGAACCTCCCCGAGGTCACCGAGGACGCGCCCTGGGGAAATCCCTGCCTCAAGGCGCATGGGCGGATGTGGGCCTGGTGGTCGCCCTACGAGGATGCCGCCGTCTTTCCCGCCTCCTTCGACGAGCGCGAGATGCTCATGGCGGCCGACCCCGAGACGTTCACGCTCCATCCGCATTACCTCAAGCACCCCTATGTCCTCGTCCGGGCGGGCCGGATCGACCCCGGCTGGGCGCGGGCGCGGCTGATCGCGCAGTGGCGCAAGGCCGCGCCGAAGCGGTGGCTGAAGGACTGGGACGCCGCGCAGGGGGGCGGCTGACCCGCCGAAGGTCGCGCATCAGCCCGACCGTGGCGCCTCCCTCCCCCCTCGTGGGGGAGGGATGGGGTGGGGGGCCTGACTCGCAGTCGTTGCGTCGCTAACCCGTGACCCAGGCGATCACCGCCGGGACGGTCAGCACCGAGATCGTGGTCGAGACGAGGATCGCGCTTGAGACGCGGCGTGGGGCCACGCCATAGTGCTGGGCGAGAATGAAGACGTTGCCGGCCACAGGCAGCGCGGCGGCCGAGATCATCACCGTCGCGGCGAAGGGTTCGACCGGGAAGAGGACCAGCGCGGCAAAGGCCACCGCGCCGGGATGCAGGACGAGCTTGCAGAAGGTCAGCCAGAGCGCGACCTCGATCCTCTCGGCCGACTTCCCCGCCAGCGACGCCCCAATGGCAAAGAGCGCTCCGGGGGTGGCGGCAGCGCCTAGGAGCCCCAGGAAGTCGTTCGCCACGCGCGGCATCGCCCAGCCGGTCGCCGACCAGATCAGGCCGAGGCCGATGGAGACGATCATCGGGTTCCTGGCAAGGCCCATGGCCAGCGTGCCGAACAGCTGCAGCGACAGGCCGCCGCCGCGGCTCAGCGTCATCAGGACGGTGATCAGCGACGAGAACACGATCAGGTCCACTGCCAGTACCAGCATCACCGGGCCCGCCGCCGCCTCGCCCATCAGCATCACCAGCATCGGAATGCCGAGGAACCCGGTATTGCCGATTGCCGCCACCTGCGCCTCGACCGCGGCTTCCGCCATCGGGCGGCGGCGCAGGGCTGCCACAAGCGAGGCGAGGAGGTAGACCGCGAGCGTTCCGCAGAGGTAGGCGCTCACGAAGGGCAGGTCGAAGACCTCTGTGACCGAAAGGTTCGCCGCGAATCGGAACAGCATCGCCGAGAGCGCGAAGTAGAAGACGAATTTGGTGAGCCAGGCCGTCGCCTCGGGCGGAAAGAACCCCGTCCGCCCGGCGCCGTAGCCGACCGCGATGAGCGCGAAGAAGGGCAGGGTCTGGAGCAGGACAGCCAGCATGTCAGGCACTTAACATGCACCCCGGGGCGCTGCCAGCCGCCGCGCCGACCCGTGGCTTCCGGGCCGCAGGTTGGCCGCCAGTGTCGCGGCACGAATTGACTTGGGGGCAGGCCGGTGTCTCCTGTATCGACAGAAAAGGCGGCCGGCCCGAACCGGCGGCGGGACGTTCCGAGGCAGGAATGATGCGATACGCAAAAGCAGGCGCGGTCTTCGCGGCAACGGCCATTCTGGCCGGTTGTGCCTCGTTCCCGCGCAGCGCGGCCCTCCAGTCCGAGGTGCTCCGCAACGCCGACAACACCGACCCGGAGGCCGCTTTCGCCGTCTACCCCGTCACGCGGGACTTCCTTCCCGTGGCCGCTGCATGGCCCACCGCCGGCGCCCAGCCCGCGCAGAACTGGATTTCCCGCCAGGGCGGGCCTTCGGGGCGCGTGATCCTATCGGGCGACACCGTGAATATCGCCATCTGGGACGCCGACCCGAACTCGCTCCTGAAGGGCGGCGAGGAGCCGTCGGTGCGCCTCGTGCCGATGACCGTCTCGACCCAGGGGACCGTGTTCGTGCCCTACGTCGGTGCGATCACCGTGGGCGGCATGACCGACCAGCAGGCCCGCGAGGCGGTGCAGGAGGCGATGAAGTCGATCTCCGAATCGGCGCAGGTGCAACTCCAGTCCCAGGCCGGCCCGCGGCACTCCTTCAACCTCGTCAGCGGCGTCAACAGCCCCGGCCAGTATCCTCTCGTCGAACGCGACATGTCGGTGCTCTCGGCCATCGCGCTGGGTGGCGGCGTGGCCGCGTCCTTCGAGAACCCCCAGCTTCGCCTCGTGCGCGGGGCGCATTCCTACACGATCCCGGTCGCGCGCCTCTTCGCCTCGCCCGAGCTTGATGCGACGCTGCGCGCGGGCGACCGGCTGATCGTCGAGGAGGAGAAGCGCCATTTCCTCGCGCTCGGTGCCAGCGGGCGTCAGGAGACGGTGATCTTCCCCAAGGACCACGTCACCGCGCTCGATGCGCTCACGCTGATCGGCGGCCTGTCCGACCGCACCGCCGACCCGCGCGGCATCCTGATCCTGCGCGAATACCCCGCCGAGGCCATTCGCTACGACGGGCAGGCCGGCCCGGAAAAGGACCGCGTGATCTTCACCATCGACCTGACCACCGCCGATGGCCTGTTCAGCGCGGGTAACTTCGCCATCGCCTCGGGCGATCTCGTGCTTGCGACAGAATCGCCTGTAGGATCCGCCCGGGTCGCGCTCGGGCTGATCGGGACGGTCGTGGGCATCGGCAACGCGGTCGACCGGTAGGCTTTCAGAGCACCGTCAGGATCTCTTCCAGCGGCTTCTTGAGCTTCGCCACCTCCGGCACCGTGGCCCCTTCCGCCGCGAGCCCCGTGGCCAGGATCATCACCGGCTTTTCATGCTCCGGCCGGCCGCACAGGGCACCGAGGAACTTCATCGGGTTGGGCGTGTGCGTCAGGCACGACAGCCCCGCATGGTGCAGCGCCGCGATCAGAAAACCCGTCGCGATGCCCACGCTTTCGGGCACGTAGTAGTTCTTGTAGCGGTGCCCGTCCCTCGTGAGCCCGTAACGCTGGGCAAACACCACGATCAGCCAGGGCGCGATCTCGAGATGCGGCTTCGACACTCCGGTGCCGATCGGCTCCAGTGCCTTCAGCCACTCGTCCCCCGCGCCGCCCTCGTAGAAGGCGCGCTCCTCCTCCTCGGCCGCAGCGCGCACCTGCGCCTTCAGGCCCGGATCGCCGATGGCCACGAAGTGCCAGGGCTGGTGGTTCGCGCCCGAGGGCGCCGAACCGGCCGTGGCGATGGCCGCCTCGATCACCGCGCGGTCCACCGGGTCGGGGGCGAAATCGCGGATCGAATGGCGCTTGCGCATGGCGTCGTGGAACGCCGTCGCAGCGGCAAGGCTTTCGGCCGCGGGCAGCGCGATCCGGTCGGGCAGGGGCAGGGCGCGGTACTCGACCTTGTCGCGGAAATACATCGCCCTCACCCTCCCCCGATCAGCGCCCCCGCCGCGAAGACCAGCGCGCCGCCGAGGACTACCTGAAAGGTCGCCCTGAAGAAAGGCGTCTCCATGTAGCGCATCTGGATCCAGACGATCGCCCAGAGCTCGACGAAGACGACGATGATGGCGATGGTCGTGGCGGTCCAGAAATCGGTGATGAGGTAGGGCAGCGCGTGGCCGAGGCCCCCCAGCGTGGTCATCACCCCCGCCGCGATGCCGCGTTTCCACGGCGCGCCTCGCCCCGAGATCACCCCGTCGTCCGAGGCGACCTCGGTGAAGCCCATCGAGATGCCGGCGCCGATCGAGGCGGCAAGGCCGACGAGGAAGGTGGTCCAGGTGTCCTGCGTGGCGAAGGCCGTGGCGAAGATCGGCGCGAGGGTGGAGACCGAGCCGTCCATCAGCCCCGCCAGCCCCGGCTGCACCCAGGTCAGCACGAACTGCCGGTGCGCCGAGGCGTCTTCCTCCTCGCGCGCGCCCGCGCCCAGATGCTCGGCCTCGAGATCTGCCGCCTTGCCCTGGTGCCCGGCTTCGGCTGCGGCGAGGTCGCCCAAGAGCTTGCGGGTCGCGGCGTCCGAGGTGCTTTGCGCGGCCGTTTCGTAGAACCTGCGCGCGTCGCCTTCCATCTGGGCGGCCTCGCCTCGGATCTGGTCGAGGCTCATGGTTTCGGACAGCCAGACCGGCTTGCGGGCGTAGAAGCCTGACACATGCTCGCGCCGGATCAGCGGGATCGTCTCGCCGAAGCGGGCACGGTGCAGCTCGATCAGGCGGCGGCGGTGGTCGTCCTCTTCGGCGGCCATGCCTTCGAAAACGGCGGCCGAGGCGGGGAAGTCGGCCCGCAGGCGTTCGGCATAGGTGCGGTAGATACGGGCGTCGTCCTCCTCGGAGGAAATCGCAAGCGCCAGCACCTCGCGTTCGGAGAGGTCGCGGAAGCGGCGGCGGGACGAGACGCCAGGGATCATGGGGGAGGCCTTTCCTTGGAATGATTCCAGATTAGTCCTGTGGGCGGCCGATGCAAGCGGCAGCAGGACGCAGGGCTTGCAAAAGTGAACCGTTCGGTTTAGATATATCCATACCGAACCGTTCAGTATGGATTTTGCACATGCGCCTGATCTTCCCGGCTCTCGCCCTCTCGTTCGCCATGGCCTTCTCCCCCGGATTCGTCCTGGCGGGTGTCGGCGGGTTCGATCTGCCCCGCATCCAGTTCCCCGATCTTTCCCCTCGGCCCGCCCCGCAGCCCTCCCCTCAGCCCGCCCCGCCCACGCAGGGCTGCGCCGACCCGGCCACCCTGTCCGGCACAGGCTGCGTCCCCGCCGGAGAATGATGACACGATCCGACCGCTTCCCCGGTTGCTCCCCCCTGCCCGTCGTGCCTAAATGCCCGGCGGGAGGATCGCCATGCCAACCGTCGCCGCGCAGGTGAAGAAGGGCCGCAAGTACGACCAGGTGATCGAGGGCGCCCGCGAGGTGTTCATGGCCGACGGCTTCGAGGGGGCGAGCGTCGATACGATCGCCCGCGCTGCCGGAGTGTCGAAGGCCACGCTCTACAGCTACTTCCCCGACAAGCGCCTTCTCTTCATGGAAGTCGCACGCTGCGAATGCCACCGGCAGGCGGAAGGCGCGGCCGAGCTGATCGCCTCGGGCGCCCCCCCCGGCGAGGTCCTGACCGAGGCGGGCACCCGGCTTGTGGGATTCTTCCTGTCGGACTTCGGGATGCGGGTGTTCCGCATCTGCGTGGCCGAATGCGACCGCTTCCCCGAGATCGGCCGCGAGTTCTACGACAGCGGCCCGGGGCTGGTGCACCGCCTGCTGGCCGACTACCTCTGCGCGGCGGTGGCGCGCGGCGAGCTTGCCATCGACGACGTCGACCTTGCCGCCGACCAGTTCGCCGAATTGTGCAAGGCCGACCTCTTTCCCCGGCTCATGCTGGGCCTCAGGACGGAAGTGTCCGACGAGGAGCGCCGAAGGGTGATCGACGGCGCGGTGGGCACGTTCCTGGCGCGGTATGGCGTGGCGGGTTAGGGCGAGACGAGGCGGACCATCGTGTCTGGCCCCTTCGGATCGCATTTGTAGAGGTGCGATCTCGCCAGAAGATAGCTTCGCCAGTTCCGCTCAGGTTGTTCGCTTATCTTTATCCCGTACAGGTGGTGCAGGCGCGGCCCAAGGGAATTGACCCTCATCGCGCCCTGCTGGCCTTCGCTCAGAATGAGCGCGACGATCTTCCTGTCGAGTTCGGAGTCCTTGGGTGGTGGGACGCCCTGCAGAGGATCGGTACGGACCTCATCAAACTTCGTGCACGCCTTGCGCAACTTGTCCGGCGCCTTCGCTTCCCCGATCCCGTAGACCCGGACTCCACGCTCGACCATGTGCAGCGCGAGGTGACAATAATCTCCATCGGACGCAGCGATGACCAGAACGTCAGCCCTCTGGTTGTGGACCACGTCCATCGCCTCGATCACAAGACGTATATCGGCTGCGTTCTTCCCCGATCCCGCGTGAATTGCCCGAAAGCCGGGAGCCGATGACCAAGCCGGCAAGCGCGACATGTCACCTACCACGCACTTCACCACCAACTGTCCATGCTTCCCGGCGCGCAGAATCGCCGTTCCGGCATGCTCCGGGGGGAAGTTCTCGCCATCCACCAACAGCGCAACTCGCGCCTTCTGGGTGTGGTCCACGGGGATAGCTGGGGCTTGCTGCAACAACTTCGCGACTCGGCACTGGATCGTATCCCGCAACGATCCTTCCCGACTGCGGCGAATGTTGGGCGGGAGGGCCTGGATGGGGGCGGGTGCCCTCAGGCCACGTCGCGGGCCAGAAGCTGCCCGCCTGGTCCGGGCTTCACCTCGAACCGGCTGATCTTCTTGATGAGGTCAGACAGCTTGGCACTGCCGTAGGTGCGGGTGTCGAAGTCGGGGTTGCCCTGCGTGATGTACTGACCGATCTGGCCCAGCGAATACCACTCGCCCTCCGGGTCGATGGCGCGCATCGCCGCGACGATGAGGGGGATCGCCTTGGCGGGCGGCTCCTTCGCGCCCGGTCTCTGCGCGGGTTCGGCCGAACGCTCGGCGGGCGCCGCAGCGGCGCCCTTCTCGCGGCGCGGCGGTTCGGGCGTTTCTTCCCCGTCGCCCAGGTTCTCGACGTAGATGAAGCGCTTGCAGGCCATGCGGAACGCCTCGGGTGTCTTCTTCTCGCCGATCCCGTAGACATCGAGCCCCTGCTCGCGGATGCGGGCGGCGAGGCGCGTGAAGTCGCTGTCTGAACTGACCAGCACGAAGCCGTCGAAGAGGCCCGAATGCAGGAAGTCCACCGCAGCGATTACAAGTCCGATGTCGGAGGCATTCTTGCCCTTGGTGTTCGAGAACTGCTGGTCCGCGACCAGACCGAGCGCCGCCACCTTCCTCGCCCAGGCGTTCAGCCGCGTCGCCGACCAGTCGCCGTAGATCCGCCGGACGCTGGCTTCGCCGAGCGCCGCGATCTCCTCGAATATCGCCTCGGCGTAGCCGGCGGGCACGTTGTCGGCGTCGATCAGCACGCACAGGCGGGGCGCGCGGGGGCTCGGGTCGGCCATGGGTCCTCCGGTTCTTCGGGTTCCCTTGTGCCCCAGTCCGACGGGGGCGGAAAGGGGTCGCCCTGCAATCGCGGCGGAAAAGCCTGCGCGACCGCCACGGTTAGGACTTCGGAAATACTTTCCGCCCAGAAGCGAGCGGTGCCCGCGTGCTTGCGCGCGTTCAGTTCCTGACCTGCCACCACGAAGGATCGCCGATGCATTTCCGCTCTCTCCGCGCCCTCCCGCTTGCGCTCGCCGCGTTGCTGACACTCGCGCCGCCGTCCACGGCCGACACGCCCGCGCTGTCGTTCGGCAGTCTTGCAAAGGCCACGCCGCGGACCCTTTCGGTCCCGCCGGTCCGGTCGTGGATGCAGGGCGAGATCGGATCCGCCTGGCAGCAGGGATTCCGCGGCCAGGGCACGACGATCACCGTCGTCGACGACTTCCGCAGCACGTCGCGCTTCTCCGGCAACCTTGGGACCGGAACCAAGAAGCTCCGCCATGGGGAGTGGACCCGGCTCGAAGCCAGCATGATCGCGCCGTCGGCCAGGATGGTGTCCCACAACTACACGCTGGGCCGGGCCGTGGCCCTCCGTTCGGGTCTGAACACGCTCAACCTCAGCTATGGCATGTACGCTCGTGCGGGCTACTCCGCTTCGCAGATCGGCTGGAGCGCGCAGGAAAGCTCGATCATCACCCACGCCCGAAACGGCGCCGCCGTGGTCGTGAAGGCCGCCGGCAACGATTCGGTCGCCGTGGGCGCCGCGAACGCCGCCGGCAACGTCGACTACCTCAACTCGGCTCTGGTCGGCACCTCGGCGATCTTCGTGGGTGCGCTTTCGCGGCATGGCTCGCCCGAACAGAAGGCGGCGCTTGCCTCCTACTCGAACTTCGCGGGAAGCGATGCGCGCGTGCAGCAGCAGTTCGTGACCGTCGGCGTGACCAGCAATCTCACCGGGCTTGCCGGCACCTCCTTCGCGGCGCCGATCGTGAGCGGCTATTCGGCCGTCCTTGGCAGCAAGTTCACCACGGCCACGCCCACCCAGATCGGCAACCGACTGCTCGATACGGCGCGGACCGACACGATCATGGGCTACGACCCCGCGCTGCACGGCCGCGGCGAGGCGAGCATCGCACGGGCGCTGGCCCCGGCAGCGATCCGGTGATCGCCCGCAACTGACCGTCGGACCTGACCGCGGACCCTGTCCTGCCGCGGCCAGGCCCTCCCAACGCGGTGTTTCCCGAGACGTCAGAAGCTCAACTGGTAGCCTATCGAGACGGTCGTCGCGTCCCACCCGTCGCGCTGCATCAGGTAGCCGAGCGTTTCCTCCGGAGGCAGGGGCGTGGCGGCGAGCCGACAGTTGACCTGCTGGACCCCGCCGATCTCACCGTAGTCCGCCGTGCAGGTCCGCTCGCGCAGGCCGCTGCCGAGCCGGGTTTCGGCGCGCAGGGTAATGACCCCGCGCCGACCGGCCGGGACCTGGTGGATCAGGCCAAGCGACAGCCCGGGGGCGATGACGTATTTCTCGCCCGCCTCGCCGGTACTCATGCCCCAGAGAATCCCCGTGCGCGGGGAAACCTGCGTCATCAGGCCGATCTCGAGGCTCTGCCACCTGCTCGAGTACCACCCGCGCATCGACTGCGGCGTGCCGTCGGCCAGTTGGTAGCCCCGACGCGCCGCCGCGCGGACGTCGGCCGACCAGGGCGACCCGAGGTGGAGATCAACGAGGAACGTCGGTCCATCGGTCCCCTGGGCGGAGGCCACCGGCGCCATCAGCGCCGCCACCAGCAGGGCCGCTGCGGCCACCCCACCCCGCCCCTGCGTCCCCCGCCGTGACATCCAAGCCTCCATCCGACCCCGCCCCGGGATGGCAGCAAATGGTTAGCGAAGTCTGACCGTCCGCGGGTCGAGACGCCCCGGGAGGCCTCGAGCGCAGCGCGGAGCGTGGTTCGGGCGTTCTGCTATTGGCTATCAGCCAGCTTTGGCGTTCCCTGTCCGCGACACCACGGAGGCGACGATGCGGACTTTTCCTACACTGATCGCTGCAGTCCTGCTGGTAGGCTGCGTGGAGGCAGTCCCGGCGATGGATGGCCCGGAAGCCTGCGGCGCGCCGGACTTGCAGGGCCTTGTCGGTCAGCGCGAAAGCGCGCTGGCCGCGATGACGTTCCCTGCGGAACGGCTCCGGGTGATCCAGCCGGGCATGGCGGTCACGATGGACTA
>CAZOHN010000089.1:12107-13943 GCA_964579325.1 uncultured Rhodobacterales bacterium
TCCCTGCGGAACGGCTCCGGGTGATCCAGCCGGGCATGGCGGTCACGATGGACTACAGCCCGGCGCGGTTGAACGTCGAGGTGGGAACGGACGGGCGCATCGCGCGGGTCTATTGCGGTTAGGCGACAGGGCGCCGGGAACGGTGGTGGCGCCCTTGAAGGCAGGGAACGCAGAGGAGTATCAGGTCGGAAATGTCGGAAGGAATCCCTCGCATGAACTCCCGGGCGCTCGCTCCCCTCACTGCGCTTGTCCTGGCGCTCGCTGCCTGCGCGCCGCCCGCACCGCAGACGCCGGCCGCGGGCGCGCCGCAGCCCGGAGATCTGGTGGGCGGGGGATCCGTCGGCACGCTTGTCGAGCGCGAACCCGATCTTTGCCGGGCGGCCGACTACCAACGCTACGTCGGCCAGCCGGGCTCGGTTGTCGCCGGGCTGGGCATTGCCCGCGTCTATCGCGTGGTGGAGTTCGGCGGGATCGTCACGCAGGAGTACGACCCGGCGCGGCTCAACTTCAACCTCGATCCCTCCGGGGTGATCGTCCGCGTCGCCTGCGGCTGAGGGGCGCGCCCCCCGCCAAGGGGCAGGAGACGCGCGCGGATCGCTCTCAGATCCGGTAGGCCTGATGACAAGCGCTGCAGGCGCCGCCGACACCGGCCATGCCGGCACGCACGGCGTCGAGCGAGGAAGCATCGAGCGCCTCGGCCGCGACCGTGAGGGCATCGGCCTTGGCGGTGAAGTCGTCGTACATCATCCAGATCTCGGGCTTCGACTTGGTCTCGCCGCCCATCCCCTCGGCCTCGAAGACGGTGGCGATCTGCGCGGCGGTCTCGATCAGCTTCGCCTTGGCGTCCGCTGCGGCGGCGGCATCGAAGGCGGTCTCGCCCTTTGCCATGTCACCCAGGACCTTCACGGCGGCGCCCTGCGCCTTCATCAGGTCCTTGCGGGCGGTGACGGCGTCCTGGGCGAAGGCAACGGTGCCGGCCGCGATCGCGACGGCGGCAATCATGAATCGGAAGGTCTGCATGGTCTGGCTCCCTGCTGCTGCATGCGCGGGCGAAGGTAGCGCGTTTCCCGCGACGGTATAGTGACCTGCGCAAGAATCTGCGCGACTCGCCGCGACTCGACTCGCGCGCTGGGGAACGCTAGAGAGAAACAGAACAGGAACATCCATCGTCGCACCCTTCATGCCGAACCGCCGGGTCCTTTCGCTGTGGTTCCCGCGCCTCGCCGCCGAGCGTCATCTGCGGCGGGCGCCGGGGCTGGCGCTGCACCCGTTCGCCGTAGTCGCCGAGGTCGCGCAGGCCCAGGTGCTCGTGTCGCTGTCGGAGCGGGCCCTGGCCGAGGGGCTGCGTCCTGGCCAGCCCCTGCGCGACGCCTTCGCGATGTGCCCCGGTCTCCTGACCCGGCCGGCCGACCCGCTTGCCGAGGCCGCCTTCCTGCGGGCGCTGCGGCGCTGGGCCGGCAAGTTCAGCCCCTGGGTCGCCGAGGAAGCCCCCGATGGCCTAGTGGTCGACCTGACGGGGTGCACGCACCTCTTCGGTGGGGAAGAGCAGGTGATGGGACAGGTGGCGGAGGACTGCGCGGACATGCAGCTTTCCGCCCGCGCCGCCATCGCCGACACCCTCGGCGCGGCCTGGGCGCTGGCGCGCCACGGCGGCGGGCGTAGCGCCACACCGCACCGGAGCGGCGACGCCATCGACCAGGAGGCCCGCGCCACCCGCTCGCGCGCCGCCAAACGCCGGGGGTGGGAGCGCGGCGGCACGGCCACGGACCTTCCTGCCCCTCTTCTTCCGACCCCAAATATCCCCGGGGGAGCGCGAGGGGGTGGAAAACCCCCTCG
>CAZOHN010000090.1:0-13913 GCA_964579325.1 uncultured Rhodobacterales bacterium
CCTTCCTCAACCATGTCCGCAAGGCCAAGGTTCCGGTCACGATCTTCCTTATCAACGGCGTCAAGCTTCAAGGTGTCATCACCTGGTTCGATAACTTCTGCGTGCTGTTGCGCCGCGATGGTCAATCGCAGCTTGTCTACAAGCATGCGATCTCGACCATCATGCCCGGCGCGCCGATCAGCCTCTACGAAGGGGAAGACTGATCTCGGACGCTTCGCATGACGATCTCGATCTCCTGTCCGGCCGGACGGGCCAGAGGTTGCGCGACACCGCGACCGCGGCCACCCGGACCTGGCTCCTGCATCCGGCGCTGAAATCCGCCAACGCGCGCCGCCTGCCAGAACACGCGCTGGCCGAAGCCGTGGCACTTGCCGCAGCCCTGCCCGAGCTTGAGCTTTGCGGGTCCGAGGTCATCCGGCTGTCCCGCACCCATCCCGGCACGCTGCTGGGGTCGGGCAAGCTGGACGAGTTGAAGACGCGGTTCAAGGCCGACCGCATCGACCTCGTGGTCGTCGACGGGTCGGTCTCGCCGGTTCAGCAGCGCAATCTTGAACGGGAATGGGGGGTCAAGCTTCTCGACCGGACCTCGCTGATCCTCGAAATCTTCGCCGACCGGGCCCGCACGCGCGAAGGCGTGTTGCAGGTGGAACTCGCCGCGCTCAGCTACCAGCGCACGCGGCTGGTCCGTGCCTGGACCCACCTTGAACGCCAGCGCGGCGGCTTCGGCTTTGTCGGCGGCCCGGGCGAGACCCAGATCGAGGCCGACCGCCGCGCCATCGACGACCAGATCATCCGCCTGCGCCGTCAGCTCGACGGTGTGGTCAAGACGCGCGAACTGCACCGCGCCGCGCGGCGCAAGGTGCCCTATCCCATCGTCGCGCTCGTGGGCTACACCAACGCCGGCAAGTCCACCCTGTTCAACCGGCTCACCGGGGCCGAGGTTCTGGCCAAGGACATGCTCTTCGCCACGCTCGACCCGACCATGCGGGAGGTCCGCCTGCCCACCGGCCTGCGGGTGATCCTGTCCGACACCGTGGGCTTCATCTCCGATCTGCCCACCCAGCTTGTCGCGGCCTTCCGCGCCACGCTCGAGGAGGTTCTCGAAGCCGACCTCATCCTCCACGTCCGCGACATCGCCCACCCCGACACGGTCGCCCAGGCCGAAGACGTCGGCAAGATCCTCGCCGATCTTGGCGTGGCCGAGACGGCGCCGGTGATCGAGGTCTGGAACAAGATCGACCTGCTGGACCCCGAGGCCCACGCCGCCCACCACGCCCAGGCCGGGCGCACGGAGGGCGTGTTCGCCATTTCGGCGGTGACGGGGGAGGGGATCGACGCCCTTCTCGCGGCAGTGATGGCGCAACTCGATGCCCCGCGCTCCGAAGAGAGGCTCCTGGTGCCTTTCGAGGACGGACGCCGCCGTGCCTGGCTGCACGGGCAGGGCATCGTCGTTTCCGAGATCGAGGCCGAGGACGGCCACCGTATCGACGTGCGCTGGACCGAGCGGCAGGCGCGGGAGTTCGCCGCCCTCTGAAGTTGGCGTGGACAATTACATACCAGATGGTATGCTTGTCTTGTGCGAACGAGGGAGGAGGCGCGCATGTCCGGTGAAGTCATAGTGCTTGCAGGAACCACGAAAGGCCTGTTCCTGATCGAGTCCGGGCCGGACCGTACCGGATGGTCGGTTCGCGGCCCGTTCTGCGATGGCTGGCCGATCAACCACGCCATCGGCGACCCCGAGACCGGCACCCTATGGGCCGGTGGTGGCGGCGACTGGCATGGCGCGGGCGTCTGGCGCTCGGACGACGGCGGCGCGAGTTGGGAGCTGTCTCGCCTCTCGACCGGGCAGATGGACGACTGGGCGGCCAATGACGCCGATTTCGCCGCGATGGTCGGCTGGAAGCCCTGCGAGGTGCCCTTCGGCAAGGACTTCGGCCAGGTCTGGTCGCTCTGCCATGCCCACGGCAGGCTCTACGCGGGCACCAAACCCGCAACGCTCGTGCAAAGCGATGATGGCGGGCGGAGCTGGCAACAGGTCGAGGCGCTGACCGACCATTCGTCGCGGCCGGACTGGAACCCCGGAGCCGCGGGCCTCGTCCTGCATACCATCGTCCCTGACCCGGCGGACCCGCGGAAACTCTGGGTCGGCATCTCGGCGGCCGGGGTTTTCGCCACCGAGGACGGCGGCACGACATGGGACCGCCGCAACCGCCTCTCGAACGAACACGCCCACGCCCACCACGACCACCCCGCAGCCCCCCAAGGCGGCGAGACCGGCCACTGCGTGCACAACATGGCCCGCGCGCCGGGGCAGGGGTCGGACGTGCTCTGGCAGCAGAACCACCACGGCGTGTTCCGCAGCCCCGACGGCGGGCGCAGCTGGGACGATGTGACCGAGGGCCTGCCCTCCACCTTCGGCTTTCCCATCGCCGTCCACCCGCGCGACCCCGCCACCGTCTGGGTCTTGCCGCTCAACGGCGACATGGAAGGCCGCTACCCGCCCGATGCGAAGGCCGCGGTCTGGAAGACCTCCGACGCCGGGGCAAGCTGGGGCGACCGGCGCGCGGGCCTGCCGCAGCAGTCGTGCTTCTTCACCGTGCTCCGCCAGGGCATGGCCACAGACCGCGCCGAACCGGCAGGTGTCTACTTCGGCACCAATTCCGGCTCGGTGTTCGCCAGCCGCAACGAGGGTGAAACCTGGGACGAAATCGCCCGCCACCTGCCCACCGTCCTCTGCGTCGAGACGCTCGGCCGCGCCTGACGCCTCAGCGCCGCATCAAGAACTCGGTTTCGGCCAGCGCCGGGCCGGGCGCCTCGGCCAGCATCGCGTCCACCACCGCCCGGTGCGGCGACTTGCGGCACACCGGGTCGGCGGCGCGGGCATCGCCTGCCAGTGCCAGTGCCTGACAGCGGCAACCGCCGTGGTCCACGTCGCGGCGCGGGCAGGCGCGGCAGGTCTCGTCCATCCAGTCCGTGCCGCGATAGGCATTGAACGCCGCGCCGCGATACCAGATCTCGGCCAGCGGCGCCTCGGTCACCTTCTGGAACAGCAGCCCAGGAATGGTCTGCGCCGCGTGGCACGGCAGCACGGTGCCATCGGGCGCCACATTCAGCCCCGTCGCCCCCCAGCCGCCCATGCACGACTTCGGATAGTCGGCGTAGTAGTCCGGCGGCACGAAGTCGATCACCAGCCGCCCGGTCATTCGGGCGCGCGCCTCCTCCACGATCCGCTTGGCCGCCTCGGTCTGCGCGCGGGAGGGCTGCAACGCGGTGCGGTTTTTCAGCGCCCAGCCGTAGAACTGCACGCAGGCCACCTCCACCCGCCGCGCGCCCAGCCGCTCGGCCATCGCGATCGTCTCGGGCAGGTCGTCAAGGTTATGACGGTGCATCACCGCATTCAGTGTGAGCGGCAGCCCCCGCGCCGCGATCGCCTCTGCCACCGCCATCTTGCGGGCGAAGCCGCCCTTGTAGCCGCCGATCCGGTCGGCAAGCTCGGGCCGCACACCCTGCAGCGACAGCTGCACATGGTCAAGCCCCGCTGCAACCAGTTCCGCCAGCCGCTCGGGCGTCAGCCCGATGCCGGACGTGATGAGGTTCACGTAGAGCCCTGCCTCCCGCCCCGCTGCCACAAGGTCGGTCAGGTCGCGCCGCGAGGCTGGCTCGCCACCCGACAGGTGCAGGTGCAAGACGCCGAGGTCCGCCGCCTCGCGGAACACCCGCGCCCAGGTCCCGGTGTCGAGTTCGGTGTCCCGTGCCACAAGGTCCAGCGGGTTCGAGCAATAGGGGCAGGCGAGCGGGCAGCGGTGGGTGAGTTCCGCCAGAAGCGCGAGCGGGGCGGGAATAACCGGCACCGGCGCAGACCGGGCCGCGCCTTCGGTGGGCAGCGCGGTGTCAGGCATCGGCGAAATCCACCAGCCGCCGGTCGGCCAGCCCCTGAAGGAACGTCTGCGCATCGGCACGGATCAGGTCCTCGGGCGCGGCGAAACGCGCGGCAAGCCGCCGCGCGATCTCCGAGACCGGGCGCCGCCCATCCACCTCGCCCAGGATCGCCGCCGCCGGTGGATCGAGCATCAGGGCCCGCTCCGGGCCCAGCAGCACCGGCACACCCCGCACCCGGTCCTGGTGCAGCCGCACTCCGCGGGGGAGGGCAGGGACGGGATCAGCGCTCACCGCAACAACCCCTCGCCGGGCCGCCATGCGCCCGGCGGGATGTTGCCCTCGACATAGCCGTGCCAGAGCGCGTCGAGCTGCGCCCAGAGGATATCGGTCTTGAGCGTGAGCGCGGCGGCGCAGGCGTCCTGCTCGGCCGGCGTCGTGGCGTGGTCGAGCACGAAGCGCAGCGTGAAGGCCACGTCCTTCGGCGCCTCCTTCAGCCGCGTGCGGAAGTAGGCGAGCGTCTCGGGGTTGGCGAAGGCGTAGTGTTCCAGCAACCCCTCAATCCGCCGCTCGTGGATCGCCGGCGCGAAAAGCTCCGTCAGCGACGAGGCCATCGCGGCCACCAGCGGCGCCTCGCGCACGAAGCGGACGTAGGTATCCACCGCGAACCGCGTCGCGGGCATCACGCCCTTGCCCGAGGCGACATAGGCCGGATCAAGCCCCACGCCCTCGGCGAGCTTCAGCCAGCGCCGGATGCCGCCGCCTTCCTCGATCCCGCCGTCATGGTCCTCGATCCGCCCGCGCCAGGCGCGGCGCAGGTCGGGGTCCTCGCAGCGCGACATGAATGCGGCATCCTTCATCGGGATGCGCGACTGGTAGTGCCAGCGGTTCACCACCCAGGCCCGCACTTCATCCATCGTGCAGTCGCCGCCGTGCAGGCGGGTGTGGAACGGGTGCTTGTCGTGGTAGCGTTCTGCTCCGATCTGGCGCAGGCGCGCCTCGAAGGCGGTGCGGCTTTCCTGTCGGGTCACAGCACGATCTCCTCTCCGTCGGCGGCAATGCCCCAGCCCGCCTCCAGCACTGCCTCGCGCTCGGGGCCGGGGCGCAGGACGGGGTTGGTGTTGTTGAGGTGGATGAAGACCTTGCGCGCCCGGCCGCCGGCCAGCCGGGCAAGGCTGCCCTCCGGCCCCGACATCGCCATATGCCCCATCCGCGCGCCGGTCTTGGGACCGGTGCCGCTGCGGATCATGTCGTCATCCGCCCAGACCGTCCCGTCGAAGCACAGCATGTCGGCATCGGTCAGCCGCTCGGGCAGGCCCGGGGGCAGGGCCGCGCAGCCGGGAGCGTAATGCATCATCCGGCCCCCTGCCTCTATGCGCAGCGCCACCGTCTGCTCGCCCACCGCCTGCGTGTCGGGCTCGCCGTCCTCGAGGAAGAGCGCGATCTTGCCGGGCACCGCGAAGGGCGTGACCCTTAGCCCCGCGACTTCGAAAGCGGTGTCGAGCGCCATTTCGCGGAAGGTAACGAGGTCGGAGTTCAGCACACGGAACACCTCGTTGTCATGCAGGATCGACAGGACCGCCGGGGTCGCGATCACCTCGAAGGCAGTGCCCTCGCGCAGCGACAACAGCCCCGCGATGTGGTCGATGTCGCCGTTCGTCAGGATCACCGCGCGCACCGAAGTGCCACGAAGGCCCACCGGCGCAAGTGCGGGGGATACTGCGAACTGCGCGCGGAGGTCCGGCGAGGCGTTCAGCACGACCCAATCCCGCCCCTCGGCCGAAACCGCGAGCGAGGATTGCGTCATCGCCGGGATCTCACCGGCCCGCGCTGCCACGCAGTTCGGGCAACCGCAATTCCACTGCGGCAACCCGCCGCCCGCCCCTGCACCCAGAACGCGGACGATCACTACGGCGTCGGATCAGAACAGCGGAGCGTCGTGATCGTCTTCCGCCGGGCCGTACATGTTGATTTCCATGCCGCAGGCGATTTCCACGGCCTTCGGGGTCGTCCATGCCATCGTCGTTCCTCCCTGGGATGAGTCGATGCAATGACGCTTACCGAGCCTAGGCCGCATGTCAAACCCGATCGTTCCGCCTCATACCATCGTCGGGGCAAGCGTGAGAGTTTCCTGAGAGTCCGCGCGGTCTGCTGGAATGGGCCGTCGGTCCCGTCGCGATCCTCCAAGGGAACGCACGTGGCGGCAGCAGCCCCTGCGATCGGGGCAGTCAGCCCACCGTCACGACGCCCGCCTTGACCACCCCCGCATCCATCAGCCGCCCGATCTCGCCCGAGCCCATCCCGATCACGTCCGCCAGGATCGCCTCGGTATGCTCGCCCAGCCGCGGCGCGCGGCCGGGCGCGCTGCGGTCGGACGCGCCCCAGGCGACGGGGCTCCCCGGGGTGGGCAGCGGCCCGATGCCGGGGTGGTCGACCATCGCCACCATCGGGTTCTCGGGCGAAAGGTCGGGATCCTCACGCACCGCCTGCGCGAAGCTGCGGAACGGCGCCCAGGTCAGCCCCGCGGCGTCCAGCACTGGCCCCAGGCCGCCCAGATCCCGCGCCGCGAACCACGGCGCGAACAGCCCGCCGATCTCGTGCCGCGCCTGCCAGCGGTCGCCCTCGCGGCGGAAGTCGAGGCCCAGCCGCGCCGCCAGCGCGTCGATCTCCGCGCCGGTCTCGGTCACCTTCACCAGCCCCCGCCACTGCCGGTCCGTCAGCCCGATCACCATCACCCGCCGCCCGTCGCGGGTGGCGAAGTCCTGCCCGTAGGCGCCATAGAGGAAGTTGCCCGCCTTCGGCCGGTCCACCCCGTTCGCCACCACTTCGCCCACGATGCCCAGATGCCCCAGCATCGCCGCCGCGACGTCCTTCAGCGCCAGCTCCGCAAGCTGCCCCTGCCCGGTCCGCAGCCGGTGCCGCTCGGCGGCAAGGAGCGTGTTCGCCACCATCTGCCCCGCGATGCAGTCCCAGGCCGGCAACACATGCGCCACCGGCGCATCCGACCCCTCCGGCCCCGTCGCCATCGGAAACCCCAGCGAGGGGTTGACCGTGTAATCCACCGAAGGCTCGCCCCGCCGCGTTCCCGTCAGCGACACCATCACCAGATCGGGCCGCAGCGCCGACAAGGCCGGATAATCCATCCAGCCCCGCACCCGCAGGTTGGTCAGGAACAGCCCCGCGTCCGGCCCCGGCGCGGTGATCAGCCGCGTGACGATCTCCTGCCCCTCGGGCCTCGACATGTCGACCGCGATCGACCGCTTGCCCTTGTTCAACCCCGCCCAGAACAGGCTCGTGCCGCCCTCCGTCACCGGCCAGCGCTGCGCGTCGAGGCCGCCCTGCAGCCGGTCGAACCGGATCACGTCGGCCCCCATCTGCGCCAGCGTCAGCCCCGCCAGCGGCACCGCCACGAAGGCCGAGCCCTCGACCACCCGCATCCCCGACAGGATACCCATCATGCCGCCTCCCAGGTCGCTTCGGCCTGCATGCAGGTGAGGCCCGCGTCCGTCACCGTCGAAAGCTTCACGCCGCCCGGCACCGCCTCGCCCATCAGCCGCAGCCCGTCGAAATGAAAGAGCGGCCGCACGCCCCGGAACGCGAACCGCGCCGGAAAGGCGCCGCCCGCCCGCGCCCGCGCGGCCTGCATCAGCAGGATCGCCTGCAACGGGCCGTGGACGACGAGGCCGGGGTATTTCTCCACCCCGGTCGCATAGTCGAGGTCGAAGTGAATCCGGTGGGCGTTGAACGTCACGGCCGAGAACCGGAACAGCCGCACCGTGTCCATCGCCACCCGCTCCTCCCAGTCGGGTCGCTCGGGCGCGGGCACCGGGGGCGGGGGCGCAAAGCGGTCGGGCATCGCAACATAGACGATGTCCTGTTCCTCCTCGATGCAGAGGCCCGCCGCACCATGCAGGTCATGCCGCACCGTCACGAACACCATCCGCCCCGAGGCGCCCTGCTTTTCAGCGATCTTCACGATCTCCGAGCGCTTGCGGATCGTCTCGCCGATGCGCAGCGCCGCGTGCTGGCGCAGCCGCCCGCCCGCCCACATCCGCCGCTCCAGCGGCACCGGCGGCAGGAAGCCGCCCCGCGCGGGGTGGCCGTCAGGGCCAAGGCCCGACATCGGCGTGTCGGGCAGAAAGGCGATCCACTGCCACAGGGGCGGCAGCACGCCCCCCTCCGCGATTCCCGCCGCAGCCTGCGCGCTTGCGCCCATGTCGAGCGTCGCGGCAAGCTGGCGGGCGCGGGTCAGGTTCACGCGGTCTTCCGCCTCCTCGACCCTCCCGATCCAGGCGTCGAACTCGCCCGACATGAAGTTACTCCCTCGCCCACGGCTCACGCAATTTTATTGCGCTATGGTGGCGCGCATGGGGGGATGTCAACCCCGCGGGTGCGGGTCCCGGGCATCGAGGGTGAGGTACACGCTGTCGCACCACTCCTGTCCCCACTGCATCGTGCGTTCCGCCCGTCTGGTCTCGCGGAAGCCCAGCCGGGTGAGCAGGCCCAGCGACCGGGCATTGCGTGGGTCGGCCTCGGCGGTAAGCGCGTCCATGCCATGCCAGGAGAACAGGTGCCCGATCGCCGCCTCCAGCGCCTCGCGCGCAAGACCGAGGCCCCAGAGGCCCGGGTGCAGCAGGATGCCCACTTCCGGCAGCCGCCAGGCCCCTGCCTTGCCTACCGCGCGGCCCTCGTGCTCGATCACGAAGTCGTCGGCCACCGAGGCCGGGGCCTCGATCATGTCGCGCAGGAAGATCTGCGTCGCCTCCAGCGTCTCGTGGGGCGGGCGCGACCAGTAGCGCATGGCGTCCGGTCGGGTCAGGATGCCGTGCAGATCCATGAGATCGGCCGGCTGAGCCCGTCTGAGCCGCAGGCGCGCGGTTTCGATCACATCGGGGCGGGGCAGGTCATCGCGCATCTGCGGGGTCTATCCGGGTAATGCCGACCGCGCCGGCACGGGCGAGGTCGGGGTCGAGTGTCATCGGCACATATTCACCACGACGCCAGAGTTCGCCAAGATCATCATAGTGCCGCGACAGAAAATGTCCCGACTGTCCGCCGGCGATGACGTAGACCGAGCTGTCGGGATCGGAGAAGTCGTAGACCCCCCGGTAGCCCGCGCCGTGCACGTTGCGAAACGGCGCGGCACCGGTGCCCTGCGTCAGCCCCCGCATCAGCGTGTGGTCGCCCCCCGAGGTCGACTGCCGGATGTTCACGAACCAGTTCAGCACCGGAAAATCGCCAAGGATCGAGTGGCCGTGCACTGCCTCGTGCGCGTCGCCCCACCGGACGCTTTCGATGGCGCCCGGGTGGGTTTCGCCGATCCAGACCAGCGCGTCGTCCAGCGCCATCCGCGCGATGTCGGTGCAGGTCTCCTCGGCCGTCGACTGGATCACGTTGCACCAGACTGCCGCGCCGTCGATGTCGCGGAACACCCGCTCGATGAACAGCGGCTCGACATGGGTGAAGATCGCCGAGAGCGGTCCGATCTCGTCGCGGATCAGCCGCTCCTGCAGCGCGCGCATCCAGGCGGCGTAGATCAGCGGCTCGGGCATGTGCTCGTTCATCTCGCCGTTCCACGCCGCGAGAAGGTTCAGCGCCTCCTGGCGCAACCGCTCAGGTGTGCCCGCGGGAGCTGCCTCGCCGGTGAACCACAGCTCCCCCCCAACCAGCGCCAGCAGCGTCACGGCATCGGGCGCCACGGTATCGAGCTGCGCCTCGACAAAGCTGTCGCGGGTATGTACCTCGCGCGCCTGCATCAGGCGCTGCCACCGCTGCACCCGCTGGGTGTCGCCCCAGTCAAACCCGATGTGCAGCGGGAACGGGCGGTCCACCACCTTGTTGTTGGTGTTGCCAAGGATGCCGCCCTCGGGGTTCACGAAGCGCGGGTTCGCCTCGGGCGGCAGCCAGCCCTGCCAGCGGTTCGCGGGCACCCAGCCCGGCGCGGGGTATCGCCCCTGGCTCTGATGCGCGGCGTCGCGGCGGGGCAGCGCGCCGGTCGTGGCCATCGCGATTGCCCCCTCGGCATCGGCCAGCACCAGGTTCTGCACCGGCGCCACCGCCAGCGGCACCGCCTCGAGCGCGGCCTCCACCGTCCCCGCCCGCATCAGCGACAGCGCGAAGCTCAGCGATGTGTCGTCGCGGCGCAGGCCCGTCCATCCCAGCGCCATGACATGGCCGGGCGGCGTGACGGTCCCGATGGCTTCGTGGTCGCCGGGAAGGACCGGGCCGTTCCGGGTGGACTGCACCCGCACCGTGATCGGTGCCGCGTCGCGCACCTGCACGATCGTGGGCCGCACCTCGAGGTTCTCCCAGCCCGTCTCGGTGCGATATTCCGTCGGGTCGGCCGGGTTCAGCTCTTCGAGGAACAGGTCCTGGTCGTCGGCATGGGCCGCCGTCAGGCCCCAGGCCAGCCGGTCGCTCCGCCCCACCAGCACTGCCGGAACGCCCGGATAGGTCCCCCCGATCACCGCGCCCGAGGCGAGGTCGAGCCGGGCGAGATACCACGGCGGGGGGGCCGAGAACCCCATGTGGGGATCGTTCGCCAGCAGCGCCGTGCCGCCCGCCGCGCGGCTGCGCTGTGCAGCCCAGGCATTCGAGGCCCCCTCGAGCCCCGCCGGCCGCAGCGGCGAGAAACGGCCCGTTGGCCCTGCACTGGCGGTCCGGACCGGCTGCACCCCGGGCGCGAGTTCGGCATAGCGGGGCAGGGCGGCCACACCGGGGCCCTCGGCGTCGGGCAACAGGTCCAGCAGCCGGTCCCCGGGCAGCACCAGCGACAGTTGCGCCCGCCGCACCTCCGCGCCGATCTGCCCGGTCTGGCTCAGCGCCGCGAGCTTCATCAGCGCGATCGAGTCGGCCGGCGCCCAGGCCGCGATCTCGGGCCGGAACAGGAAGAACTCCGGCGCTCCGCGCCCCAGCGCCTCGGTGTTCACCGTCGCGATCCAGGCGTTCACGCCCGCCGCATAGGCCTCCAGCGCCGCCAGCGTATAGCCGTCCTGCACCGCGACCGAGGCCGCCGCTGCCCCGTAAATGTCGAGCCGTCGCATCAGCGCATCGGTCTGCACCTCGCCCGGCCCGAACAGCTCGGCAAGCCGCCCCTGCGCGGTCCGCCGCGCCAGCGTCATCTGCCACAGCCGGTCCTGCGCATGGGCGAAGCCCAGCCCGAAGTAGACATCGACATCCGTGGCCGCGAAGACATGCGGCACGTTCCAGGTATCGCGCACGATCTCGATCGTCCCGCGCGGCCCCTCGAGCCGATAGCTCGCCCCATAGTCCGGCAGCGATCGCGACGCGAACCAGTAGGCCCCGAAGGCGGCAAGCGCGGTCAGCCCCGCAAGGGCGAGGAACAGGCGGACGAGCCAGCGGAAGAGGGTCGCCATCGGGGTCTCGGTTGCGGTTGACCGTGGGTGTGGCGTCGTTAGTTACAGGGGCGCGACGGAACATGCAAAGCGAAGGGGAGTGAGGTCATGGCGAAGGTTGCGTTTCTGGGACTTGGCGTGATGGGCTTCCCGATGGCGGGCCACCTCGCCGCCAAGGGCCACGAGGTCACCGTCTACAACCGCACCCTCGCCAAGGCCGAGGCCTGGGTCGCCAAGCACGGCGGCAGGCTCGGCCGCACCCCCGCCGAGGCTGCCCATGGCGCCGATTTCGTCATGGCCTGCGTCGGCAACGACGACGACCTGCGCAACGTCTGCACCGGCGAGGGCGGCGCCTTCGAGGGCATGGGCAAGGGCACCGTCTTCGTCGACCACACCACCGTCTCCGCCGCTGTCACGCGCGAGCTCTGGGCCAAGGCCGCCCGCCTCGGAGTGGGCTACGTCGACGCCCCCGTCTCGGGCGGGCAGGCCGGGGCCGAGAACGGCGTCCTTTCCATCATGTGCGGCGGCGAGGAGGCCGACTACGCCCGCGCCGAGCCGGTGATGGCCGCCTATGCCCGCATCTGCAAGCGTCTGGGCGACGCGGGCTCGGGCCAGATCGCCAAGATGATGAACCAGATCTGCATCGCCGGCCTCGTGCAGGGCCTCGCCGAGGCGCTGCGCTTCGGCGAGAAGGCGGGGATGGACGGCAAGGCCGTGGTCGAGGTGATCTCCCAGGGCGCGGCCGGCTCGTGGCAGATGGCCAACCGCCACGCCACCATGCTGGATGGCAAGTTCGACTATGGCTTCGCGGTCGACTGGATGCGCAAGGACCTCGGCATCTGCCTGCAAACCGCCGACGAGATCGGCGCGCCCCTGCCAGTGACGGCGCTCATCGACCAGTTCTACAAGGACGTCCAGGCCATGGGCGGCGGCCGCTGGGACACCTCCTCGCTCATCGCGCGGCTGCGCGCGCTCGACGGAAAGTAGGTCGGGTTTCAACCCGCCGCCAGCCCTGCAGGGAAAGTGGGCAATCTGTCCACCACTCGCCCCAGTCGCGCAGGGCAGGCTTCAGCCGGCCTGCGCCAAGGCCGGCGTGGCCCATCCCCCGACCCTTGCCCTGCAGGGGCCGCTCCGAAGGGATCGCTCACCCCTGACCGCTCCGCAGTGAGCGCTCAGGAGTGACCGCCCCGTCAGCCGCGCGCCTCGCCTGTCATCCCCGCGCACGCGGGGACCCACCTCACCCCCGGCGCCGCCGCATCCCAAGCCCCGCTAGCGCCCCCAACGCCGCCAGCATACCAAGTGCCGAGGCCGGTAAGGGAACGGGTGCAGGTGTGCCAAGTGGATTCGGCGTCGGAGTCACGGACACGAGCTGCCATTTTCCGGGAGCCGACCGCGCATGCATGTAGGAGTCCCCCCCGATCGTCTGTTGGCCATCTGTGAAGAAGTAGTGCAGCGGATCAAACTCCGGGGAGCCGTCCGTGTACTGGCCTCCGCTCTGAACCACTTCTTTGTCGGGTCCGAACCTGATCCTGAACCCGTCGAACGGGAGAATGCCGCTCGCAATGAAGAAGGTGCTCAGCCCACCCTCCATGCGAAGAAATCCGAAGTCCGTGTACGGGGTATATCGCTCCTGTGACCCCCAGCCGAACGAGACGTGTCCGGGAGATCCTGCCTTGTAAACCCAAGTGAAACGATCCTCGATATTCGGGTAGTCGGCATAACCGGACGCGCGATACCAATCCAGGTTCGTGTTGAAGTCGAAGTCCGTAGTCAGCTCGAAGAATGCGTTGGCGAGGGTCCCTCCCGGAAACTTGCTCTCGTCAATGATAAGACGGGACTGAAAGGCGGGCGCAAACTCCCCGTCGACCCAGTTCTCCTCACCGTATCCGGCCCCGGTCTCGGCACATCCCAGTTTGCTGAACCCTTCGCTCCCCACAGGAAAGCGCTGTTCCGGCCCCCCGCAATAAAACGGCTCCCCCTGATACTCATAGGTATAGATCGCCGCCCATGCCGCCATCGGCAGCACCCAGAGCGATACGATACACGCCAGCAAACGCCACATGGCCAGACCCTCACCCGTTATCCCGGGTGAAAGGGTGCGGGAGGAGCGGGCGAGGGTCAACCCTCGAGGCCGTCGGGCTTCCCCGGCCATTCTGCACCTCTCATGGCGGCGCCTAACCGGACCCCTGCAGCGACCGCCGCCAGCGCGGCAGGCACAAGGGGCCCGCCCGCCGCTCAGGTCCTTCCCCCGGCCAAGCGCCATGTCCGGAACCCCACCGCGCGCGATCCCAACCGCACCGGAGGGGCCGCCGTAGCGTGGGCAATCTGCCCACCCTCAGGGCCATCCCGCGTGCTCCGAAACAGCGCGTCCTGCCACCTCACCGGCTTCAATCAGCGGTTCCCCCGGTGCGGCAGGGACGACGGCCAGAACCCGCGCCGCGCCTGCCGCTACCCCAAGCGTGAAAACGCCCCGAAACCCGACCGTGCGCCGCGTTTACTGTGTACAGGCTGTGTACGGCCTGTGTACGGGTTGTGCGGCCCGGTTCTGCCAGTCCGGCAAGGCGGCCTGTTCCGCTGCCCGAAGGTTATCGCCCCGCCCGTCTCGCGCCGGATTCACCCTCAGTTAACGCGGCCCTCAGACCACCACGCCCGCCCCGTCGCTCGCCAGCCCCACATTCGTCC
>CAZOHN010000091.1:0-13726 GCA_964579325.1 uncultured Rhodobacterales bacterium
TCCTCTCGAAGACCCCGCTCGAGAACTGCTTCGTCAACTGCGGCTGGGGCACCGGCGGCTTCAAGGCGATCCCCGGATCGGGCTGGGCGATGGCCGAGTTGGTGGCCAAGGGCGAGCCGGGGCCGCTGGCGGCGGAGTTCTCGATGTATCGCTTCCGCGAGGGCCGCTTCATCGACGAGAGCGTGGCGGCGGGGGTGGCGCATTGATGAACCTGACCCAACGCAAGACCTTCGCGGAACCTTCGGAGAAGACATGCTCCTCCTGACCTGCCCCTATTGCGGCGTCGCCGCCGAGGAAACCGAACTCGCCGCGGGGGGCGAGGCGCATCTCAAGCGCATGGGGCCGGGCTCGTCGGACGCCGACTTCGACGCCTACATGTTCCTGCGCAAGAACCCCAAGGGTGTGCACTTCGAGCGCTGGCGTCATGCCTACGGCTGCGGCAAGTGGTTCCTCGCTGCGCGCGACACCGCAACGCTCGAGGTCTTCGGCACCTACAGCGCGCAGACCTCCGGGCCGCCGCAGGAGATCGTCGACAAGATCAAGGCCCGCCGGCCCGGTTGGGAGTTGCCGAAATGAGCACGCGTCTGGCAAGGGGCGGGCGGCTGATCGACCGCAGCAAGGCTCTGTCGTTCACCTTCGATGGCAAGCGGCTCAAAGGTTATGCGGGCGACACGCTGGCAGCCGCGCTTCTGGCCAATGACCAGATGATGGTCGGCCGGTCCTTCAAGTACCACCGCCCGCGCGGCGTGGTGGCCTCGGGTGCCGAGGAGCCGAACGCGCTGTTGAACCTCGGGGAGGGAGGGCGGTTTGAGCCGAACGCCCGCGCCACGACGACGGAACTGTTCGACGGACTTGTCTCGGAGAGCCAGAACCGCTGGCCGAGCCTTGAGTTTGACGTGGGCGTTCTGAACAACTACGCCGCGAAGTTCCTTCCCGCGGGCTTCTACTACAAGACCTTCATCCATCCGCGCCGCGCCTGGATCAGCCTGTTCGAGCCGATCATCCGCCAGTCCGCCGGCCTTGGACGCGCGCCGACGGAAGCCGACGCCGACCGCTACGAGCAGACCTATGCCTTTGCCGACGTGCTCATCATCGGTGGTGGGGTGGCGGGGCTGACGGCGGCGCTTGCGGCGGGCCGCGCGGGAGCGCGCGTCATGCTGATCGAGCAGACCGCCCACTGGGGTGGGCGCGCGCCGGTGGATGGCGACCGGATCGACGGGCAGGGCGCGGACGCCTGGGTGAAGGCGTCCCTGGAAGCGCTTGGGAAGATGCCGAACGTCACGCTGCGGGTCCGCACGATGGGGGCCGGCGTCTATGATCACGGCTACGTCCTGGGCTACGAGCGGATCGCAGACCATACCCCCGGCGACGGCCGTCCGCGCCACCGTCTCTGGCGCATCCGGGCCGGAAAGGTCGTCGTTGCGACCGGCGCCATCGAACGGCCGCTGTCCTTTGCCGGTAACGACGTTCCGGGCGTGATGCTGGCCAGCGCCGTTCGCGACTACGCCGTCAACTGGGCCGTCAGCCCGGGCGACCGGACCGTGATCGTGACCAACAACGACGATGCCTACCGCACCGCGCTGGCACTGGTCGATGCAGGCCTGTCGGTTCCGGTGATCGTCGACGCCCGCCCGGAACCGCAGGGAGCGCTGCCGTGCGAGGCCCGCGCCCGCGGCATCCGTATCGCGGCTGACATGGCGATCCATTCGGTCAAGGGCGGCAAGCGGGTGACGGGCGTGCGGCTCTGCCGCCAGGCCGGGGAAGGCGGAGGTTTCGCCGAGGAAGTGCCCTGCGATGCCGTCGCCATGTCGGGCGGCTGGTCGCCGGTCGTGCATCTCTGGTCGCACTGCGGCGGCAAGCTCTCCTGGGATGACGGGCGCGCGATGTTTCGCCCCGACGCGGCGCGGGCGCCCACCGGGCACGACGGCCAGCCCTTCGTCATCGCAGCGGGGGCGGCAGACGGGGCGCTCCACGCGAGCGAGACGCTCGCAAACGCCCATGCCGCCGGCCTCCGCGCCGCCGGAGCGGTCGAGAAGGGCGCGGCGCCGCGAGGCGAAGCACCCGACGAGGCGCCGCTCGTGCCCGTCTGGCTCATGCCTCAGGGTGCCCAGATCAAGCTGCGGCAGAAGATGTGGCTCGATTACCAGAACGACGTGAAGGTCTCCGACGTCCAGCTTGCGGCGCGCGAGGGATATGAGAGCGTCGAGCACGCCAAGCGCTATACCACACTCGGCATGGCAACAGACCAGGGGAAGCTCAGCAACATCAATGGCCTGGCGATCCTTGCTGATACGCGGAACGCGCCCATCCCGCAGGTCGGCACGACCACTTTCCGCCCGCCCTACACACCCGTCTCGATGGGTGCGCTGGCAGGCGAGGCGCGGGGCGAAGCATTCCAGCCGCTGCGCCGCACGCCGATGCATGGCCATCACGAGGCGGCCGGGGCCTATTTCGAGCCCGTCGGCCTCTGGCGCCGCCCGTACTGCTATCCCAAGCCCGGCGAGGACCATGACGAGGCCGTTCTGCGCGAGGTCAGGAACGTCCGGCAAGCCGTTGGCATTCTTGATGCTTCGACGCTTGGAAAGATCTTGGTGAAAGGCCCCGACGCCGGCCGCTTCCTCGACATGATCTACACGGGCGTCATGTCTTCGCTTCCGGTGGGAAAATGCCGATACGGCCTGATCTGCAACGAGAACGGCTTCCTCTCCGACGACGGTGTCGTCGCCCGCATCTCCGAAGACACCTGGCTCTGCCACACCACCTCGGGCGGGGCAGACCGGATCCATGCCCACATGGAGGACTGGCTCCAGTGCGAGTGGTGGGACTGGAAGGTCTACACCGCCAACCTCACCGAGCAGTTTGCGCAGGTGGCCGTTGCCGGACCGCGCGCGAGAAAGCTTCTGCAAGCGCTTGGTGGAATGGAATTTTCGGCTGATGCCTTGCCGCATATGGACTGGCGTGAGGGCACCCTCGGCGGGCTGCCAGCGCGGGTGTTCCGAATTTCGTTCTCGGGCGAGCTCAGTTACGAGATCGCGGTGCCCGCGAACCTCGGCCCGGTCCTGTGGGAAAAGCTCCTTGATGCCGGCGAAGCGATGGGTGTCATGCCCTACGGCACCGAAGCGCTGCACGTCCTGCGCGCCGAAAAGGGTTACATCATGATCGGCGACGAGACCGACGGGACCGTGATCCCGCAGGATCTCGGCCTCACCTGGGCGGTCTCGAAGAAGAAGGCCGACTTCATCGGAAAGCGCGGTATGGAGCGTTCGGAAATGACGCGCCCGGATCGCTGGCGGCTGGTGGGCCTCGAAAGCCTCGGGGGATCGGTCCTGCCGGAAGGTGCCTATGCCATTGCAACGGGTATCAACGCGAACGGCCAGCGTGCCACCCAGGGGCGCATTACCTCGACCTACTACTCGCCGACGCTGGGCAGGGGCATCGCGATGGGGCTGATCATGAATGGCCCCGAACGGATGGGCGAGATCGTCGAATTCGGTGCGCCGGGTGGACACACGGTGGCGGCGCGCATCGTCAGTCCTGTGTTCCACGACCCGCAGGGAGACCGCATCCATGCCTGACCTCTCTCCCCGAAGCGCGCTCGCAGAGCGGCGGTTCAACGGGTATGCCTGTATCTCGGAGGCACCAGCGCGCGGAATGATCACGCTGCGCGCCGACCTCTCGTCAAAGTCCCTTGCCAAGGCCGTGAAGGACGTTGTCAACGTCGGTATCCCCGGCCCGCGGAAGATCGAGGTGAAGGATGGCCGCGGTGCGGGCTGGATGTCGCCGGACGAACTCCTTCTTCTGGTCCCGCCTCAGGACGTCACCGACGCCATGACGGTACTATCGGCGGCACTTGAGGGTACCCACCATCTTGTGGCCGATGTCTCGGACGCCCGTGCAGCACTACGTCTGACCGGAACGTCGGCGCGCGAGGTGCTTCAGAAGCTCACACCGACCGACCTTGCGCCAGGTCGGTTCGAAGCGGGTGAACTGCGGCGATCCCGGCTAGCGCAAGTTCCTGCGGCCTTCTGGATCGAGGACGGGGGCTTTTCCATCGTCTTCTTTCGGTCAGTCGCAGACTATGCCTTCGAGGTTCTCCGCCTTGCCGCGACACCGGGCGGTGAAGTCGGCCTCTGGGTCTGACGCGCCTGCTTACCGCTTTGCGGCCTCGCGCTGAAACGTTGGTTTCGCTGCGTGGCATCCACACCTAGACTGCTGTCGGAACATGGCGGGATGCGACATGGCAGGCAGTTATCTCGAGGCGATCCGCTTCGGGTTCGGACCGGCGGCAGGGGACGACGTTTCAGGAGCGGGTCTCGATACTCGTGGCCTCTTGGCGCAACTGGTTGCTTCCCATCCTGCCGACACCCGCTTTGTCCGTCCGGGCCTGGCCGAGCGTCTGGCACTTGCCGATGAGGTGCGCATGGCCCGCCGGAGCGGCGGCGCACCGGACGTCGAAGAGCAGCTGCGCGCCATCATCGCCGAAGACGGGGCGTCCTGGATTCCGCGCACCGTCGCGGCGGTTGGCGGCTTCCGCGAAAGGCTGGTCTCTTTCTGGGCGAACCGGTTTGCCGTAGCAGGAGGTGGCCCTCGCAGCCTGGTGCTCGCACCCCACCGCGATGAGGCGATCCGACCACGCATCGCGGGCCGCTTCGCCGACCTCCTCACTGCCGCGATCCTTCACCCGGCGATGCTCGACTACCTTGACGCCACACGCTCGGTCGGGCCGAACAGCAGGGTGGGGCGCAGACAGGGGCGTGGGCTGAACGAGAACCTTGCGCGCGAACTGCTCGAACTGCACACGATGGGCGAAGGCTACGGTCAGGATGACGTGACCGAACTTGCCCGCCTCCTCACCGGTTTGACCGTCGGGCGCGACGGGGTGTTCTACGATACCAGGCGCGGCGAGCCTGGTCGGTTCACCATCCTCGGTCGAGGCTACGGTGGCCCCGGCACCGATGGGCTTCCCGAAATCCTGCGGTTCCTTGAAGACGTCTCGCAACGTCCAGAGACGGCGCAAAGCGTGGGGTTCGCGCTTTGCCGCCAGTTTCTGGCCGACGACCCGCCTGCGCCAGCCGTCGCGGCGACCGCCCGCGCTTTCGCCGGCTCCGGTGGGGATCTCATGGCCACATATCGCGCGTTGCTTGAAACTCCGGAAGCTGCCGATCCTACGCTCGCGAAGGTCCGGGCGCCCTTCGAATACGTGGTCGCGGTGCTTCGGTCCCTCGGGCTTTCAGGCCGGGAGGCCGACGACGACGGACAGCAGCGGGGCCCGCGCCGGCTCCTCCCCGCACTCCGGCGGATGGGGCAGGCACCGTTTCAGCCGCCCGGCCCCGACGGCTGGCCCGAGATAGCTACCGCCTGGATCACGCCACCACTTCTCGCTGCGCGGGTTGACTGGGTCTCGGATCTTGTCCGCGCGACCGGGGTCGCGGGCGACCCGGCGGCCTTCGCCGCCACTGCGCTCGGTCCGTTCGCGGGGACCCGTTTGCCGGGTCTGGTGTCAGGCGCGGAAACCCGCGGGGAGGGGATCGCGCTCGTCCTCGCCTCGCCCGAGTTCATGCGACGCTAGGGAGGGACGCTGGTGGAGCTCAATCTCTCCCGACGCAGGTTCCTGGTTGGCTGCTCGGCGGCCGCTAGCCCGCTTCTGTCGCGCATGACATTCGCGGCCGCGCCGGGCGAGAACCGGCTGGTGGTGGTCATCCTCCGTGGCGCGATGGACGGTCTCGACGCTGTGCGGCCCTATGGCGACCCGGGCTATGCTGCCTTGCGCCCGACGCTCGGGGCTGGTGAGCGCGCCTTGTCCCCGGCGCTCGATGGGCCGTTCCATCTGCACCCCGCCCTGGCGCCACTTCTGCCGCTGTGGGCCACGGGCGAACTCGCGGTTGCCCAAGCCGTCTCGACGCCCTACCGCGACCGCAGGAGCCACTTCCACGGGCAGGACGTTCTGGAGAACGGCGGTCCGTCCGAGGACGGCGCGCTGACGGCGCCACGCGACGGTTGGCTGAGCCGCGCTCTTGGTGGCATCGCGGGAGCGCAGTCCCGCTTCGCGATTTCAGTCGGTTATGAGCCGATGCTGATCCTTGAAGGGGCCGCACCCTCGACCCACTGGCTGCCTTCCTCGGCGATCTCGCTGTCTCCGCAGGCGCTACTGCTGCTCGAACACATTTACCAGGACGATTCCCTCTTTGCCGCGGCCTATGCCACCGCGGCCGAGCTTCTGGCGGAAAGCCCGGATGCGGACCGGGTTCGCGGGGATGCCGGGCTGGGCGCATTCGTGGCCGAAAAGCTGCGGGCCGAAGCGCGCATCGCGGCATTTTCCATGTCGGGTTGGGATACGCATCGCAGCCAGGCCGCGACTCTGCCGCGAAGCCTCGGGCGCTATGTCGAGATGCTGATGGCGCTGCGCACCGGTCTCGGTCCGGTCTGGAGCACTACCCTGGTCCTGACTCTGACAGAGTTCGGCCGGACCGCGCGCGAGAACGGCTCGGGTGGAACCGATCACGGCACCGGCGGCGCGGCCTTCCTTGCGGGAGGCGCGCTGAAGGGAAAGCGCGTGCTGGGAAACTGGCCGGGGCTGGCCGACCTCTACGCAGGGCGCGACCTCATGCCGACCACCGATGTGCGCGGCCTCGCCGCAGCAGCTCTGCGCGAAATGTTCGGCCTCGATCTCGGGTTCATAGGCGGAACGGTGTTCCCCGGTCTCGACACCGACGGGCTGCCGTCACTGGCCCTGTGACGTTCATATCCAGTCGAGGTTCACCCGTCCGCCGGGGTAGGCGTCGGAGAAGCGCTCGCGCAGCGCCCGGTAGCGCGGGCGCAGGTCCTTGAACTTGCGTTCGTGCGTCTCGGCCACGAGACAGCGGATGCCGCCCATCAAGCCTCGCGCGTCGAGTGCTTCGAGGATCTCGAGCTCGGCCCCCTCGATGTCCATCTTGACGAAAGCCACTTCACGCCGCGCCGCTGCCGTTTCAGCAATCAGACCCGGAAAGTCGATCAGTTCGACTTCCACCCCCGCGCTCTCGTCGATCTGGCGGCCACCCCCCAGGATCGTGCTCTTTACCGACGCACCCTTCGGGTTCGTCTCGAAGTTCGCCGCCCGCATCAGGCGCACGCTTCCAGCGCGGACGCCGACGGCCCGATTGTGGAGAATTACATTCGAAGCGTCCGCAAAGCGGGACAGCAACTGCCCGAAGGCATAAGGGTCGGGTTCGAACGCCCAGACGTCCGCTCCGGTCGCCGCAAGCTCCGCCGTGACCACGCCCAAGTTCGCACCGCAATCGATCGCAAGATCACCCGGTCGCAGCATGGCACAGACGCCGCGCAGGAAACCCATCGCCTCGGCCTTGCGCAGGTTGCGCTTTTCCCGGCGCTTCGCCTTGGCCCGGTCATTGGAGACGTCGCTTGCCTCGGCTTCGGTCTCGACCTCGGGTGCAGCTTCGTCGCTCATGCCTCGTTCTCCACCTCGAGCAGCCGGCTGACATAGGGCACGCCGATCTGCCGTGTCAGCACGGCCTTCGTCGCCTGTCGCAGTCCGGCATGTCGGAGATTGTCGAGGTTTCGGTAGTGGACGGTGAAGATCTCGCGATCCGCCGGGAGCCTCTCGCCCTTGATCTTGCCGCCAAGAATGTAGTGCTGCTCCTCGGGCAGGATGTTCCAGTCCAGTCCCGCGCGGCGGATCGCGACCGGGAGTGTCATCTGGTCGAGGTAGGGACGGCGGCGGTCGAGACTGTCGATCCGGTCCACGGCGCGGGCGGTGTCGTACCAGACGTCCGGAAAACGCCCGCTAGGCGCCTCCGCCTCGGGGAACACGACGAGGCCGGCCGAGAAGTAGGGCGCCACGCCCGTTCCGCGTCGCATCAGGTCTACCCTCTCATCCGGCACATCGAGGCCGAAGGTCCCCCAGATCAGCGGCCAGACGTCCTGACTGCCCCATTGCATCGAGGCGGCGACCGAGCACGAGACGTGGCCCCCGCGCACCAGAAATTCGGGGCGGTTGGGGCGCAGGAAGGCCACGTCGCTGTCGACGAAGGCCGAGAATTCGGTGTCGCGCTGTTCGAGGCAGGCGAGGATCTTGTTGCCGTGCGGGTAGGGCTCGTCCCATCGGCCCTCTGTCACCACCGGGCGCACCTCGGCCCCCATCATCTCGTGCGCCTTGATCACTGCGGGAGAAATCTCGGTCATGCGATGCGCCGGGCAGTAACCCACGGCCTTCACCTCCGACGGAAAGCACTCACGGATCGTGGCCAGCAGCGTGCAGGCCATGATCTCATAGTCGGGTGGCTCGACGATGTAGAATAGCGTGAGCGACGGCGAGCGCACGACCTCAGTCCTCCCCGCCTTCCAGCGCAGCCTCGGGCCGGATCCCGAACGTCTCGCACATCCGCGCGGCATAGGAGTTCTGCAGCGGTGGGTTCTTGCGCCACCAGGGCCGGGTGCCGTTGGTGTAGAGATGGACCGAAAGGGTGGCGTCGGTGAAGTGCCCCTCGACGCTGCCATGCGGGTCGTAGAACACGTCGTTGAGCTGGAACGGCACGGGGTACAGCACGTCTGGTGTGAGCGCCTTCTCGTAGTCGCCAGTTTCCCTTGCGAAATAGGTGAACGCCTGCGGCCCGAAAGCGGTCCGCTCGGCGTTGTAGATGCGCACAGGATGCGGCAGGTCGGCGAACTTCTTCAGGCGCCTCTTCTGCCGGTCGTTGAACCAGGGCGGCGCGTCGGGCAGGTTCTCGTAGTAGTCGAGTAGCCGCGCCATCAGTTCGCCATCGGGCGGGATGTAGACCACCCCGCAGTTAAGTGCGCCGCGGAAGCCGTGGCCGGCATAGATGTGGGTCATCTCGTCGGGGAAGGGCTGGTGGCAAAGCGCGTCGCAGTCGATCCAGACTGCGTTCGTCGCCTTGATCATCTTGTAGCGGAACACATTCGACCAGAACGACGCGGAGGTCTCCTCCACGAGCTTGAGGTCGAATACCATGATGTCGGAAGCCGGCCTGATTTGAACGCCTTCAGGGGCGTTCTTCACGTCGTGTGTGCAATAGAGCGTGGTCGGGTGCCCTGCCGCGACGTGGCTTTGCAGGCAAAGCTGATTGAGGTAATGGAGCCGCTCGCCAATCCAGAGCGAAGCGACGGGTCGCCGGGTGGTCACTGCTGCTGCCCTTCTGGTCCGGGCGGGTGGCCCCGCCTCGTGCTGTTGTCGCCCGAAAAGATGCCCGGCGCAGGCGATGCTGTCCAGCGGCCGTGCGCGTCGGACTTCAGACGGCTAGGCAAACCAGTTCGAGCGTGGCAGAATCACCGCAAAACAAGAGCAATCATTCCGGTTGAGGCCCATGTCGATCACCATCGCACCCAAGCGAAACCCCGCCTGGGGACGCTTCCATCCAGAGCGCCGCGTCACCGAAGTCCGTCGGCCGCTGTTTGGCCCCGATGCGCGCTTCTTCCTGATGGGCTCGTGCTTTGCCGAGGAAATCCGGCTGGCGCTCGAGGACGCGTTGGGTCCGGGCAGGGTGGGACCGAACTATGCTGCTCTCGCCTTCGATCCGGCGCGGGCGCAGGTGGATGAGTTACCCCATCGCAATCACCTGAATACCTACAACGCGGCAAGCGTCCTCCAGGAGATCGAGCGCATCCTCGGCCTCTGGACGCCCGAGCCCGACGACTGGTGGGAGGTGAACGGCCAACTTCAGTGCCCCTACCGCCGTCTTGTATTCGCCGACTCGCCCGAGACATTCGCCGCAGTTACCGCCGGCCTCGACCGTATCCTGCGCGACGGGTTCACAGCGGCCGAGCACTTCGTGTTCACTTTCGGGATGACCGAACTGTTCGTGAACCAGCGCTCGGGCAAAGTGGCCAGCCAGAAGCCCGGCTATGGCCGGGGGGGTGGCAAGCACGAAACACGCTACGTCCGCGCGAGCTTCGCCGAGTGCAAGGCGACGATCCTGCGCATCGCCGACCTGATCGGAGAGGCGAAGCCGCAGGCGCGGCTGTTCATGACGGTCTCGCCGGTGCCGCTCAAGCGAACCTGGTCGGGCGAGGACATCTTCGTGGCGAACGCCCGGTCGAAGGCGACGCTGCGCGCGGCGTTGGCCGAGGCGGCAGACGAACGCGAGAACATCGTCTACTTCCCGTCCTATGACGTCGTGCTGGCCGAAGGCCTGGGCGCTTTCGAGGACGACGGTCGCCATGTTCGCCGAGCGCTCGTGGAAGAGATCACCCGCGGATTCGTTGCGACCTTTCTCGATGACGGAAGCGCGCGCCAGGCGGCCGAATGACCGGAGACGGGGCAGACAAGATCGCGGCTGTGCACGAGGACCCCAGGGCAGCGGAACGACGGCCTCGCACACCCAAGCCTCGGGTGCCCGCCAAGCCGGAACGCTTCTCGGGCCGGTCAGCCCGATTTGGCGCGGTACCCTTCGGCCTCAAGTCCCACGTCAGCCCGCACGGACAGATCACCGCCGTCTCGATGATGAAGGACGAAGGACCTTTCGTCATCGAGTGGGTCGCCCACCAGATCGCCCTCGGCTTCACCGACCTCGTCGTCTACACGAACGACTGCAGCGACGGCACCGACCTGATGCTGATGCGGCTGGAAGAACTGGGCCTGGCGCATCACCGCGTCAACGTAATCCCTCCGGGTCTGCGGCCTCAGCCATCGGCCCTCTCGCATGCGCAGGCCGAGCCCGTGGTCCAGGCGTCCGACTGGGTCATGGTCTTCGACGCCGACGAGTTCCTGTCGATCCGCTACGGCGACGGCACGCTCGATGACCTGATCGGCGCCGCGAAGGCGCGGGGTGCGAACGGCATCGTTGTGACCTGGCGCATCTTCGGTTCTGGCGGTGTCGTTGAGTGGTCCCGCGACCCGGTGACGGAGCAGTATCTGATGGCCGCTCCGGCTGACTGGAACAAGGGCTGGGGGGTCAAGACGCTCTTCCAGTACGACGCCGGTTACTGGAACCTCGGCATCCACCGGCCCAAGATGAAGAACAAGTGGATCGACACTGGCTTCCCCGAACAGGTGCGCTGGCTCAATGGGTCGGGAAGGCCGATGGAGGAGTATTTCAAGTTCCGCGGCTGGCGGTCGATCGTGCGCACCATTGGCTACGACTGGGTGCAGCTGAACCACTACGCGGTGAAGAGCATCGATAGCTACGCGATCCGCAAGTTGCGGGGCAATGTCAACTTCAAGAAGGACAAGTACAACTCAGACTACTGGGCGCTCCAGGACCGAAACGAGGTCCGTGACGAGACCCAGCTGCGCTATCGCGAGCGGCGCGGTGCGGTGATCGCGGCGCTGCTGTCCGATCCGGTCCTGCGGGAGCTGCACGAGGCCGCGGTGGAACGCGCCGAGGCTCGGCTTGCCGAGATCAAGGCGGGCGAGGACTATACGCGCCTGAAGGCCGACCTTGCCGCCGCATCGGCACGTCCCTTGTCGGAGATCGTCGCCAAACCGCCACAGGCGCGCGATCCGGCGAAGATCGCCGCGAAGATGTCGGAGGTCGAGAAGCGCCGAACCGGAGCCGAGAAAGCCGCGCGGCGCGAGGCCGGGGAGAAGCCTCCGGTATCTCTACCGGAGGCGGACTACCTCGCGCTGCCGCTCGACGCTGCGGCCGAGCCGGCCTGCGACTGGCATGAGAACCACGGCATCGTGCTTCCCGCCGATGGCCGCGTCTTTGCCCCTGCGGCCCTCAAGGCCATCGCCGAGGGGAAGTTCCAGCGAGGGCTCGCCCGGAAACTCCCCGGCATGATCCCCGAGGCAGCGCGCGTCCTGGCGCTGGGGGCAGGGTGCGGGTTCCTTGCCGCCCATCTCGCCCGCGCCCGGCCCGATATTTCCGTCTCGGCATTCGAGGCTGTGCTGCCGCTGGCCACGACCTTGCGCCGGGTGCTCTTGCACAACGGGCTGGAGGCGCGCGTAGCGGTTGCGGCGGATTGGCCGGACGGGTCGGGGCCGCGGGCGATGCTGCTCGGCGATCCGGCGGCAACGCCGGATCTTCTCGCAGGTGCGGCACCCGACTGGCTGCTCGTCCACGGTCGACTTGCGGCTGCCTCCGACGCCATGGACTTCGCCCGATGGGAGGAGGCCGCCGTCACCGTTGGTCTGGTGCCAGCCGAGCTCGATCCCCGCCTCGGCCGTCTCTTCGCCCGCAACTGAGCGGTGACGCCTAGGGTTGGCGTTTCGCCGCCCGCGCCCGCGCCGCGCCGTCCGCGAGCATCCTGGCGAGGCGCGCCTCGTCCACACCCTCGGCCCGCAGCCGCGCGACTTCGGCCTTGGCAGGCTTCGGCAGATGGTGCGTGTAGACCACCTCTCCCAACCGGTCGAAGGGAACCGACGCCGCAGCGTCCAGCGCCGCGATCTCTGCGGCGAACTCTGATGCGGCGCGCAGGGCAGTGATCCGGCATTCGTGCTCGGCTACTGCAGCGGTTTCCAGCGCCGCCAGCTCCGGGTCAGCGCGCCATTCGTCGAGAAGTGCCGCGATGGCCGACTTGTGCCGTGCAGCCTGCGGCGTCTCGATCTCGTTGCGGTCGAACATGCCGAAGTAGCTGGCGTCATATTTGTCGGGCTTCAGGTTCACATTCCCCCTCAACCGGCGCAGCAGGAATGCCTCGCGCGACTTCACGGCGAAATGTGCGATCTCGGCGAGGTCGTAGCCCAGCGTGTCCTGCTCGGACCGCCAGCCCGCAGTACGGAAGTCGTCCGGCAACCGCTCACCCGAGCCGTTCACCCAGGGCCCAGGGGGGGGTGTCCGGCCCTTGCCATGCGGGCGATGGATGCCAAGCCGCATCCCCGCAAATGGTCGGAAGAGCACCTTTACACCCCAGCCGCGCGGGAATGCGTCGGGTGCAGCACGGGTGTAGACCTCTAGTACGGGACCGGGGTTCCAGTGGCTGTGCCCGTTCGAGCCGTAGTGCCTCCAGGTGAGCGCGATTCCCTGGGTCTCGGGGGGCACGGCGCCCAGAAGGTCGGGCAGCCTGCCTGACCCCGCGCGGATCGTCAGGAACTCATCGGCGTCGAGCGCGTTGACCCAGCATGCGCTTGTCACGGCACGATCCCGCGAGGCGAGTCTCAGCGCATGAGGCTGGGGCTTCTTGCCCTCCGGCACAACGTTCTCCCGCCGTTCGGCGAGGCCCATCGCCTCAAGCCGGTCGAGCATGCGGTCGGTCCCGTCTGTGCAGTCGTTGGTCCAGACCACGATCCGGTCGAAGCCGATGGCACGATGATGCGCCAGCCATTCGAGCAGGAACGGCCCCTCGTCCTTCATCATGGAAACCAGCACGGCCCCGCCCATGTCGCGCTTCGATCCCTCCGGGCCTTGACCTTCCGACTTCCTCCCCTCTTTATCGCGGCAACCCGACACATCCCAACCAGAAAGGTGCGACCATGGCCTTCACGCTGCCAGACCTTCCCTACGCCCACGATGCGCTCGCCGCGCTCGGCATGTCGAAGGAGACTCTCGAGTATCACCATGACCTCCACCACAAGGCCTATGTGGACAACGGCAACAAGCTGGTCGCGGGCACCGAGTGGGAGGGCAAGTCGCTCGAGGACATCGTGCGCGGCACCTACCAGGCCGGCGCGGTGGCGCAGAACGGCATCTTCAACAACGCCTCGCAGCACTGGAACCACAACATGTTCTGGGGCTGGATGGGCCCGGGCGAGGACAAGAAGATGCCCGGCGCGCTGGAAAAGGCCCTGACCGAGAGCTTTGGGTCGGTCGCCAAGTTCAAGGAGGACTTCGCC
>CAZOHN010000092.1:0-13422 GCA_964579325.1 uncultured Rhodobacterales bacterium
CCTCGTAGATCGGCGCGGGTGCGATCGACTTGAGCGTGAGGTCGCGGATCTGTTCCCAGAGCCGCATGAGGTATTCATAGTCGCGCTTGACCTCGGCCTTGGTGCGCTTGGCGCCAGCGGTGCGGATGATCAGGCCGGCGCCTTCCGGCACCTCCATCTCCCCCGCGATTTCCTTGAGCTTCTTGCGGTCGACGGCGTTGGTGATCTTGCGGGAGATGCCACCGCCCCGGGCGGTGTTGGGCATCAGGACGCAATAGCGGCCGGCGAGCGAGAGATAGGTGGTCAGCGCCGCGCCCTTGTTGCCGCGCTCTTCCTTTACGACCTGGACCAGCAGGATCTGCCGGACCTTGACGACTTCCTGGATCTTGTACTTGCGCGGCTTCTGGCGGCGCGGCTGCCGGATTTCCTCCGCCACGTCCTCCTCTGCGACGGATTCGATCTCGTCGTCGGTCTCGGAGGCGTGGTCGACCGCACGGTAAGGTTCCTCGGCTGGGTCGGACGTTGCATCGCTGGCTGCAGGCGCCTCGGGCTGTCTCGGAGCGGCCCCTCCTTCGTCGTGCGCTTCGCCATGACCTTCGCTGTGGTCCTCCTCGCTGCCGAGGTCGATCACATCCATGCCCGAAGGGGCGGACGCGACCCTCGCCTCGGGGTCCGCCGTCGTCTCGGCGGCCGGCCGCGGTGGGCGTCGGCGAGTGGGCTTGCGTTCCTCGTCGTCCATCGCCTGGGCGTAAGCCCGCTCTTCCTCGAGCAGCGCCTTCCGGTCAGCGACCGGGATCTGGTAATAGTCGGGATGGATTTCCGAGAACGCCAGAAATCCGTGCCGGTTACCGCCGTAGTCGACGAAGGCGGCCTGGAGCGAGGGTTCGACCCGCGTTACCTTGGCGAGGTAGATGTTCCCCGCCAGTTGCCGCTTGTTGACGGTCTCGAAGTCGAATTCCTCGACCTTGTTGCCGTCCACCACCACGACGCGGGTCTCTTCCGCGTGGGTGGCGTCGATGAGCATCTTCTTTGCCATGGTGTCCTTGCGCACGGCAGCGCGACGGCCACGCCCTTGGGCGTGGCAGCAGGGTTGGCGTGCGTGATTGGGGCGATGCGCGTGCGTGGAAGGGCGGCGCCCGATGGGGCCCCGGCAGTCCGTTCCGACAGTCGCGCGCGGTTCATCGCGTTTCGTCTCCGACGCCCCGCGGCGCGGGACGCCCATTCAAGACCGCTGCGACTGCCCCGGAGGGTTGCCGCGACGGGCTATGGTTGAGGTCCCGGACAGACCGGGACATTCCATTCCGATCCAGCCGCCAGGTGGCGGTGCTATGGCCCTGCACAACCTGGGGAGGAAATTCTCGAACCGGACTCGCCTCACGCGACGGCGGACGCAACCCGGTTCGGTCACTTTACGGACAGGGACGCGACTGCACAATGGGCAATATGACAGGTGTAGAAACAGGGGCGGAGCACTTTATCCCGGCGCCTGCCAATGCCGTGCCTGGCTCGCAGGCGCAGGCCGGCGCGCATCGGGGTCGCGCCCCGCGCAAGTGGGCTACAGGTAGTCCTGCCGCGAGAGGCCGTACTTCGCCATCTTTTCGTTGAGCGTCCGGCGCGGCAGGCACAATTCCTCCATCACCGCCGCGATCGAGCCCTTGTGGCGCTTCATCGTGTTGTCGATGAGCATCCGCTCGAACGCCTCGACATATTCCTTGAGAGGCTTGCCCTCGGTCGTCATGGCGGGGTGGCCCGGATCGTCGTCATCGGCCATCAGGAGCGAGGCGATCGTTCCCGTGCCACGACGGTTCTGCAGCACCGCGCGCTCGGCGACGTTGATGAGCTGGCGGACATTCCCCGGCCAGGGCGCCTGCAGAAGCTGAGCAGCCTCCTGTGCCGTCACTTCGGGCGCGTCGCAGCCATACTCATCGGCGAACTGCTCGGCCATGCGGGTGAAAAGGACCAGGATGTCCTCGCCCCGGGTGCGCAGCGGCGGCAGGACGATCTTGAGCGCGGCGAGGCGGAAGTAGAGGTCGGGGCGGACCATCTGCTCGATCATCCGGTCGGGGCCGTGCTGGTTGACGATGGCGATGATCCGCGTTTCCGCAGGTGTGCCCTGATCGTTGATGAAGGTCAGGAGCCGCGCCTGCAACGTGGGCGGCAGCGCGTCAATGTCTTCGAGGACGAGGGTTCCGCCGCGTGCCTCCTCGACAAGCGGCATCTGTGTCCCCTCGCCCGGCGGCCCGAACAGCCGCTGGGTCAGCGAGTCTTCCGACAACGCGGCACAGGAGATTGTGACGAACTTCTTGCCGGCGCGCGGGCCGACCGCATGGAGCGCGTGGGCGACAAGGGTCTTGCCGGTGCCGGTCTCGCCGTCGATCAGGACGTGACCGTCGGCCTGGCCGAGGTCGAGGATGTCCTCGCGCAGCCGCTCCATCACCGCCGAGCCGCCGATCAGCTTGCGCATGATGCCGGTACCGTCGCTGAGTTCCTTGCGCAGCGCCCGGTTGTCGAGCGTCAGCCGCCGCGCCTGGGTGGCCTTCTTGGCAAGCTCGGTCATCCGGTCGGGGTTGAACGGCTTCTCGAGGAAGTCATAGGCCCCGACCCGCATCGCCTCGACCGCCATCGGCACATCGCCGTGGCCGGTGATCATGATCACGGGAAGGCCCGAGTCCATACCCATCAGCCGCTTGAGGAACTGCATCCCGTCCATCCCGGGCATCCGGATGTCGCTGACCACCACGCCGGGGTAGTCGGGGCCGATCCCCTTCAGCGCGTCTTCGGCGCTGGGGTAGGTCTCGGTATCGAACCCGCTCAGCGCCAGCCACTGGCTGATCGACTGGCGCATGTCCTGCTCGTCATCGACGATCGCGATCTTCATGGCGCGTGCCATCGAGCCTCACTCCGCTGCCTTTATGCCCTCGCCGAGGATGGGCAGTTGCACTTCGAACACCGCCCCCCCGCTTGCTGCGTTGCGCGCGGTGAGACGTCCGCCAAGGTCGTTCACGATGGACGAGGAGATTGCAAGCCCGAGCCCGACCCCCTCGCCCGGTGCCTTGGTGGTGTAGAAGGGCTCGAAAAGCCGCTCGAGGTCGACCACGCCCGGGCCGTTGTCGCGCACCGTCAGCGTTGCCGTTTCGCCGGCCGAAAGGATCAGATCGATCGAGGGCTCGGCCACGTCCTTGGTGGCGTCGAGGGCGTTGCGCAGCAGGTTGATGATGACCTGTTCCAGACGCACCCGGTCGACCATCACCATGACCGGCTGGCGGGGCACCGCGCGGGTGATCGAGATCTTCCGACGCTTCAGCTGCGGCTCCATCATGCTGAGCGCCGACGACAGCGCATCCCTTGCATCCAAGGCCTCGAACGCATCGCCACCCTTGCGGGCATAGCTCTTCAGCTGCCGGGTGATGGCCCCCATCCGCTCGATCAGGTCGTCGATCCGCTGGAACGAAGACAGCGCCTCCTCGGGGCGCCGGCGCTGCAGCAGAAGCTTGGCCCCGGCGAGGTAGGTTTTCATGGCCGCCAGAGGTTGGTTCAACTCGTGGCTGACGGCTGCCGACATCTCGCCCAGGGCCGCCAGTTTCGACGACTGGGCAAGGGTCTGTTCGGCGACCGCAAGGCTTTGTTGCATCTTCTCGCGCTCGGCGATTTCCCGCTGCAACCGCGCATTCAGCGCGCGAAGCTCCGCCGACTCGCGCTGGAACAGCATCGACCGCGACTGGGCACGGCGGCTGAGAAGGTAGAACGCCACCGCAAGGAGAATCGCAAAGCCCATGATTTCGAGCGCGAGAACGGTGTTCACGCGCTCCCGGACCGAGACGAAGGTGGTGAACGAGGTGATCCGCCAGCCATGGTGCGGGATCCGGGCATCGACACGCATGGCGGCCTCGCCCTTGATGTAGGCGTCGGGCGGCAACGCGCCCCAGTCGGACGTGGCCTGCAGCGCGCGTTCCAGCGCGGAGGGCACCGGCCGCACGGCAAGGGCTTCCTCCACGTTCAGCCCGCGCCAGCGTGGTTCCGTCGACAGGATGATGCGGCCCGTGCTGTCGGTCACCAGCACGGCATCGGCGATCGAGGCCCAGGCGCGCTCGAACCGGCGCAGATCGACCTTGACGGCGATTACACCGACGATCTGACGATCGCTCAGGATCGCGCGGGAGTAGACGAAATCGAAGGCCTGTGCCTCGCGTTCCGTCGTGCTGAACACTGTCTCCGAAGCCCGAAGAGCCTCGACGAAGTAGGGCGAACTGCGGTGGTTCGACCCGATGATGTTGCGGTCGGTCGCAGCGACCGTACGGCCATCGAGGTCGAGCAGAAGCAGTTCGGCGGCGCCGAGGTCCTCGCGAAACGAGATCAGGTGCTGCGACGTGCGCGAGAAATCGCGGCTGTCGAGAGCGCTGGCCAGGGTCGGGTCACGCGCCAGCAGCAGCGGTACCACCGAGTTCCGCTGGAGCTCCGAGATGATGTTGCCCGAGTAGAGCGCAAGCCGCACCTCGGACCGGCTTCGGGTCGACTCGGTGAACCGTTCGGTCAGAAGGTGGTTCGTCACCGAGACAACGACGACAGCGATCGCGAAGATCACCAGCACCACGATCCGCACGCGCCAGATCATCCCGCGTTCGGGTCCTGCGTCGCGCGCCTCGGTGATCCCAGCCTCGCTCATTCTCCGAAGGTAGACCCCCCGCGCCGCCCACTCAAGCTGAACGCGTTCAGGCTGTGGCGCTCTGACCCAGAAGTGAGCGGAAGAACGCCATGCCGTCGGCGCCGCCATGCGCGGGTTCGATCCGGCGCTCGGGGTGCGGCATCATGCCGAGGACGCGGCGGTTTTCGGAAAGTACACCCGCGATGTCGGCGGCCGACCCGTTCGGGTTCTCGACATAGGTCAGCGCGATGCGCTCCTCGCCACGCAAGACCTCGAGTGTTGCGGCATCGGCTGTGTAGTTGCCATCGTGATGCGCAATTGGCAGGCGGATGACCGACCCTGCATCCAGGCCCGCTGTAAACGGACTGTCAGCACTGACAACGCGCAGCGCAACGGTGCGGCAGTTGAACTTGAGCGAGGCGTTTCGCATAAGCGCGCCCGGCAGGAGCCCCATTTCGGTCAGGACCTGAAAGCCGTTGCAGATCCCTAGCACGAATCCGCCCCGCGCCGCGTGGGCCTGCACAGCACTCGCGATTGGCGCGCGGGCAGCGATGGCGCCACAGCGCAGGTAATCGCCGAAAGAGAACCCGCCGGGAACGCCTACCACATCCGTTCCAGCCGGCAGGTCGGTGTCCTTGTGCCAGACCCGGGTCACGGCGAAGCCCGCCTTCTCGAAGCCCACCGCAAGGTCGCGGTCGCAGTTCGATCCGGGATAGGTGATGACCGCGGCGCGCATCAGGCGATCTCGACCGCGTACTTCTCGATGACGGTATTGGCGAGGAGCTTTTCGCACATCGCCTTCACTTCGGCCTCGGCCGCGGCGCGGTCTGTCGCGGCGAGGTCCAGCTCGATCACCTTGCCTTGCCGTACCCCCTCGACGCCCGCGAACCCCAGCGTGCCAAGCGCATGCCGCACCGCTTCGCCCTGGGGATCGAGGACCCCGTCCTTCAGCATCACCGTAACCCTGGCCTTCATGTCCGATCTCTCTTTTTCCGACGCGGACGGAAGGACAACACGTTCCCTCCCCCCGCGCCCCGGCGCGGCTAATTGATCAGTGTGGGCTTCGTGGTGTGGGTCACGTTCGACGGCAGAACGCCCAGTCGGCGGGCGACCTCGGTGTAGGCATCGGCGAGGTTGCCCAGATCGCGTCGGAACACGTCCTTGTCGAGCTTCTCGCCGGTCTTCATGTCCCACAGCCGGCACGAATCCGGGCTGATCTCGTCGGCGACGACCAGACGGGGATAGTCGTTCTCCCAGATCCGGCCGATCTCGATCTTGAAGTCCACCAGCCGGATGCCGACACCCATCATCACGCCCGAAAGGAAATCGTTGACCCGCAGCGCCAGCGCCACCATGTCGTCGAGGTCCTGCTGGGCGGCCCAGCCGAATGCGATGATGTGCTCCTCCGACACCATCGGGTCGCCGAGTGCGTCGTCCTTGTAGTAGAACTCGATGATCGGGCGGGGAAGCGCCTGCCCCTCGGGAAGCCCGAGGCGCTTTGAGATCGACCCGGCGGCAACGTTGCGTACCACGACCTCGAGCGGAATGATCTCGACCTGGCGCACGAGCTGCTCGCGCATGTTGATGCGCTTGATGAAATGTGTGGGCACGCCGATCGCGTTCAGGCCTGTCATGAAGAATTCGCTGAGCCGGTTGTTCAGCACGCCCTTGCCTTCGATCGTCGCCTTCTTCTCTGCGTTGAAGGCAGTCGCATCGTCCTTGAAGTACTGGATGATGGTTCCGGGCTCGGGCCCCTCATAGAGGATCTTCGCCTTGCCTTCGTAGATCTTCTTGCGGCGTGCCATGAATGCTCCGGGGATCGCGCGCCGGGGATCGGGTCCGCGCTCTTGCCCGCGATATACGTCATGGCCCCCTGCCCCGCAAGGATGCGGGCCGGGCGGTGCACGGGCGTTCGATCACAGCGGAAGCGAGCGGCCCTTCTCCCCGGCGGCGAAGGCGTAGAGCCGCTTCTTCAGCGCATCCTCGTCGCCCCGCACGGAATTGTCGAAACCCGCCGGTGGAGGCGTGCCCGTGCGTTTCCCGAAGACCGCGATTTCGTCCACGGCAGAAGTCGAGTGCAACAGGACCCAATGGTCGGTCTGAAGGTCCATCATGCCCTCTATCGCATGTCTGATGCGGAGCTTTTCGGCACCCTCCTCAAAGCCGAGCGTATTGCTGTCTCGGAACACGTGGCCGCGTTCGATCAAGAGCTTGACGGCTCCGAAGACCCACATCGCGGCGTCGCCAGCCGGAACCCGGGCGAGCGGCATCACCACCTCGTGGCCGAGGAATGCGGCCATCCCGATGGTTCCGACCGTGACCGGCGTAGGATGTCGCCCGTCCGGCATCTGGTTGACATAGAGCGACACCCAGCACGGGATCGGCACTTCCGCGCGCATCGCCTGCTCCGACGCGCCGATCCAGCCGGCCGGCGTGGCAAGGACGTCTGCACTCGGGAAGTAGACGCCGAGGCATATCGGCAGCCGGGCGAAGACGGCGGCGAGACAGGTCACGCGCCGCGCCGCATCGAACCGCGCCGCAAGCGTGGCGTCGACCGACTCGAGGTGGATCGATAGCCAGCACTGGTGCCGCGCCACGGCATCGGCCGCGCCCGGGTTTGCCAGGAACGACTGCGCGACGACATGGTCCCAGTCCACGTCGCAACGACCGGGAAGCGATGCGAACTGCACCAGCGAAGGCTCGTTGGTCTCGTCGCAGTCCGGAAACAGCACGCCCAGGCTGACCTCGCCCGCCGTGAACGGCAGGTCGGCCTCCAGCCGGTCGGTCCAGTCGAGGCCGGGATAATCCTCGCGGACCGCCGCGAGGACCTCCGAAGGCCGGAACGCCAGCGGTTCGGTCAGAAGGACATAGGCGGTGAAGCCTTCCCTTAGTCGCTTGTCGCTGTAGCGCTTCGGCTGGACCATGGCCGTCAGTCCCTGAAGCGCTGGAGCATCGCCATGACCTCGAAGATCTTCCCGAAGGTCTCGGCCGGGACGCCCATGCGCATGCCCATGGCCTTCAGCATCTCGAACTCGCTGTCCTCGAGCTGTCCGTCCGCCAGCGCGGTGCGGATCGCAAAGCAGAGCGCGGTCTCGCGCAGGCGGGGGCTGAGGCTCTCGACGACCGAGGCGAACAGATGCTCGGCGCCCTTGGACTTGAGGGTTGCGAGGTTCTCCTGGATCAGCGCCCGGGTGCGTTCGGCGCCGATGGCGTGAAACAGCGGGTTGAACGCGCACATGTTGATGATCTGGACCAACTCTGCGTCGTCGATCTTGCCGTCCGCGGCGGCGACGAGCAGCGGCATCGCGATGATCGCGCGAGCGGTATCCTCGGCGGGAGACTTGGCGGGCGTCGCAGCGCCGCGGAGGTTGGAGAACAATCCCATAGTGATGCCTTTCCGGGCCAGGTTCGGGTTTCGCTACCGGAAACATTGATGGGGTCGATGGCGGGATTGAGGCATCCGAATGTCCGTTTCTGGGAGAGCCCGGCGGCACACATGGTCTTGCGGCGCGCGCCAGCGGTAGGCATATGGGGCGCAAGGATCCCTGCCAGCCGGAGTATTGCCCGTGACCACCTTCGACGATCGCGAGAACGCCTTCGAGAACAAGTTCGCCCACGACGCCGAGCTGCAGTTTCGGGTCGAGGCCCGGCGCAACAAGCTGGTCGGCCTCTGGGCCGCCGAGCTCCTCGGGAAGTCCGGAGACGATGCCACGGCCTATGCCAAGGAAGTCGTTGCGTCCGATTTCGAGGAAGCCGGCCATGAAGACGTGGTGCGCAAGCTTGCCGGAGACCTTGGCGCGTTGGCGACCGACGCGCAGATCCGGGCGAAGCTGGCCGAGATGATGGTCGAGGCCAAGCGCCAGGTCATGAACGAGGTCTGACCGACCGCGCGCTTTCAGGCGAAATGTCCACTTAATCGTTCGGCAGGGATTCGGGCCCAGAACGACCTCGCGAGAGAGCGAGGGGACAAGTTCCGTGACACCTGCGAGATCATGGCCGCGCGGCGTTCGGCCGCGCCATGACGATGAGATGCTGCAGGCGACCGCCGGCCCGGTCCGCCTGCGCGCCCTCGCCGCGCGGCAGCTTCCGCTGCTGATCCTCGCCGGCCTCGCCGTGGCGCTGTTTTCCGACCGCCTGCGCGGCCTCGACACGGCAGCGCTCCTCGATGCGTTGGGGCGAGTATCGGCGGGAGGCGCGGTGGCGGCGATCGGGTTTGCGGTGCTCAGCTTCGCCGCGGTGGCCCGCTACGATGTGCTGGTGCACCGGCTGCTCGCGACCGGGCAGGACGAGCCCGCCGCCCGGCGCGCCGGGTTCGCCGCGACCGCGATCAGCCAGACGACCGGGTTCGGCCTTCTGGTCGGAACGCTCGTGCGCCTGCGCCTGATGCCAGGCCTGCCCCTCGGCCTTGCCGCAGCGGTAACCGCTACGGCGGCGTTCCTTTTCCTCGGGGGATGGGCGGTGGTGACCTCGGCCGCAGTCGTCGCCCTGCCCTCGGAGGCGACGCGCGAACTTGCGCCACTGGCGCTTGCGGTGCTGGCCTGCTGTCCGCTGCTCCTCGCGGCGTCGCTCCTCACGCCACAGGTCCGGTTTGCCGGACGAAGCCTGCGGCTGCCGCCCCCCGATGTCCTCTTGGCCCTTGTCGGGCTTGCCGCGGTCGATACCCTGGCCTCGGGTCTCTGCCTGTGGTCGGTGCTGCCGCCCGGAACCGACATGTATCTGCCGTCTCTTCTGCCGGCCTTCCTCGTCGCGTATGGCGCGGGCCTCGTGTCGGGTGCGCCCGGCGGGATAGGGGCGTTCGAGATAACGCTTCTGGCGTTGCTCCCCGGCATTCCGGTCGAACCGCTGCTGGCCGGCATCCTCGCGTGGCGGCTGGCCTACTATGCCGGGCCGGCCCTCGTCGCCGCCGCGCAACTCCTGCGCAGTCCATTGGCTCCGCCGAGGTCGGACCGCAAAGTCCCGATCCCGACGCTCGTCTGCGGCGTTCTCCCGGCACAGGCCGCGCGTGCGCTCGCCAGGGCCGGGAGAGCCGAATTCGGTCTGGTGCGGCAGTCGGACAAGGCGTTCCTCGCCCTTGACCACGGCGGCGCCGTCGTCGCGCGTGCCGGGCACACACTCGCCCTGATCGGTACGCCATCGGATCCCGGCTGCGACAAGGCGGCCATCGACGCGCTCGCCTCGGCCGCGCGCGCCGAGGCACGGCGGCCATGCTTCTACAAGGCCTCCGCCCGGCTCGCCGTGGCGGCGCGGGCTCGCGGGTGGGCGGTTGCGCCCGTCGCCCTCGAAGGCATCGTCGATCCGCTGGACTTCGACCTCGCCGTGCCACGCTACCGGCAGTTGCGCCGCAAGCTGAAGAAGGCGGCCGAGGCGGGCATCGAGGTCCGCCGCGCCTATTGCGACATGTTGGACTGGAGCGCAACCGATCGGATCGCCGCCGAATGGGCGGTCCCCCGCGGCGGGGAGCGTGGCCTTTCGATGGGCCGGTACGCGCGCGGCTACCTGCGCGCACAGCGGGTCTACGTCGCCTACCGTGGAGACACCCCGCTCGCTTTCGTGACGCTGCACGAAGGCCGGAAGGAATGGACGCTCGATCTGATGCGCGCGCTCAGCGACGCCCCGGACGGCACCATGCACGCCCTCGTCGCCGCTGCGATCGTGGACGCCCGCGCGGCGGGGCTGCGGCGTCTGTCGCTTGCCGCCATCCCGCATCCGACGCTTGACGGCGTCGGGGCCCGGCTTGCGCGCCTCCTGGGCCGGGCCGACCCGGCCAGTGGTCTTTCCCGGTTCAAGCAGGCCTTCGCGCCACGATGGGAACCGGTCTACTGCGCTGCGTCGTCACGTGCGGCGCTCGTTCTCGCCGGGATCGACCTGCTCCGCGCAATTCACCACCCGCCCCCTCTGGCGTCGGGTCAGGGCGACCCGACCTCCAACCTGATCCACCCTGCCGTCCCGCTTGCAGCCATCCCCGCCGCAGCTCCCGTCCCTCCCGCAATCGCCGGCGCAGCATGACCATTGGCACGGCCCCATGCACCGACTTCACGAGGGACATGAGCGCTTTCGATTTGCCCTGAACGCCGCGCCGTGGCAGTTGGGCGCGAACCGGATGTCAGAAGGCATACCGGGGCCTCGGAGGATGAGGGCGAGATGACGATCGACGCGTTGAGCCGGATGCTGGCGGACCGCGACTGGATCATGGCCGACGGGGCCACCGGAACCACGCTGTTCAACATGGGTCTGATGTCGGGCGACGCGCCCGAACTGTGGAACGAGGAACACCCCGACCGGATCCGGCTGCTCTATGAGGGCGCGGTAGACGCCGGGATCGACCTTTTCCTGACCAACTCGTTCGGCGGCAACGCCTCGCGGCTCAAGCTGCACGGCGCCGATGGCCGGGTTCGGGTACTAAACCGCATTGCCGCCGAGATCGGCCGCGACGTGTCCGACCGTGCAGGGCGTCCCGTGATCGTGGCCGGTTCGATGGGCCCGACCGGGGAGATCATGGAGCCGATGGGCACCCTGACCCATGCCCGCGCGGTCGAGGTCTTCCACGAACAGGCCGAGGGCCTGAAGGAGGGCGGCGCGGACGTGCTCTGGGTCGAGACGATCTCCGCAGCAGAGGAGTACAAGGCCGCCGCCGAAGCCGCCGCACTTTCCGGGATGCCCTGGTGCGGAACGATGAGCTTCGATACCGCTGGCCGCACGATGATGGGCCTCACCTCCGCCGCCATGGTGAAGATGGTCGAGAAGCTGCCCAACCCGCCGCTGGCCTTCGGAGCCAACTGCGGCGTCGGCGCCTCGGACCTGCTTCGCACCGTCCTGGGTTTCGCGGCCGAAGGAACCGAACGCCCGATCATCGCCAAGGGTAACGCCGGGATCCCGAAGTACCACGAAGGCCACATCCACTACGACGGTACTCCGGCTCTGATGGCCGAATATGCCATCCTTGCGCGGGACGCCGGCGCGCGGATCATCGGCGGTTGCTGCGGCACGACGCCCGAGCACCTGCGCGCAATGCGGGAGGCGCTGGAGACCCGGCCGCGCGGCCCGCGCCCGACGCTTGACCAGATCACGTCCGCAACGGGCGGGTTCTCCTCCACCTCCGATGGCACCGGCGACGACGCCGGCGGCCCGGTGCGCGAGCGCCGCCGCCGCCGCGACTGACCTTCCGCCACGACTGGCTTGCAGAGGCGACTGTATTGCAGACGCAACGGAGCCGTCAGAACAGGCTGAGCTGCTCTCCCGGCCGGGGCGGCCGCGCGAAAAGGTCCGACCTGAGCGGAACGTGTCCCCGCGTCAGGCCGAGCCGCCTGCATGCAAGGACCAGACGCGCGCGCAGGAGGTCGGCGAACGGGCCGGACCCGGTCATCCGGGTGCCGAAGTCGGGATCGTAGTCGCGCCCGCCGTGCAACTCGCGAATGCGGTTCATTACATGAGCGGCGCGGCCGGGAAACCGATCGGCGAGCCACTCCCTGAACAGCGGCGCCACTTCGCGGGGCAGACGGATCGTGATCGCCGAGGCGGCCTGCGCCCCTGCATCCCGTGCCGCTTCCAGAATTCGCTCCAGTTCGTGATCGTTCAGCGCCGGGACCATCGGCGAAGCCATCACCCGCACCGGAATGCCGGCTCCGGCGAGCCGTCGGATCGTGGCGAGACGCCGGGCAGGTGCTGGCACCCGTGGCTCCATCGCCCGGGCCAGGCCGTCGTCAAGCGTGGTAATGCTGATACCAACCGCGACAAGGTTCCTTGCAGCCATTTCGGCAAGCAGATCGATGTCACGCTCGATCAGCGTTCCCTTGGTCACGATGGTAGCTGGATGGCGGAAGTCGCGCAGGACCTCGAGCACGCGCCGCATGATCCGCCGTTCGCGTTCGACTGGCTGGTAGGGATCGGTGTTGGTGCCCAGTCCCAGCGGCGCGGGCCTGTAGGCGGGTGCCGACAATTCACGCGCAAGCACGTCCGGAGCGGTGGGTCGCGCAACCAGACGGGTCTCGAAATCAAGTCCCGGCGAGAGGCCGAGGAAGGCATGGGAGGGCCGCGCGAAGCAGTAGATGCAGCCGTGCTCACAGCCCCGATAAGGGTTCAGCGACCTGTCGAAGCCCAGATCCGGCGAGTCGTTGCGGGAGATCACCCGGCGCGGCCGTTCGTCCGACACCTCCGTGCGCAAGGGCGGCAAGTCGTCCGGGAGTGACCAGCCGTCATCGACGCCCGCACGGGCGTAGGGATCGAACCGGCTCGGCGCATTGGACGCGGCCGCGCGTCCCGGGCGCCTGTCTTCGGCAACCTGTGTCGAATCGGGTCGAAACATGCGCCCAAGGATAGAACACAAGCAGAACATATGGCAAGCAATCCGGCCCGACGGATGGTCGCCCCCATCCTCGTCAATCGGGGAAGGGCCGGCGCCGGCCCTGCTTGTCGGTTCCCGCGCGCCGCTTGTCGCAAAATGTCGGGTGTGTCGTGCGGATCAGCCCCATGTAGGCGGAGGAAACGCGCAGGGGTCCGCCCCGGGCGCAGCGATTGGAGCGCCCTATGGCCGACGACGAGATCATTCTGTCCGAACTCGACGACGACGAGCTCGTGCTGCAGATGCACGACGACCTCTACGACGGTCTCAAGGAAGAGATCGAGGAGGCCGTCAACATCCTGCTCGAGCGCGGCTGGCAACCCTATGACGTGCTGACCAAGGCCCTCGTCGCCGGCATGACGATCGTGGGCGCGGACTTCCGCGACGGCATCCTGTTCGTGCCCGAGGTGCTTCTGGCGGCGAACGCGATGAAGGGCGGGATGGCGATCCTCAAGCCGCTCCT
>CAZOHN010000093.1:0-13415 GCA_964579325.1 uncultured Rhodobacterales bacterium
CTGGAAAGGTGCGAGGCTTTCGGGGCCGAGATCCTGAAACTCTGCGTCGAGGTGGGCGGCTGCCTGACCGGCGAGCACGGTGTCGGCATCGAAAAGCGCGACCTGATGAACGTGCAGTATGATCCGGCCGACCTCGAGGCGCAGATGGCGATCAAGGACATCTTTGATCCCGCATGGCTGCTGAACCCCGCCAAGGTCTTTCCGCTGGTCACCAGTGAGAGCCGCCGGACGCGGGCGGCGGCATGATCGCGCCCGGGACCGAGGCCGATGTGGCGGCGGCAGTGCGCGATTCCGCCGGTCCGCTCCGGATCCGCGGCGGCGGCACCCGCACCCTCGGTCGGCCCGTGGCCGGTGAAGTGCTATCGCTGCGTGGCCTGACCGGGATCGAGCTCTACGAACCCGGTGCGCTGACGATCGTCGCGCGCGCGGGCACCCCGCTGGCGGAGGTCGAGGCGGCGCTGGCGGCGGAGGGACAGCGGCTGCCGTTCGAGCCGATGGATCACCGCCCGCTGCTGGGCACGGCCGGTGAGCCGACCATCGGCGGCGTCGTGGCGGCCAACGTCTCTGGGCCGCGCCGGGTGCAGGCGGGCGCCTGCCGGGATTCCCTGATCGGCGTGCGGTTCGTGGATGGCACCGGGACGGTGGTGAAGAACGGCGGCCGGGTCATGAAGAACGTTACCGGCTATGACCTCGTGAAGCTGATCGCGGGCAGCTGGGGCACGCTGGGCGTGCTGACGGAAGTGGCCTTCAAGGTGCTCCCCGCTCCCGCCTCGGCGGCGACGCTGCGGATCGGCGGGCTAGGCGATGACCGAGCCGTCGCGGCGATGGCGGCGGCACTGTCGTCGCCATTCGAGGTGAGCGGGGCCGCGCATCACCGGGCCGGTGACACGCTGCTGCGGATCGAGGGCTTCGGGGCCTCTGTCGCCTACCGCGCCGGGCGCATCGCCGACCTCCTGGCTCCCTTCGGCGCGGTCGAGGTTCTGGAGGGCCGGGCGCGGACCGAGGCGATCTGGGCAGACGTCCGGGACGTGGCGCCCTTCGTGGGCGAAGCGGGAGATGTCTGGCGCCTTTCGGTAAAACCCTCCGACGCGCCCGCCCTCGTGGCCCGCGTTGCCCCGCGCGGGGCGCTCTATGACTGGGGCGGCGGCCTTGTCTGGCTGCTCGTGCCGGAGGGCACCGATCTCCGCGCCCACCTTGGCGCCTTCAGCGGCCACGCGACACTGGTGCGCGCGGCCGAGGACGTCAGGTCGTGGATCGCTCCGTTCCACCCCGAGGCCGCTCCGCTGGCGGCACTCTCGCAGGCGCTGCGTGCCCGGTTCGACCCGCGTGGCGTTCTCAACCCCGGCCTGATGGCGGCGTGAGGGACCCAAACCATGCTGACACAGGCACTCATCATCGGTCTTGTCTCCGCTGCCGTATTCGTGGGGCTCGCGCTGATGTCGGACCGCAAGCGCGGGGCGCTGATCGCGCAGGGCGTGGTGGTCCTGGCGGCCGTGGTGATCTTCGTGACCATCGTTGCCGGGCCGGTCGCAGGGTTTGTCGAACGCGAGGTGGTGGCCTTCGCCGTCGGGCTGATCGCGGCGGCAGTGGCGGGAATGCTCTACCACCTCTATCTCGGCCGTTTCGAGCGGGTCTGGGTCGCACGGGGCATTTTCACCGGTGTCTTTCTGGGGCTGGCGTTCGTTTTCGGCCTCGTTTTCCTCTCCCGGACCTGAAGGGGTGACATGCAGACGACCTTCTCCCCCGAACAGCTCCGCGACCCCGGCACGGCCCGGGCCAACGAGGTGCTGCGCACCTGTGTGCATTGCGGCTTCTGCACAGCGACCTGCCCCACCTACCAGGTGCTGGGCGACGAACTCGACAGCCCCCGGGGGCGCATCTACCTCATCAAGGACATGCTCGAGAACGAGCGGGTGCCGGACGCCACGACGGTCAAGCATATCGACCGGTGCCTGTCGTGCCTTGCCTGCATGACGACCTGCCCCTCGGGGGTGCACTACATGCACCTTGTCGATCACGCGCGGGAGTACATCGAGAAGACCTACAAGCGGCCGCTCACCGACCGTGCGCTGCGCTGGGTGCTCGCGCGCATCCTGCCCTATCCGATGCGGTTCCGGCTGGCGCTGGTGGCGGCAAAGCTTGGCCGGCCGTTCCGGGGCCTGATGCCCGACGCGCGGCTGCGCGCGATGCTGGACATGGCGCCCAAGACCATCCCGCCGGTCAGCCGCAACGACGACCCTCAGGTATTCCGGGCTGAGGGCGAGCGCAGGATGCGGGTCGCGCTGATGACCGGTTGCGCGCAGCGGGCGCTCAACACCGACATCAACGACGCGACGATCCGGCTCCTGACGCGGCTGGGCTGTGACGTGGTGATCGCCGAGGGGCAAGGCTGCTGCGGGGCGCTGACGCACCACATGGGCAAGACCGCCGAGAGCCATGCCACGGCAGCGCGCAACATCCGCGCCTGGACACGCGAGATGAAGGGTGCGGGGCTCGATGCCATCGTGATCAACACGAGCGGCTGCGGCACGACGGTCAAGGACTATGGCCACATGTTCCGCACCGAGGGGATGGCCGAGGAGGCGAAGGCGGTTTCGGCGATTGCCAGGGACGTAAGCGAGGTGCTGGCGCAGCTGGGGTTGCCCGAGGGCGCAGCGAAGGGGATGCGGGTGGCCTACCACGCGGCCTGTTCGCTCCAGCACGGCCAGAAGATCAAGGACCACCCCAAGGCGCTGCTGAAGCGGGCGGGGTTCGAGGTGGTCGAACCCACCGACAGCCACCTCTGCTGCGGGTCGGCGGGGACCTACAACCTGATGCAGCCGGAGATTTCCGGGCAACTGAAGGCGCACAAGGTCGAGACGCTGGAGGCGCGCAAGCCGGACGTGATCGCGGCGGGCAATATCGGCTGCATGATGCAGATCGGATCGGGCACGGCGGTGCCGGTTGTCCACACCGTCGAACTTCTCGACTGGGCGACCGGAGGACCCGTTCCCCCTGCACTGCGGGCCGGGCCATAATCCTGCCGCAACGGGCTGCTATCGCGCGACCCGGACGAGGGAGCGGGAATGGCGGGACGGATCGGACGGGTTGCGCTGCTGGCGCTTGCGCTGGTGGCGGGTACTACGGGCTCGGGTGGCGCGGAAAGCGCGCTGCGGGAACTTGCGACTGGCGACGCGGTGCGCGGCTGGGAGGCCGTGGGCCGGATCGACATCGGTGACAGCGGGTTCTGTACCGGAACGCTGATCGCGCCGGACCTGGTGCTGACGGCGGCGCATTGCCTGTATGTTCCCGCGTCGGGCGAGGCGGTTGCACTTGGTGACCTCGAGTTTCTTGCCGGCTGGCGCAACGGGCGGGCCGATGCCTACCGGGGTGTGCGGCAGGCGGTGCAGCACCCGGGCTACAGCTATGGCGGGCCGGACCGGCTCGACCGGGTGGCCTTCGACGTGGCGCTGCTGGTCCTGGATCAGCCGATCCGGACCTCGAGCGTCCGCCCCCTTGGAACCGCCGAGCGGCCGCGCCCGGGCCAGACGGTGAGCGTGGTCTCCTATGCCAAGGGCCGCGATGCCGCGCCGTCCATCGAGGACGCCTGCGAAGTCCTGATCAGCGCCCGGAGCGTGCTGATGATGAGCTGCGAGGTCGACTTCGGCTCGTCGGGAGCGCCGATCTTCCGGATCGTCGACGGCGTGGCCCAGATCGTCTCGGTCGTCTCGGCCAAGGCCGAACAGGACGCCAAGCCTGTGGCGCTGGGCACGGACATCTCGGTGACGCTCGCTGCGGTCCGGGACCGCCTTGTCCCCGAGGCCCGGGCGCTGCCGCAAGTCCGCTCCGGGTCCGGGGGGGTCGCGGTGACGGGCGCGGGTGCGACAGCCAAGTTCCTGCGGCCCTGACCGATGCGCCGTGCCGCCGCTGCCCTTGCGCTGATGCTGACCGTCCTGGCGGCGCCGGTGGCCGCGCAGAATAGCGGGCTCGACCGGCTGACCTTGCGCGACTCGGTGCTGGGTTGGGAGGGTGTGGGGCGGATCGACTTCGGGCAGACCGGCTTCTGCACGGGCACGCTGATTGCGACCGACCTCGTGCTGACGGCGGCGCACTGCGTCTATGACCTCGCCTCGCGCCGGTTGCACGACCCGGCGACGGTGACCTTTCGCGCGGGCCTGGCCGACGGGCGCGCCATCGCCGAGGCGCGTGTGTCGCGGATCGTGGCGCATCCGGGCTTCGTGCCGGGCCTCGAGATCAGCCGGTCGAGCGTGCGGCATGACGTGGCGCTCCTGAAGCTGGCGCAGCCGATTCCGGCGGCGACGGCGGCACCCTTCGTGGTGGACGATCCCTCGCCCCGCGCCAGGGAGGTGAGCGTGGTCTCCTACGCCGTCGGGCGCGAAAGCGCGCTGTCCTGGCAGCGGCGCTGCGGGGTCCTTGGGCAGGCCGAGGGCCTTCTTGCTTTCGACTGCGACGTGGATTTCGGATCGTCGGGCGCGCCGGTGTTCGACCGGACCGAGGGGCGCGCGCGGGTCGTGTCGATCGTTTCCAGCGGACGCCGGTCGGAAACCGGAGTGATCGCGATTGGGATGCAGCTGCCGCCGCTGGTGGCAGAACTCAGGTCCGCGCTGCACGCCGCGCTGCCAGACCTTCCGGCACCGCCGCCCCCGCCACCCGTCCGGCGGATCGCCCCGGGCGGCGAAAGTCGCCCCGACATCGGGGCGCGGTTCCTGCGGCCCTGAGGCTGCGGCCGAACCTCTTGAATTCGCGGGAGGGCCTGCCCAGATTAACGCCTGCCGGGGTGCCAGTTCGGGCTCCGGTTTCCTTTGGCCTGTCCTTCGCGGGAGGGCCTGCACACATCGCTCATTGGAGGATGACCATGCGCACCTATGACCTTACGCCGCTCTACCGTGCCACTGTCGGTTTCGACCGGATGGCCGACCTGATGGACCGGCTTCTGACGGCCGATGTCGCCGACAACGGCTACCCCCCCTACAACATCGAGAAGACCGGCGAGAACGACTACCGCATCTCGGTGGCCGTTGCCGGGTTCACCGATGCCGAGCTTTCGGTCGAGGTGAAGGAGCAGGCGCTTGTCGTCTCGGCCCGCAAGGCCAAGGACGAGACGCCGCGCACCTACCTGCACCGCGGCATCGCCACCCGCGCCTTCGAGCGCCGCTTCCATCTCGCCGAGCACATCCGCGTGACGGGTGCGGTGCATGAGAACGGGATGCTGCACATCGACCTCACCCGCGAGATCCCCGAGGCGTTGAAGCCCCGCCGGGTCGAGATCGCGAAGGCCGATGCCGCGACCAGCCCCGCCATCGAGGCGAAGGCCGTCGAGGCGTAGGCCGGGCCTGAACCTGACATGACGACGGCGCGCGGGGAACCGCGCGCCGTCTTGCTTTCAGGGTGTCTGTCTATCGGCGGTGCATCAAGCAGGCTGTTTGGCGAAGCGCAGGTAGGGCAGGCGAATGTCGAGATCGCCATACTTCGCCTTTGCGTCATCTGTAGTGACGCTGAGCGCCACGATCACGTCCTGCCCCGGCACCCAGTTGGCGGGCGTCGCGAAGGGAACGCCGTCGGTGGCCCGGACGGCATCGAGCGCGCGGAGGATCTCGGCGAAGTTGCGGCCGATCGACATCGGGTAGGTCATGGTGAGCCGGACCTTCTTGTCCGGGCCGATGATGAACACCGACCGCACGGTGGCCGAGTTCGCGGGCGTGCGGCCCTCGGTCGGCAGGTAGTAGTCCGCCGGGAGCATGTCGTAGGCCTTGGCGACCGCCAGCGAGGTATCGTCGATGATCGGGAAGTTTGCGGGCGCGCCGGCGAAGGCCTCGATGTCGCGCTTCCATTTCATGTGGTCCTCGATGCTGTCGACCGAGACGCCGATGACCTTCGTGTTGCGCTTCTCGAACTCGGGCGCGAGCTGCGCCACGGCGCCGAACTCGGTGGTGCAGACCGGCGTGAAGTCGCGCGGGTGCGAGAAGATGATCGCGTAGCCATCGCCGATCCAGTCGTGGAAGCGGATGGTGCCCTCCGTCGACTCGGCGGTGAAGTCGGGGGCGGTGTCATTGATCCTGAGGCCCATGGCGAGGCTCCTTTCCTGGTTCGTCTTCGACCCCCGACATAATCGTTAACGCGGCAGAGCGCAGCGGGAAGAGGTATGTCGGGCCGGAAAAAAGCACGGTGTCGCCGGGCCGGGGGTCGGGTGCGAACGGCGTTCGCACGTCGTGACGTCGCGGCGGGAGCAGGTTCTGTCGGGGCCGTGCCTTGCGGACCGGCCGTCCCCGGGTGCAGTGTCGGCACCGACAGATCGAAGGAGTCGAGACATGATCGAGAAGCGCCAGTTCTACATCAACGGGGCCTGGGTGAACCCGGCCGTGCCGAACGACCTGCCCGTGATCGACCCCTCGACCGAGGAGGCTTGCGCGGTGATCTCGCTGGGAAGCCAGGCCGACACCGACGCCGCCGTGGCCGCCGCGCGCGCGGCCTTCGACGCCTGGGCCTTCGAGACCGCGCCCGAGACGCGCCGGGCCTTGGTCGAGAAGCTGTTCTCGATCTACCAGCGCCGCTCGGAGGAGATGGCGCAGGCCATGAGCCTCGAGATGGGCTCGCCGATCGACATGAGCCGCGAGCAGCAGGCGCCCTGTTTCGACTGGCACGCCAAGAACTTCCTCAAGGCCTTCGACAGCTTCGAGTTCGTCCGCCCGCTGGGGCCGCATGCGCCGACCGACCGGATCCTCTACGAGCCGGTGGGCGTGGTGGCGATGATCACGCCGTGGAACTGGCCGATGAACCAGGTCACGCTCAAGACCGTGCCGGCGATGCTGACGGGCTGCACGATGGTGCTGAAGCCCTCGGAGATCTCGCCGCTCTCCTCACTCCTCTTTGCGGAGTTCGTCGAGGAGGCCGGATTCCCGGCGGGCGTGTTCAACCTGGTGAACGGCGATGGGGCGGGCGTGGGCACACAGCTTTCGGGTCACCCGGGCGTAGACATGGTGAGCTTCACCGGATCGACCCGCGCGGGCATCGCAATTTCCAAGAACGCGGCCGAGACGCTGAAGCGCGTTCACCTGGAGCTTGGCGGAAAGGGCGCGAACCTGATCTTCGCCGATGCCGACGACAAGGCGGTGGCGCGGGGCGTCAAGCATTGCTTCAACAACACCGGGCAGAGCTGCAACGCGCCGACCCGGATGCTGGTCGAGCGCAGCATCTATCATGATGCCGTCGAGATCGCCCGCAAGACCGCGGAGGAGACGAAGGTGGGGTCGGCGCATGAGAAGGGCCGGCATATCGGACCGGTGGTGAGCGAAGCGCAGTGGACCAAGATCCAGGGCCTGATCCAGAAGGGAATCGACGAGGGCGCGCGGCTGGTGGCGGGCGGTCTCGGGCGGCCGGAGGGGCTGAACCGGGGCTACTTCGTGCGGCCCACCGTCTTTGCCGACGTCAGCAACGACATGACCATCGCACGCGAGGAGATCTTCGGGCCGGTCCTGTCGATCATCCCGTTCGACACCGAGGCCGAGGCGCTGGCGATCGCCAACGACACGCCCTACGGCCTCACGAACTACGTCCAGAGCAAGGACGATGCGCGCCGGGTGCGACTGGCGCAGCGCCTGCGGTCGGGCATGGTCGAGATGAACGGCAAGAGCCGCAGCGCGGGGTCGCCCTTCGGGGGCATGAAGGCGTCGGGCACCGGTCGCGAGGGCGGGATCTGGGGGCTCGAGGACTTCTGCGAGGTGAAGGCGGTTTCGGGCTGGGCGGCCGAATAGGGCCGCACCTCAGCCGAGGAGGCGGCGCAGCAGGTCTTCGTGCAGGATCGGCGGCGCGGCGAGGAGGCCAGGGGTGAGCGGCGTGTCGGCGTTGAAGTGCAGCGGTTCGCCCTTCGCGCCGGTCACCAGGACACCGGCCTCGGCGGCGATCAAGGCTCCCGAGGCCACGTCCCATTCCCAGGCGGGGCGCAGGGTCAGGCAGGCGTCGTAGCTGCCATCCGCCACAAGGCAGAGCCTGTGGGTCAGGGCGGCGCGGAAGTGGCGGTCGATCCTGGGCACGCCGCCGGGCCAGTGTTCGGCCTGCATCGCGTGGCCCGAGGCGAAGAGGGTCGCACCGCGGGTCTCGGCGCGGTCGCTGCCGCGGATCGGGTCGCCGTTCAGGGTGGCGCCGCCCCCGGCAGTGGCGGCATAGAGCTTCTCGGCCATCGGCAGGTAGACCACGGCCGCGATCACCCGGCCGTCCTCGACCACCGCGAGGGCATGGGCGAAGCCTTTCTCGCCGGCAATGAAGGCGCGGGTGCCGTCGATCGGGTCGACGATGAAGCTGCGACGTGCGCCAAGGCGGGCCCGGTCGTCCTCGCTTTCCTCCGAAAGCCAGCCGTAATCGGGCCGCGCCGCCATCAGCTTGTCACGCAGCATCCGGTCGACGGCGATGTCTGCTTCCGTCACCGGGCCCGCGCCTTCGTCCTTCTCCCATTGGACAGGCTGCTGGCGCCAGTATCGCCCGGCGATCTGGCCGGCGGCATGGGCTGCCTCGGTCAGGAGCGCGAGGTCACGCGCCGGCAATCGTGAGCCCCTCGACCAGCAGGCTCGGCACCACGCGGCTGAGGTGCGTCCGGGCGTCGTTGGCGGGCACGATGCGGCGCAGCATGTCGCGCAGGTTTCCGGCGATGGTGCATTCGTTCACCGCGTAGGTGGGCGCGCCGTTCTCGATCCAGAGGCCCGAGGCGCCGCGCGAGTAGTCGCCGGTGGTCGGGTTGATCGTCGCACCCAGCATCGAGGTCACCAGAAGCCCGGTGCCCATCTCGCGCATCAGATCCTGAGGGCTGTGCGCCCCTTGGGTGAGCGCGATGTTGCCCGCGCCGGGCGACGGTGGGGCAGAGGTGCCGCGGTAGGCGTTGCCCGTGGGCGAAAGGCCCAGCTTGCGGGCAGAGGCGAGGTCGAGCAGCCAGCGGCGCAGGACGCCGGTTTCCACGATGGGGGTGGCGGCGGGCGGCAGCCCTTCGGCGTCGAAGGGGCGCGAGCCGGCGGTCCGGGCGCGGGTGGGGTTCTCGGTTAGCGAGAGGCCGTCGGGCAGGACGGGGGTGTCCATCCCGTCGATGAGCCAGGAGGCGCCGCGGGCGATGGAGGTGCCGTTGATCGCGGCGAGGAGGTGACCGATCAGCTGGCCCGCGACGCGCTCGTCGTAGAGCACGGGGAAGCTTCCGGTGGGCGGCTTGCGGGCCCCGGCGCGGGCCAGGGTGCGCTCGGCCGCGAGGGTGCCGACGCTTTCGGGATCGGGCAGGTCGGCGAGGTGGCTGCGGCTCTCGCCGGCCCAGTCGCGCTCCATCGCGGTGCCGTCGCCGGTGATCGCGACGCAGGAATGAGAGTGGTCGGTGCGGGCATAGCCGCCCGCGAAGCCGTTGGTGGCGCGCAGGGCGAAGGCGCTGCGGTGATAGCCGGCCGAGGCGCTGTCGATCCGGGAGATGCCCTTGTGGGCGAGGGCGGCGGCTTCGGCGCGGCGGGCGCGATCCTCGAGTTCGGCGGGCGAAGGTTCGGGGGCCGGGTCGGAGAGGTCGAGCGCAGCGATGTCGCGCGCGGTGGCGAGCTGGCCGCTGTCAGCAAGGGCAGCGTGGGGGTCGTCCGGCGCTTCGCGGGCCATTGCCACTGCACGTTCGGCGAGTGCGGCGAGGGTTTCGGGGCGGGTGTCGGACGCAGAGACACAGGCCTGACGCCCGCCGATCAGGACGCGCAGGCCGACTTCGGTTGACTCGGACCGCTCGGCCTGTTCCAGACGCCCGCCGCGGACGTCGACGCCGATCTGGGTGGCTTCGACGGCAAGTGCCTCGGCCGCCTCGGCGCCTGCCCGGAGCGCCGCCGCCATCGCGGCTTCGGCCAGCGTATCGAGCCTGTCGGTCATCCGCGTCTCCTGATGGGTCCCGGGGTGACCCGCACCTAGTCCAGCCGTCCGGGCCACGCAAGGCGGGCGGAAGCAAAAACCCCGCGCCGGGCAGGCGCGGGGTCAAGGTCGTTCGTGTGGACGGTGGTCAGCGGATGCGCTGGCCGTTGGCGAGCACCTGTCCGTCCGCCGTGACCTCGATCCGCGAGACGAGCGAGTCCGGGCCATCGCCGGGCCGCGCGAAGAGGCCGAGCATCATGCGGAAGCCCATTGCCTCGTCCTGCGGGATCAGCCCCATGCCGACGAGCTTGTCGAGCAGGCCGTTGCCGCCCGACAGCGCAAGGTCCACCGCACCGGTCGGCTTGGGCATTCCCGGGAAGGTCGACATGTCGGCGTTGTCGAATGTGAAGTTGCCCGATCCGGTCAGCGAGGCCCCGGCCACGGTCAGTTCCACCTCGTTCAACGAAAGGTCGTTGACCTCGGCGGGCGGGCCCATGATGTTCGCGGCTGCTTCGGGGTTCATGATGTCGACCAGCCACTTGGCCGAGCCGGCAAGATCGACGACGATGTTGATCGGGTCGCGGGGGAGCTGCTGCATCGGGTCGAACATGCCCCAGATGCCTTCCGAGATCGTCACGCCCTTGTAGGAGGTGAGCAGGCTGAACGCCGCCGGAGCGTCGGAACGCTGCACCGGCATGGCCAGCCGGAACGCGCCCTCGGCGATCGCGAAGGCAACCGGCAGAGGAATGTCGGAGCTTGTCATGTTGAACTCGAGACCGTTGCTCGAGGTGCCGTAGACCAGGCCGTCGGGCGCGATCTTGAACTCCAGGGCCCCGCCGTCGGCCTTGCCGGACCCGCTCGCCACTGTGCTGGCGTCGTTGATGTCGAAGCCGAAGGTCGTGGCGCCGTAGCCGAGCGTGCCGCCTGAGGCGAGGCCCGCCTTCAGCATCGCATCCATGTTCTCGAGGTCGAGCATCGGAGGCAGAACGCCCGATGACGTCGAGGTCAGGTCGCTCATCGCGAAATTCATCTTCACGCTGCCGCCAGTGTCGGGATCGTTGACGTCGACAATCCCGTTCATCGACGCTGCGTTGAAGTCGGAGTTGATCGTGCGGCCCGTATCGGCCGTCGCGACGGTGTACTTGCCGCTGGCCTCGGACATCGTGAAGTCAACGGTGCCGGGCATGTTCTGGCCGTTGATCAGTACCTCGACGAGCCCGATGCCGATTGAGGATGAGGAGAAGTCGTAGGCCTTCAGGGCGGCGTCGCCCGAGGCGACCATGCGGAACCCGCCCTGCCGCACGGCCATGGTGGTCTGCTGGAGGTCACCGCCCGCGGGGCTTGCCGATATGACGATCCGGTATTCGGGTGACATCGTGATCGCCACGGTACCGTCGCCCTGTTCGGCGAATACGACCTCGTCCAGCGTGGCTTTCACTGACCCGTCGGGCATGTCCATCGCCATGTCGAATCCGGTGACGGTGAGCGTGCCGCCCGACTGCGCCTCGGAGGCGGTCGTCACGGTCATGCCGTAGCTTTCCATCAGGCCCTTCCAGTCGGCCCAGACATCTGCGGCGCTGACGTCTGCCAGAGCGGAGGTGCTGCCCAGAAGCAGCGCGAGGGCCGAGGTCCGGCCGAGGGTGGTCCAGTTTCTCATGATCAATCCTCGAAGGCGAATGCTGGGATCGTTGTCCGCGCTTGATAAGGCGCGGTCAAGTGGGGAGAACATGACCGGATCGTGGCGAAGGAATGGCAGATGGACAGGACGGACGGGGTGCGGGTGCTGATTACGGGCGCTGGCAAGGGGATAGGTGCCGCGGCGGCGCGGGTCTTCGCCGAGGCCGGGGCACACGTGGGTTTGATGGCCCGCGACGGCGACGCGATTGCCGCGCTGGCGGCCGGGATCGGGCCGAGGGCCATGGCTCTGGCGGGCGATGTGGCCGATGCGGCGGTTCTGCCGGGGGCGGTGGCGGAGATGGAGCGGACCTGGGGCGGCGTGGATGTCCTGGTGGGCAACGCCGGGGTGATCGAGCCGATCGCGCCGATCGCGGAGGCCGACCCGGAGGCCTGGGGCCGGTCGATCGACATCAACCTCAAGGGCGTGTTCCTGGGAATGCGTGCGGTGCTGCCCGGGATGCTGGCGCGCGGCGGGGGCACGATCCTGACCGTCAGTTCCGGCGCTGCTCACAACCCGCTCGAGGGCTGGAGCGCCTATTGCGCGGGCAAGGCCGGGGCGGCGATGCTGACGCGGTCGCTGCATCTGGAGTATGGCGGGCGCGGCATCCGGGCGATGGGGCTGTCGCCGGGCACGGTGGCGACCGAGATGCAGGTGAAGATCAAGGCGAGCGGGATAAACCCGGTCAGCCAGCTCGACCCCGCCGTGCATATCCCCGCCGACTGGCCGGCGCGGGCGCTGCTGTGGATGTGCGGGGCGGGGGCGGACGGACATCTCGGGCAGGAGATTTCGTTGCGGGACGAGGGGATACGCCGGGCCGTGGGGCTGATCCCGTGATCGGGGTTTCTCGCGAGGGGGGAGTTCTGACCCTCACGCTTGACCGGCCCGACAAGGCAAATGCACTGACCCGGGGGATGCTGGAGCGGTTGGCGGACGAGGCCGGCGCGGCTTCAGGCCGGGGCTACCGGGTGCTTGTGCTGACCGGGACTGGCAAGGCGTTCTCGGCGGGCATGGACCTTGCCGAAGCGGCCACGGGGCTGCCGACCGACCCGGTCTGGGAGCGGCTGTCGGGCGCCATCGCGGCCTTTCCGGGGCTGACCATTGCGGCGCTGAACGGGTCGCTCGCGGGGGGTGCGATGGGGATGGCGCTTGCCTGCGACATCCGCCTCGCGGTGCCACAGGCGCGGTTCTTCTACCCGGTGATGAAGCTCGGCTTCCTGCCGCAGCCCTCCGACCCCGCGCGCCTTGCGCGGCTGGTGGGACCGGCGCGGGCGAAGATGATCCTGATGGGCGGAGCCAAGGTGGAGGCGGAGGAGGCGCTGGCCTGGGGGCTGATCGACCGGATCGTGCCGGGCGAGGAGTTGATGGAGGCTGCGCTGGTGCTGGCGGCCGATACACTGGTAGCGCGGTCCGAGCATGCGGCGGCGATCAAGCGGATGGTCGAGGGGACGGCCGGCCGGGGACGGTAAGCGAAAGGTTAGTCCATGCTCTCGGGGCGGCCGCGTTGACCCTTGCTTCGCGATGGGGGGTGGCCTTGTCGGCAAGGCCGCCGGTGGGGGCACAGCCCGTACACACCCCGTACACAGGCTGTACACAGTAAACGGGGCGCGCGGTGGTGTTTAGGGGCGGTGCAGCACCCGACGTGCCCCGTTTCGAGCCGAGCGCCTCGTGCTGCGACGCAGGGGTGGCCGGGGCCGGCGAGGATGATCCCGACCGGCAGCGCGAGGTTGGGCCCGGGGAGCCGAAGGCCGTTGGGCCGGTCGGCCGGATCGCGCAGGGCGAGGGGTTGAGGGAGGCGGACAGGCCCGGGGGCGAGGTGTGCGGCGAGGGGCACGGGTCGCGGCGGCCTGCCTGGCGCCCCCCACCCCATCCCCTCCCCACGAGGGGGAGG
>CAZOHN010000094.1:0-13331 GCA_964579325.1 uncultured Rhodobacterales bacterium
GCCGTCGGGGCCGTCTGCGACCTCTTCACCGAGGACGAATGCCTCAACTACTTCACCGCCGCAGGATACAAACCCGAATGAACGCGACATGCTCTAAGTCATTGATTTATATAAGTCGCATTGTCCACCAGGCCCTCGACGTTCCGCAGTGAGAGCGGGAACCGGACGTACAACATCACCGCCAGGCGGATGATCTCGGGCGAAGTCTGAAGTACTTGAAGTGGCTAGGTTTGGTCACCTGGGAACGCTACTCAGCCCCCTGCCCCGCTGCAAGCCGGGTTGTTCTGACAGAGCCTACCCGCGGCAGCCGGCGTTCATCCACATCGCGCGCCACTGGTTAGGCCACTCACCGAGGCGACAAGCGCGTCCCGGTCTATCCGGAAATGCCGATAGAGATCGCCGATGGTGCCGGTCTGCCCAAAATGCTCGACCCCATGCGAGATCGTCCGGTGCCCGGCAACAGAGCCAAGCCAGCTGAGCGTGGCGGGGTGACCGTCGATGACCGTGACTAGGCTGCAGTGCCGCGGCAGAGGGTTCAGGAGCCGCTCCACGTGGCTAACCGCCGTCGGATTGCCACGAGCACGTTCGCGCTGCGCCGCGGTCCAGCCAGCGTTCAGGCGGTCGGCTGACGTCACCGACAGCACACCCACATCGCGACGTGCGCCGCCAATCCGGCCCGCAGCCGCGATGGCCTCGTCGGCCACAGCGCCTTGGTAGGCGATCACCACATCGCAATTGGCGCCCGGTGGACGCAGCCAGTAGGCGCCGTCGATGGCCCCCTGCCGGAAGGCGTCATCCGCCCTCTTACCCGGTTGCTCCATCGGCTTCGTCGTCAGTCGCAGATAGACCGCGCCGCCTGTCTCGTCCCGCAGCCAAGTGCGCTCGTCCGGGTCGCCATCGCCGTCGCGCTGGAGATAGTCGAAGGCCCATTCCAGGATGACGGCCAACTCATCGGCGAAGGCGGGCTCGAAGCTCGCCAGCCCGTCCTGCGCCATACCAGTGAGCGGTGTGCCGATCGACTGATGTGCACCGCCCTCGGGCGCCAGCGTCACTCCCGAGGGCGTGCCTACAATGATGAACCGCGCATCCATGTAGCAGGCGTAGTTCAACGCATCGAGGCCGCGATGCACAAAGGGATCGTAAACCGTGCCGATCGGGATCAGCCGCTTGCCGAACAGGCTGTGCGACAATCCCGCCGCGCCGAGCAGCAGGAAAAGGTTCATCTCCGCGATCCCGAGCTCGATGTGCTGGCCCTTCGGCGTGAACTGCCATTTCGCGGTCGAGGGGATGCGATGCTCAATGAAGGCGTCCTCACGCGCGATGCGCGAGAAGAGCTTTCGCCGGTTCACCCAAGGACCGAGAGACGTGGTGCCGGTCACGTCCGGCGAGGTGGTGACAACCCGTTCAGCCAGCGCGCTGTCCCCCTTCGCCAGATCATCAAGAATCTTGCCGAAGGCCGCCTGCGTGGACATCTCACGGTCGGTGGCGACCGAAATCGCGGGTGCAGGCAGCCGGTCGTCAGAGTACCGCCGCGCGCCTCCGGTGAAGAAGGGCACTCGGCCGAGGGAGGCGCGCAGGCCATCGACATCCGCGACACCCGCGAAGGGCTCCCATTCCTGCCCTTCCGGTACGCCCATGTGTGCCTGCCACTCGGCCATCTGGGCCTTGGTCATCAAGCCGCCGTGATTGTCCTTGTGGCCCGCGATTGGTGTGCCCCAACCTTTGATCGTGTAGGCAAGAAAGCACGTGGGACGGTCATGGTCCTGGGCGGCGAAGGCCTCGGCCATCGTCGAAACACAGTTGCCGCCGAGGTTTTCCATAAGCGCGGCCAGCTCCGCGTCCGTCCGGCTATCGATGAGCCGGGTCACGTCGCCCTGATCACCCAGATCGTCCAGCAGGCGTTTGCGCCAGACCGCGCCGCCCATGAAGGTCAGCGCCGAGTACTCCGCGTTCGGGCAGCGCTCGATCCACGCCCGCAAATGCGCCCCGCCCGGTTCCTCGAAGGCCGCGCGCTGCAGCGCGCCGTACTTGACCCGCACGACGTCCCAGCCGAAGGCGTCGAAGATCTTCTCCACCCGCTGGAACAGCCCCTCGCGCACGATCCCGTCGAGAGACTGGCGGTTGTAATCGATGATCCACCAGCAGTTGCGCAGGTCGTTCTTCCAGCCCTCCTGCAGCGCCTCGTAAACGTTGCCTTCATCCAGTTCTGCATCGCCCACCAGCGCCACCATCCGGCCTATGGGTTTGCCCGCGCCCCAATCCTTCGCCCCGACGTAGTCCTGGACAAGTGAGGCGAACGACGTAATTGCCACGCCGAGACCCACCGAGCCGGTGGAGAAATCCACGTCATCCACGTCCTTGGTGCGACTAGGATAGCTCTGCACCCCACCGAGACCGCGGAATGCCTCCATCCGAGCTCGGTCGAGATTGCCCATCAAGTACTGCATTGCGTGGAAGACCGGAGAAGCGTGCGGCTTCACCGCCACCCGGTCCTCGGGACGCAGCGCGGAGAAATACAGCGCAGTCATGATCGACACCATCGAGGCTGAGGACGCCTGGTGTCCGCCGATCTTGATCCCGTCTGACTTAGGCCGGATGTGATTGGCGTGGTGGATCATCCAGTGTGACAGCCACAGCAGCCGCGACTCGATGGTCTTCAGGTGGTTGTGGTCTGGAACGGTCATTGGGGGCTGCTGCGTCCTTCGGCAAGCTACTCCTCTCAGGCTATTTCACTTGCTGTGGTGTTTCTTGGCTTTCTTTGCGCCGTGCTGTGCTTTAGTGGTGAAAACACTCAACTTCTGACCGATTTGTGATGGAAACAGCTAAGATAGATCAACACGATGCCGCTATCCTTCGCGAGCTTCAGCGGGATGGCAGGGCCTCGATTCAGCAAATTTCCGAGCGCATCGGCCTGAGCCCTTCACCGGTTGCGCGGCGCTTGCGTTTGATGGAACAAGCCGGAATCGTCACCGGATATACGGCGCTCATCAATGAGCACGCGCTCGGCTTCGGGTTTTCGGTTTTTGTCTCGGTCAAGTTGGAGAAACAGGTCGACGACGCGTTGGCGCGCTTCGAAACAGAGATCGCTCGCCACCCCGAGGTTGTCGATTGCTGGCTGATGACCGGCAATCGCGACTATCTGCTCAGGGTCGCGACCTCAGGCTTGCCCGATTTCGAACGATTCCTTGTCGGAACCTTCACTAAGATTCCAGGCGTTGCGTCAATCGAGAGCTCGATACCTCTGCGGCGGGTCAAGGCCGGCCCGGCAAGGACGAGCTGAGAGGAGCCGTCGGAGACTGGGCGCCCATCCACATTCCAGTTCAAGCGCGGGAACGGGAGCGGGAATGGAGCAGTAGCTTCAGCTGCCCAGTGCCGCGGCAGGCGATCTCGGCAGGGGAGAAGTTTGTCCAGCGCCAGAGGGAGGTGGGGACGTCGCGGAAGTGGCGGAAGGTACGGACGGGATCGGACATGGGGTCCTCCTGGGAATGCGCAAAGCCGCCCCAGGGGGAGGCGGCTTCGGGTGGGAGCGTCGGTGCGACAAGGGGCGGTGCGGGGCGGTGCGGGGTTGGGCGGTGCGTCTGCGCGACGCCTGGGCTCAGGACCCGCCGCCAAAGATCTTGAGCTTGAGGGCGATGCCCGCGAGCAGGGCGAGAATGACGCCGGTGGTGATCATGCGGATGGCGGTCTGCATCGCGGTGCGGCGCACCAGCCGGATACTGTCCACGAGCGCACGCAGGTAACGGACATCCATCGCAGCCTCCGTACCGTCGAGCCCGACATCGGCCAGCGCGCGCCTGGCACCTGCCTCGGCCGCGCGGGTCAGGATCGCCTCGAACTCGGCATCGGGCATGCGGACGAAGCCCTGTTCGGAACGGCGAGGGGTCATGCGCAAAGGGTCCTGGTGTTGAAGACGGTGGGCCAATGGGGCGACGTGCGGGGCTCCCGTTGCCGGGTGATGCCTGCGCAATTCGCGCAGGCGACTGCCGGCTCAGGGGATCCCCGGAATGGCCTCGGTCAGCGCATCGGGATCGAGCCAGAGGATGCGGTCGGGCAGCGCGCCGATGCCGAACTGCGGCTGCGGCACGAAGCACCGAACTCGTCAAAAAGCCAAAGGACCTACTGGAGTAGGTCATTGTCCACGAACTGATGCACCTTCTCGAGCCTCGTCACAGCGAGCGGTTCTGTAAGCGTCCGGTCAGGCCGCGTGGTTTGACCAGTTCCACGGCAGCAGATCATCCACGCGGGTGATCTTGTAGTCGGGGATGCAGGCCAGCGTATCGGCGAGCCATCCCTGCGGGTCGATGCCATTCAGCTTGGCGGTCTCGATCAGCGTGTAGGCGATGGCGGCGGCGCGGCCGCCGGTCTGCGAGCCGACGAACAGGTAGTTCTTGCGTCCGACCGCTACCGATCGCATGGCGCGCTCGGCCGTGTTGTTGTCCAGTTCGAGGACGCCGTGATCGAGATAGAGCCGAAGCCGCTTCATGCGCGTCAGGCCGTATCGGATCGCCATGGCCAGCGGCGACTTGCCGGAGATCGTCGGTAGTTGCTCGTGCAACCAGCTTTCCAACCCGTCGAAGATCGGCGCCGCCTTCGCCTGGCGGATCTCGACACGCCTGTCGGGCGGCGATCCACGCGCCTCCTTCTCGATCGCGTAGAGTTGCGCGATGCGCCGGATGGCCTCGTCAGCGATGGCCGAGCCCTGGGCCCTGTGGACGTCGACGAACTTGCGCCGGACGTGGGCCATGCAGGCGACCTCGTGGATGTCGCTGGACCGGTAGATGTCTTCGAACCCGGCGTAGCCATCGGCATGCATCCAGCCGCGATATCCTGACAGGTGATCCTTGGGGTGCTGGCCCTTCCGGTCGGGCGAGAAGCGATACCAACTGGCGGGCGGCGCCTCGCCGCCCCAGGGCCGCTCGTCCCGCCCGTATGTCCACAGCCGCGCCGTTGCGGTCTTCCCGGTGCCGGGCGCCAGCATCTTCACCGGGGTGTCATCCGCGAAGATCGCCTGTCCGGCCAGCACATGCCGTCCGATGGCATCGGCGAGCGGTTCCAGAAGCGCAGTGGACTTGCCAACCCAATCCGCCAGCGTCGAGCGGTCGAGGTCGAGCCCCTCGCGCTCGAAGATCTGGCTCTGGCGATAGAGCGGCAGATGATCGGCGTATTTGGAGACCAGCACATGCGCCAGAAGACCGGGGCCGGGACGACCGCGTTCGATGGGGCGGGATGGCAGAGGGGCCTGCGTAAATGTCTCACAACCGGAACAGGCCATGCGCGGACGGACGATCCGGTTGACGATGAACCGGCCGGGCACGTACTCCAGCTCTTCGGTCACATCCTCACCCAGGCGTCGCAGCGTGCCGCCACAATGGGCACAGTCATCATCGCCGGTGGTAAGCTCGATCTCCTGGCGCGGGATGTGGTCGGGGATGGGACGACGCTTCGGCTTGTCCTTCTCCTCTTCGTCCGGCAGGCGCAGCTTCGCGGTCATCTTGGCGACGGAGATCTCGCTGGCTTCCAGAGCCAGCTGAAGCTGCTCGATCGTCTCAGAGGATGAGCCGAACCGATGGCTGCGGTGACCGGCGAGCTGGTGGCGCAGCTTCTCGATCAGCATCGCCTGCGACTTCACTTCGGCCAGCAAAAGCGCCGTGAACCGCCGCAGTTCCTCGGGGTCTTCGGGCAGGGATTTGGCCAGGTCCAGCATGGCCAATCATACCAAAACAGGGGCTAAACAGGAATCCCGAACGTGCTGTCGCGCCCGGTTTATCCTGCCTTGAGCGGCGTCCAGCTACGCCGTGGCAGGCGCCAGTCGATCCCTTCCAGCAGCATCGCCAGCTGCGCCGGCGTCAGCGCGATCTTGCCCTCCTTCGCCGACGGCCATACGAACCGCCCCTTCTCCAGCCGCTTCGAGAACAGGCATGCGCCCTGGCCGTCCCACCAGATGATCTTGATCAGATCACCGCGCCGGCCGCGGAAGACGAACATGTGCCCGGCGAACGGGTCCTGCTTCAGCACTGTCTCCGCCTGGGCCGCCAGCGTGGTGAACCCGCGCCGCATGTCGGTCACGCCTGCCGCCAGCCACACGCGGGTGTTTGCCGGGACCGGGATCATCCGGACAGGCCCCGGATCAGCCGGGCCAGCGCCTCGGGATCGTAGGCTCCGCTGATCCGCAGCCGGTGACCACCCGCCGTGTCGATCTCGATCGTGCCTGCCGCAGGCACCGGACCGACGGCGGCTTCGCTATCGTCGTGCATGGGCCGATCGACGATCTCGACCGGCAGGAAACACGCCGCATCCGGCTCCGCCGGGGGCTCCGGCGCATAGCGCGGGTCGCGCAGCCACTTGAAGATCAGGTTGGCGTTCATCGCATACCGCTGCGCCACCCGCGCAACCGACACGCCCGGTGCCGTCGTCTGCAAACAGATCGACCGCTTCTCCTCATCCGTCCAAAGCCGCTTCGTCCGACGCGCCATCACGCACCCACAGTGTCCACTATCCCATAGTGGACACTATCGATCACCCTCTATGCGCGGCAGAGCAGCGACGCCGGACGCTTACGCGGTTCTTCGAGCTCATGAGCCACCATTATCCTGGCTGGCCAGAAGCCCGAAGGGAGTTGAACGAGCTGCCACTAGGCGCCGAAAGCTGGGCAGATGGATAGACTGCAGACTGTGTAAGCCCTGACCGCCGTGACCTTAGGCAAGCTCGAGACGGGCAAATTTTCGACTTTCGACTGCGGTCCTCTCCGCAAAGCGAGTGGATTTTCCAACCACTGGAACCGGACGAGGATATTTATCAATCAATTTCAATGTTTTATGCTACTTCACCAAACAAGGGAAGGCAACAGGCCCGGAGAATATCGACAGGGAGAGACCGCGTTCAGGCCTGTTGGCGCGGGAACCGGTTAACAGCCTCACCTGCATAACCCCCGAAAACAACGGAAAAATCCGGCCGCAGCCGGGTCGAGAGAACCGTTCCTCAAGGGCAAGTGGCGGAGCGGGACGGCCTGACGTCGAACCTTCTCTGGTCTAATGCATTGATTTATATAGTTTGCATCGTCCCCCAGGCACCCGACGTTCTGGAGCGAGAGAGGGAACCGAACGTACATTATCACCGTCATGCGGATGATCTCCGGTCTGCCGTGGAAGTACTTGAAGGGGGCGGGCTGTGTCCCAAAGGCTACGAGGCCGCCCTGGCTTCCTCAAAAGGAATCCTTCTGACAAGACGGCAGAGGCAGATGCGCCGGCCCCCAGGAAAGGAGCCGGCGCCGAGGATCACTCCGCCTTGCGAACGTCGTAGAACCGCACCTGCCAGCGCCCCGGCGCGAAGGTGAAGCCCTCAAGGCTCGCATCATGCGCGATGGTCTGCACCTGGTCACGGATGGCCCAGAACAGCGCCTCGTCCATGATATACTTCTGGATGTCGGCGTAGATCTGGTTGCGCTCGTCGGGCGAGGTGGCCGAAGTCACTGCCTCCAGCTTGCCGTCCAGTTCAGCTGACGCGATGTGCATCCAGTTAAACTTGAACTGGCCCGGTCCGGGGATGTTCGAGGAATGGAACGGGATGCGCAGGACGGAAGGGTCGTTCGACACCCACTGGATCGCGCCCATGTCGAACTGGTTCGACATGACGAGTTCGTCCTGCCGCGCCTTCGTCACGTTCTCGACCTCCAGATGGATGCCGTTCTCGCGCAGGGCCGCCTGAAGCGCCACGCTGGTATCTGGTTCCAGCATCGAGATGTAGTGGATCGACAGGTCCTGTCCGTCCTTCTTCCAGATGCCGTCAGAACCCATTTCCCAGCCCGATTCGACCAAAAGCGCCGTCGCGGCCTCGGGGTCGTAGGGATAGTACTCCTCTGCGCCCGCCCAGTAGTTCGGGGTGGCGGTGGACAGGACACCGAAGGCCGGATTGGCAAATCCGAACATCAGGTTGTCGGCCAGGGCCGCCCGGTCCACCGACTGGATTACCGCCTTGCGGACGTTGACGTCGTCGAGCGGCCATTGCGAGGTGTTGAACATCATCGAGAACGGCAGGCCCGACACCGTAGCCGAGATCGTGCCGAATTCGTCCATGCGGCTCAGGCGCAGCATGTCGAGCGGCGGCGTACGCTCGATGATGTTGACCTCGCCGGCCTCGAGCGCCGCGACGCGGGTGCCCGCGTTCTCGATAAAGCGGTGGACGATGCGCTCCACCTGGCTCGGGCCTTCGTTGTTGTAGAATTCAGGTGCCCACGCGTAGTCCTCGAAGCGTTCGAGGATCACCTGCTGGCCCTGGTCCCACTGCACGAAGCGGAACGGCCCGGTGCCGACGGGCATCTGGGCGAAGCCCGTGTTGCCCTTCTCCTGCACGGCCGTGGGGCTGACCGGGGCGAGATAGGCCTCGGACAGCGCTGTCAGCATCGGCGGGTAGGGCCGTTTCCAGTGGAGCACGAGTTCCGTGTCTGAGACCACTTCGGTCCGGTCGTAGGGGCCGAGATAGTCGATCGCGCCCTGCGAGCCGGTCGCCGGATCTGCGATCGTGTCGAAGGTGAACTTCACCGACTCGGCGTTGAAGGGGGTGCCGTCATGGAAGGTCACGCCCTCGCGCAGCGTCATGCGCAGCGACTTGAAGTCATCGGCCACTTCCCATGCGGTGGCGAGGCCCGGGTGCAACTGGCCGTCGCCATCAGCGGCGATCAGCGTGTCGAAGACCTGCCAGATGACCTGCATCTCGTGGCGCGACTGGGTAATCCGCGGGTCGAACAGCGCAGGCGTCGCGTTGTCCTCGCCCCAGATCACGGTCAGCCCGTCCTGCGCCCATACGGGCGAGATGGACATGCCCGCCAGAACTGCGGCCGTGCATAGCATTCTTTTCATGCTTGGTGCTCCTGTTTCCTGTTGGTTGTCGTCTTGTCGTCGCGTTCGGGGCGGGGCACGCCCCGAACGAAAGGGGGCGGCGCCGCCTCGGTGGCGCCCTTGAAAACCCGCAGCCGGCGAGGATCGCGCAGAATGCGGATGTCGGTCGTTGGATCGCCCTCCACGATCAGGAGGTCGGCAAGGCGTCCGGGGGCAAGCCGCCCCGCCTCGATCCCCATGAGGTCCGCGCCGTTCTCCGTGGCGATGCCGATGGCCTCGAGGGGCGTGAAGCCGCCCTCGACGAACAGCTCGATCTCGCGGCCGTTGTCGGCGCCGTGCCGCAGGTAGAAGCCCGCGTCCGACCCGGCCGCAAGCCGCACGCCTGCGCGCCGGGCGCGGTCGAGACGGTCCCACTTGGCGGCATCGGCCTCGCGTGCCCAGCGTCTCTGGCCCTCGGAGGTCTCGGGGTTGGCCAGCGCTGTAGCCGAACAGATCTCGTGGACGGCCAGCGTGGGGACAAGCCATGTGCCGCGTCGGGCCATCAGGTCGAGCGTCTCGTCATCGATCCAGTGGCCGTGCTCGACCGTGTCAATGCCTTCCTCGACGGCGGCGCGGAGCGGCAGCCCGCCCGAGGTATGGGCGCCGACCATCACGCCCTGTTCATGCGCCTCCTCGCAGGCGGCGCGGATCTCGGCGCGGGTCATCTCCATGCGCGACAGCCGCCCGTCCGGGCCGCGGTGGCCCACGCAGGCGTTCAGCTTGATGAAATCTGCGCCCCGCTTCAGCTGAGCCCGGACCCCGGCGCGGAAGCCGTCCGGCCCCTCGCAGACACCGTTCATGTCGCGAAAGCTCATGTGGTCGGCAAAGCCCGGCTGGTCCATGTGGCCGCCGGTTACGGTCAGGCCCAGCCCGCAGGCGATCATGCGCGGGCCTTCTAGAAGTCCCTCGTCCACGGCCCGCTTCAGATCGATGATGGTCCCGCCCGGCGCGTGCATGTCGCGCACCGCGGTGAAGCCGTGCGCCAGCGTCGCGCGCGCATGGGCGGCCGCGCGAAGCGCCATCGCCGGGTAGTGCAACGTCGCGCTTTCGGCGCGGAAGGCGAGCGGGTTGACCGCGCCCGAATAGGCGAAGTGGACATGCGCGTCGACGAGGCCCGGCATCAGCGTGCCGCCGGGGGCTGCGTCGATCACTTCCGCCCCCTCGGGCTGGCCTATGTCCGCGGCCCGGCCCACCGCGACGATGCGGTCGCCCTTCACCAGCACCGCCGCACCCGAAAGCGGCGCGGCCCCGGTCCCGTCGATCAGCCGGTCGGCACGGAACAGCTTCATGCCGCAACCCCCTCGGGCCAGGGGGTCAGAAGCCGCCCGCGTTCGGTGACCTGCGCGCCGCCCTTCCAGACGGTGAGGCGCGCGGGATCGCCAAGGATCGAAATGTCGCCCGCCGGATCGCCCTCGACGATCAGGAGGTCGGCCAGCGCCCCGGCCCGCAGCCGCCCGGCCTCGATCCCGAGGATGTCGGCATTGACCGAGGTGGCGCAGGCGATCGCCTCGCGCGCGGAATACCCGCCCTCGACCAGCAGCGCGAGTTCGCGCCAGAACATCGTGGCATGCGGCACCATGAAGCCCGCATCGGTGCCCGCGCCCACGCGGACGCCCGCCGCGCGCGCCTTGGCGAGCGAGATCCACTTCGCCTCGCGCACGGCCACGCTCCAGGGCGAGATGTGGGCGCCCTCGGGCGCAAGCTCGAAGGTGCGCTCGTTCACGAGCAGGGTGGGCACGACGAAGGTGCCGCGTTCGGCCATCAGCGCGATGCAGTCGTCGTCGATCCAGTGGGCGTGCTCGACGCAGTCGACCCCGTTCGCCACGGTCGCGGTCAGGGGCGGGCCGCCCGAGGTATGGGCGGCCACCGTCATGCCCTGCACATGCGCCTCGTCGCAGGCCGCGCAGATCTCCTCGGGCGTCATCTCGGGGCGGTACCAGACCCCGGGGCGCTTGTGGGCGCTGACGCAGGCGTTGATCTTGATGAACCCCGCGCCGCGCCGCGCCTCGACCCGCACGCCCTTGCGGAAGCCCTCCGCCCCGTCGCAGGACGCGCGCGCGCCTGCCATGCCGATGTGGTCGGGCGTCGGGCGGTCCATGTGCCCGCCGGTCACGGTCAGCCCTCGCCCGCAGGCGACCACGCGCGGCCCCACGACATGGCCCGAAGCGATGGCGGCGGAAAGGTCGATGGCGATACCGCCGGGTGCCGCCATGTCGCGCAGGGCGGTCATGCCGTGGATCAGGCTGTCGCGGGCGCGGGCGGCGGCGCGCAGCGCGACCTCGGGGAAGGACTGGTCCATCGTCTCGGCGCGCATCGTGGCGGGGTCGGGCGCGCCGCTCCAGGCCAGATGCACATGCGCGTCGATGAGCCCGGGCATCAGGGTGGCACCCGGCGGGGCCGTAACCACGCGGGCGCCCTCTGGCCTGCCCATGTCGGCCTGCCGGGCGAGGCCCGCGATCCGGTCGCCCTCGATCAGGAGCGCGGCCTTTTCCAGCACGCCCCCCATGCCGTCAAGCGCGCGATCTGCCTCGATCAGGATCCTCATGCCGCCCTCTCCCGCAGTTGAACCACCAGATCCCAGGCCCGCACATGCCGGTCGTGGATGCCGTCCGGCCCCTGAAGCGCGAGATGGACGAAGGCCGGGGCGATCTCGGCCGGGTCCTTCCAGATCGCGCGGTTCTCGGGGCCGTAGGTGACCTCGCTCATGGCGGTGCGCACTGGATGGCCGGGTGTGACCGTATTAACCGACACGCCGTGCTTGCCGAATTCGACCGCGAGCGCGCGCGAAAACCCCTCGATCCCGAATTTTGAGGCGCAATAGGCGCTCTCGTCGTCGCCGCCCCGGACGCCTGCGTTCGACGACACGTTCAGGATCGCGCCGCGCCCCTTCGCCTTCAGCCCCGGCGCGACGGCCCGGGTGCACAGGAAGGCACCGCGCAGGTTCACCGCCATCAGCCCGTCCCAGTCGGCGACGGAGGTCTCCTCGATCGGCTTGAAGAAGATGATGCCCGCGTTGTTCACGAGCACGTCGACGCCGCCCGCCTCGGCCTCGATGGCGGCGAAGGTCGCGGCCACCGCCTCGGCGTCCGTCACGTCCAGCGCGCGCGGGCGCAGGCCAGGGCCCTCGGGCAACTCGCCCTCAATGCGGTCCAGCGCGTAGACTGTCGCCCCCTCGGCGGCATAGGCCTGCGCCACCGCCAGCCCGATGCCGCGCGCAGCGCCCGTGACCGCGCAGACCTTGCCCTGGAGCCGCCGGGTCATGTCGCCACCCGCCCGCCATCGACCAGAAGGCCCACGCCGGTGATGAAGGACGAGGAGGGCGTGGCCAGAAACAGCACCGCCTCGGCGATCTCGTCGCCGGTGCCCATGCGGCCCATCGGCGTGATCTCGGACCAGCGGCGTTCCAGCGCGGCGGGATCTTCGGCCAACGCCGCGTTGCGGCGGTTCATCCCGGTGTCGATGACGCCGGGGTTGATCGCGTTGCAGCGGATCTTGCGCCGCGCGAACTCGATGGCAACGACGCGGGTCATCGACATCACCGCGCCCTTGGAGGCGGCATAGGAGATGTTGCCGCCCACGTTCGCGAAGGCCGACACCGACGAGTTGTTCACGATCGTCCCGCCGCCCGCGCGCAGCAGCGCGGGGAGCGCGTGCTTCATCCCGTGGAAGGTGCCGATCAGGTTCACGTCGATCACGCGGCGGAAGAGTGCGTCCGTCACGTCGGGCGTGGGGGTGACCGGCTGTTCGATGCCGGCGTTGTTGAAGATCGTATCGAGCCGGCCGAAGCGGTCCTCGGCGGTGGCGATCAGGGCGGCCACGTCACCCTCGCGCGCCACGTCGCAGGGCTGGAAGACGATCTGCCCAGCCGCGCCCGCGGCCTCCTCGGCCAGAGTGGCGCCCGCCGCCTCGTCCACGTCGCCCACGACGACGCGGGCCCCTTCGCGCGCGAAGAGAAGGGCGGTCGACCGGCCCATGCCCCCCGCGCCGCCGGTGACGACCGCCACCATGCCGTCCATCCTCATGCGCGCTCCCCCGTCATTCGTCGGCCACCCAATGCCCCGGCGCGACCTCCGTCAACCGCACCGGCGCGGGCGTGTCGCCCACGCGGCGCATGGCGCTGGGCACCTCGCCCTGGATGAAGCTGCGGTCGATGCGCCGTCCCGCTTCGGGCACCGGGACCGAGGCCAAGAGGCGGCGCGTGTAGGAATGGCGGGGGTCGCCGATCACCGCCTGGCGCGGCCCGATCTCGACGATCTGGCCGAGGGACATGACCGCGACGCGATGGGCGATCTCCTCGACCACGGCCATGTCGTGGCTGATGAACAGGAGCGACAGGCCCCGTTCGGCCTGAAGCTCCATCAGAAGCTGCACAATCTGCGCCTGGATCGACACGTCGAGCGCCGAGACCGCCTCGTCCGCGATGACGAGCCGGGCCTCGGAGGCGAGCGCCCGGGCGAT
>CAZOHN010000095.1:0-13320 GCA_964579325.1 uncultured Rhodobacterales bacterium
TCGCCGTTATCGTCGAGGCCATGACCGACAACCGCAATCGCACCGCCTCAAACGTGCGCAGCTACTTCACCAAGTTCGGCGGCAACCTCGGCGAGACCAACTCGGTCGCCTTCATGTTCGACCGCAAGGGCGAGATCATGTACCTCGCCGGCGCCGCAGATGCCGATACGGTGATGATGGCGGCGATCGAGGCCGGGGCCGAGGACGTCGAGAGCGACGAGGACGGCCACTGGATCACCTGCGCCGCCGAAGATCTCGCCGCCGTATCGACCACGCTTGAGGCAAGCCTCGGCGAAAGTGAGACGGCGAAGCTGGTCTGGAAGCCTCAGACCACGACCGAGCTTGACCTCGAGGGGATGCAGAAGCTGATGAAGCTTCTCGACGCGCTCGACGACGACGACGACGTGCAGAACGTGACCGCCAATTTCGAGGCGGCCGATGCGGTGATGGACGCGCTCTGACCGCCGGTCAGGCCAGCAGTACCGCACGCGCCGCAGACCGGACCGCCGCCGTGAGCGGTGCGAGCGCCGCTGATGCGATCCGGTTCCATTGCCAGTGCAATGTCACGTCGAAGGGCGGCCCGGGCAAGGCCACGAGTGTGCCTTCGAAGAGGTCGCCGGCAATCAGGACCTCGGGGTTCATGCCCCAACCCATCCCCCGCCGGGCCGCTTCGATGAAGGCGGTGGACGACGGGACCAGATGTGTCGGCAGGACCGTGCGCAGGCCACAGGACCTTGCGGCCCAATCTTCCTGCAACCGGTCCTTGGTGTTGAACGTGAGTGCGGGCGCACAGGCCAGAGCTTCGGGCGTGACACCATTAGGGAACCACCGGTCGCGAAACCCCGGCGCGCAGGTGGCCCGGTAGCGTAACCGTCCCAACCGCAGCGCATTGCAGCCCTGCACCGGTTGTGCGCGCGATGTGACAGCCGCGCTCACCTCCCCGCGCCGCAGCCAGTCGGCGGAATGGTCCTGGTCGTCCACCACGAGGTCGAAGAGCACGTCCTCGACCTGCGAAAGGCCGGCGAGCACCCAGGTAGCCAGACTGTCTGCGTTGACCGCAATGCGGATCAGCGGCCGCCCCTCGCTGGCCCGTGCTCCGGGCAACTCCCGCGCCAACTCGGCTTCGAGGAGTGCCACCTCTGCTGCATGCCGTGCAAGCCGAGCGCCCGCTTCCGTTGCCGTGCAGGGCTGCCCCCGCAGGATCAGGACGGCCCCCACCCGCTCCTCCAACGCCTTAACCCGCTGCGAGACGGCCGAGGCCGTGACACCGAGGTCGGCTGCCGCACGGTCGAAACTGCCGGTGCGCAGGACGGCGGCAAGCGCGGAAAGAGCGGGATAGTCGAGCATCCGATTAATTCTTGCTAAGGCAGACGAAGTTCACCTCAGTTCTCTAAGGCACGAAAAGCTGTCAGGAAAGCCCGGCAAGGTGGAGAGAGCAAGATGCAGGCCGCACTGACAGGTTTCCTTACTGGCATCGGCCTGATCCTCGCGATCGGCGCGCAAAACGCCTTCGTTCTTCGCCAAGGGCTCCTGCGCGCCCATGTGCTGCCAGTGGTGCTGACCTGTGCGGTTTCCGACGCCCTCCTGATCGTTGCCGGAGTCGTTGGCATGGGCGCACTCACCTCCAGCGCTCCGTGGGTCATCGAGGGTCTGCGCTGGGGCGGCGTGGTGTTCCTCCTCGCCTATGGCCTGCGCGCCTTCCGTTCGGCCCTTACGGGCGGTGCGGCACTCCGTGCCGCCGAGGCAGGTGCCGGGACGCTGTCGGCGGCTCTCCTCACCTGCATGGCCTTCACCTGGCTCAATCCGCACGTCTACCTGGACACGGTCGTGCTCATCGGCTCGATCTCGGCGCAGTGGCCGGGCCGCGAGGCCCTGTTCGGCGCGGGCGCAGTCGCTGCCTCCTTCGCCTTCTTCTTTTCGCTCGGATACGGTGCGCGCCTCTTGGCACCCGTCTTCGAACGACCTTCGGCCTGGCGCGTGCTCGACACCGGCATAGGACTGCTGATGTGGGCAATCGCGGCGAAACTCATGCTGCTGTGACTTGCGGGCGCCCGGACCTTGCGCTTACCTCCGCCTCGCAATGACGCGGCCCTCCCCCTCCGCACACTCCCGGCCGCTCGAAGGCATCCTCTGGATGCTTGTCACGGGCCTGTCCTTCGTGGGCGTGAACGTGATCGTCAAGCACCTCGGAACCTCGATCCCCTCGGCGCAATCGGCCTTCCTGCGATTCGTTCTGGGGCTTCTGTTCTTGCTGCCCGTCCTGCGGACTCTGGCCGGCACGCGCCTCTCCGTCCTGCAGTGGCGGCTGGTCGGACTGCGCGGAGCAATCCACACCGTCGGCGTGCTCTGCTGGTTCTACGCAATGACACGTATTCCGCTCGCCGAAGTCACAGCGATGAACTTTCTCAACCCGATCTACGTCACGCTCGGCGCGGCACTGTTCCTCGGCGAGGCACTCGCGCTGCGGCGACTTGCGGCGATCGGCGCGGCACTGCTCGGCGCGCTCATCATCCTGCGCCCGGGGTTCCGCGAGCTCGACCCCGGCCATGTCGCCATGCTTGTGACGGCGCTGGCGTTCGGCGCGTCCTACCTGATCGCAAAGCGCCTTTCCACCGAACTGCCGGCAACGGTCGTGGTCGCGATCCTGTCGGTGACCGTAGCCCTTGGCCTAGCACCCTTCGCCTGGGCGGTCTGGGTGCCACCGTCCTGGACGGACCTCGGCTGGCTTACGGTGGTCGCGGGCTTTGCAACGGCGGGCCACTATACCATGACCCGGGCCTTCGCGGTGGCACCGGCTGCGGTGACACAGCCTGTGACGTTCCTGCAACTGGTCTGGGCGGTGCTTCTGGGGACGCTCCTGTTCGACGAGGCAGCCGACGCCTGGGTGATCGTCGGCGGTGCGGTGATCGCGGGGGCGGTGAGCTACATCGCCTGGCGTGAAGCCAATGTGAAGCTCAGACAGATTACTCCGCCTACCGAGGCAACGAAGCTCTAGAACCGGGTGACCATCCGGTATCCGGGCGGGTAGGTGAGGCGCGCCCGGGTGACGGGCTTTCCATCAAGCCAAGTCGTGCGCTCGGCCCGGAACACCGGATCGCCCTCCGCAAGGCCGAGAAATCCAGCCGCCTCGGCTCCGGCACGGGCCGCCGAGAACACCATCTGCGCTTCCGAGAACGGCACCTGGCCAATCAGCCATTCGTTCGCGCTGGTCGTCTCGAAAGTCTCTTTTGCGGCACCAGGCACGGTGGCGAGGATGATCCAACGGTCCTCGTGGGCGAAGGGGGCAGGCCCGGCATAGTGCATTGCCGAAACCTGGAGGGCGGGCTGGCCGGATGCAATCGCGAGCTCCGCCGCAAGCCAGCCCGGCAATGGGACCGCGCGTCGTGCAAGGCGCGCATAGCGGTAAGGTGCGCCGGTCGCTTCCACCTCGGGACGGATCATCGGGATGTCGAACCGCGCGCGCCGGACCGGTTCCGCGCTGATGCGGGTTCCGGCCCGGCGGCGGCGATCGAGCAAGCCCTCCTCGGCCAGCTCGCGGAGGGCACGGTTGACTGTTGCCCGGGCACAGCCAAAGTCCTCTGCAAGTTGTGTTTCGGCCGGGATGAGCGCACCCGCCGCCCATTCGCGCGACCGAACGCGGCGCAGGATCTCGGCCTTCACCTCGCGGTAGGGGGCCGTCATGCCAACAGGTCCCGCAGCGCTACGGCATAGGCCGCTCGAACGGCATCGCGCGCAACGTGGCGACCCGAGCGTACCATGTGCCGCCCTGCAGACCAGAGGTCGGTGACAAGCCCGTCACTGCCGACGAATCCGAACCCGTCCAGGAGCGCATCGCCGGCAAGGCCGAGGAGCGCAGGATGGTTTCCATCCAGCGCGACGAGGTCCGCAAGCCGCCCGGGGCCGATCCACCCCGCATCGCGCCCGAGCGCCCGCGCGCCGCCCTCTGCCGCGCCAAGAAACAGCCGTGCCCCGGTATGGCTCGCCGCGTCTCCCACGGGCTCCGGCGCGAGAACGTTTCGGGACAGGTCGCGCAGGCGCTGAGAGTACTCCAGTGCACGGATCTCCTCGGCCAGCGAGATCCTCACGTTGGAGTCCGACCCCAACCCGAACCGCCCGCCCGCTCCCAGAAAGCGCGACCCGTCGAATACGCCGTCGCCCAGGTTCGCCTCGGTGATGGGGCAAAGCCCGGCGACCGCGCCACTTGCCGCCAGACGGAGCGTCTCGTCAGGAGTCATCTGCGTCGCGTGGATCAGGCACCATCGCCCGTCCACCGCCTGGGTGTCGAGCAACCATTCCACCGGTCGCGCACCAAGCCAGCCCTGAACCTCCTGGACCTCCCTCGGCTGTTCCGCAGCATGGATGTGCAGCGGCCCTCCGGTATCGAGCGCATGGATCGCGGCCCAGTCCTCCGGCGCCATTGCGCGCAGAGAGTGCGGCGCGAGCCCGAGACAACAATCCGCGGGCAAGGCGGTCAGCTCTGCGCGCGCGCCTTCGACGATAGCCGCAAAGTGCTCCAGGCTGGTGCCGAAGCGCAACTGTCCGCCATTGAGCGGCGCTCGGTCCACTCCCCCGTAGCGATAGAACACTGGCAAGAGCGTCAGACCGATCCCGGTCGTGGCAGCGGCACGGGCGATTGCCTCGGCCAGGTTTGCGGGCCGGTCATAGGGCGCGCCGCCGGGCTGGTTGTGCAGGTAGTGGAACTCGCCCACCGCCGCATAACCCGCCTCCTGCATCTCGCAGAACGCCAACGCGGCGATGGCCTCGATGTGCTCGGGCGTCAGCCGGTCAAGAAAGCGGTACATCGTCTCGCGCCAGGTCCAGAAGGTCTCGCGCCCCGCGGAGCGGGTCTCGGTACGGCCGGCCATGGCTCGCTGGAAGCTGTGCGAGTGCACGTTGCCCGGCGCTGGCAGAAGCGCGTCCACGCGCGTGTCGCCGGCCTTTGCCCCCTGCCCCGCTGACACCGCTGCGATCCGCCCACCCTCGACCGTGACGCGAACGCTCTCGGCCCATCCTTCGGGCAGTCGGGCTCGGACGGCATGGATGGCATGGATGGCGGGCATGGTAGGACTCCGTAATGTCTAGACATATTACCCATACATCCATACAAATATACTGCGCAATCGGAATCACCCATGACCGACCTCCTTCTCACCGATACCACGCTCGCTTCGATGGACGGGCCCGGCTACGGGCTGGTTCCACGGGGCGCGGTCGCTATCCGGGGCGGCCGGATCGCCTGGGCGGGCGCGGCGTCAGACTTGCCCACTCACTTCGGTTCGCTCCCGACACACCCCTGCGGCGGCCGCCTCGTCACCCCAGCCCTTATCGACTGCCACACCCATGCCGTCTGGGCAGGGTCGAGGGCGTCCGAGTTCGAGGCGAGGCTAAACGGCGCGAGCTACGCCGAGATAGCTGCCGCCGGGGGCGGGATTCTCGCGACGGTTCGGGCGACACGGGCCGCCACCGAGGACGACCTGGTGGCCGCCGCCCTGCCCCGGATCGACAAGATGGCAGCGACGGGCACCGGAACCCTCGAGATCAAATCGGGCTACGGCCTCGACATTTGCACCGAACTGAGAATGCTGCGCGCTGCGCGTCGGATCGGCGCCCTGCGCCCAGTCCGCATCGTGACCACTTTCCTCGGCGCCCATTCCATCCCGCCCGAGTTCACGGGCCATGCCGGCGAGTACATCGCGCAAGTCTGCCTGCCCGCACTGCGCGCGGCCCATTCCGAGGGACTGGCCGATGCCGTGGACGGGTTCTGCGAGAAGATCGCATTCCAACCGTCTGAAATTGAGGTGGTCTTCGCGGAAGCCCGCGCCCTCGGCCTGCCCGTCAAGCTCCACGCCGAGCAGCTTTCCGACCTCGGCGGCGCGGCACTTGCGGCACGGAATGGCGCCTTGTCGGCCGATCACCTCGAATACTTGCGTGCCGATGGCGTGGCAGCCATGGCCGCTTCCGGAACCATCGCAGTACTCCTTCCGGGCGCCTACTATACGCTCCGCGAGACGCAAGTGCCCCCGATCGCAGCGCTTCGCGCGGCCGGCGTGGCAATGGCAGTGGCCACCGACCTCAATCCCGGCACCTCGCCCATGGCGTCACTTCCCCTGGCCATGAACATGGCCTGCACGCTCTTCGGAATGACGCCCGAGGAAGCTTTGCGGGGCGCGACCGTCACTGCCGCCCGGGCGCTCGGCCTTGCCGACACCGGCCGCATTGCAGCTGGCCTCCGCGCCGACCTTGCGGTCTGGGACGCCGACCAGCCCGCCGACCTCTCCTACCTGATAGGCGGCCCGCCGCTCCACGCCCGTTACCACGGAGGCCGCCCATGCTGACGCTCACCCCCGGCGCGGTGACGCTCAAGACTCTCGAGACAATTTGGCGCGATGAAGCGCCGGCCCGGCTCGACCCCGCCTGCCGTCAGGTGGTCGACGCGGCGGCGGCGCACGTGGCGCAGGCAGCCTCGGGGAGCGTTCCGGTCTACGGTGTCAACACCGGCTTCGGAAAGCTCGCGAACGTGAGGATCGCCCCACAGGACACGGAGAAGCTTCAGGAAAACCTGATCCTCTCACATTGCTGCGGGGTCGGCGAGCCAATCCCGCGCGCCATCGCTCGGCTGATGATGGCGCTGAAGCTCCTCAGCCTGGGGCGCGGCGCCTCCGGTGTACGCTGGGAGATCGTCGCGCTGCTGGAGGGGATGCTACAGGCGGGCGTCACGCCAGTAATTCCGGCGCAAGGCTCGGTCGGCGCAAGCGGAGACCTCGCGCCCCTTGCCCACATGACCGCGGTGATGATTGGCCACGGCGCGGCCGAGACAGGCGGCGCGGTGATGCCGGGCGCGGAGGCGCTGGCCCTCGCGGGCCTTGCCCCGGTGACGCTCGGCCCCAAGGAAGGCCTTGCGCTCATCAACGGCACGCAGTTCTCGACGGCCTATGCACTGGCAGGTCTCTTTGGCGCCTGGAGCGCGGCGGGAACGTCGCTCGTGTCGGCAGCGCTGTCTACCGACGCCATCATGGGCTCGACCGCCCCGCTCGACCCCGCGATCCACGTGCTGCGCGGCCATGCAGGCCAGATTGAAGCGGCGGCGGCGATGCGGGCGCTCCTCGACGGGTCCGCGATCCGCGAGAGCCACCGCGATGGGGACACACGCGTGCAGGACCCCTATTGCATCCGTTGTGCGCCGCAGGTTGCGGGCGCGGCACTGGATGTGCTGCGCCATGCCGCCCGGACGCTGGAAACCGAGGCCAACGCTGCGACCGACAATCCGCTGGTGCTTCCCGACGGCCGCATCGTCTCGGGCGGCAACTTCCACGCCGAGCCGGTGGGCTTCGCCGCCGACACGATCGCGCTGGCGGTCGCGGAGATCGGCGCGATCGCCCAGCGCCGGGTCGCGCTGATGGTTGACCCGACGTTGTCCTTCGACCTTCCACCTTTCCTGACACCCGACCCGGGCCTGAACTCGGGCTACATGATCGCCGAGGTCACGACCGCAGCGTTGATGAGCGAGAACAAGCACCTGGCGGCGCCGACCGTGACCGACAGCACACCGACCTCGGCCAACCAGGAAGACCACGTGAGCATGGCCGCCCATGGCGCGCGGCGGCTTTCGCGGATGGTCGCAAACCTCGAGGCGATCCTCGGTATCGAAGCGCTCTGCGCCGCGCAGGGCATCGGCTTCCGCGCGCCGCTCGCCACTTCGCCCGCTCTCACCCGCGCCGTTGCGGCGATCCGCGCCCAGGTCCCTCCGCTCGGCGCCGACCGCTTCATGGCCCCCGACCTCGCTGCAGCTGCTCGCCTCGTCGCGTCCGGCGCGCTGGCTTCCGCGCCCGGCGTGGTGCTGCCGGTACTCGGATGACGCCGGTCGAAGTGATCCGGGGCGACGGCCCCGTGGTGCTGGGCCAGCCGCATGGCGGGACCTGGTTGCCCGGCGACGTGGCGGCGCAACTCAACGCGACCGGCCTTGCGCTGGTGGATACCGACTGGCACATCGGCGCGCTCTATGACGGCCTCTTGCCGGGCGTCTCGGTGGTGCGTGCGACGTTCCATCGCTATGTGATTGATCCCAATCGCCCACCGGGGGGAGAAAGCCTCTATCCGGGCCAGAACACGACCGGCCTCGTGCCCGTCACCGATTTCGACGGCCGCCCGATCTGGCAGTCCCCGCCGGACGCGGCGGAAGTCGAACGCCGATGTACAGCCTTCCACGAGCCCTACCACGCGGCGCTGGCGGCCGAGCTTGACCGGATGCGCGCAATCCACGGCTTCGCGATCCTGTGGGACTGCCACTCGATCCGCTCGGAAATCCCGTTCCTGTTCGACGGACGACTGCCCGACCTCAACATCGGCACGAACGGCGGCGCGTCCTGCGCCCCGGACCTGGAAGGGATGGTCGCAGCCGCCTGCGGCGTCCCGCTGGAACGTACCCCCTTCACCGCAGTCCTCAACGGCCGCTTCAAGGGCGGCTGGACGACGCGCCACTACGGCCGGCCCACAGAAGGCCTGCACGCAATTCAGATGGAGATCGCGCAGGCGGCCTACCTCGCCGCCGAGACCCCACCGTGGAACTACGACGCCGCGAAGGCCGAGCCGCTCCGCGCGCTCCTCGCCCGCATCCTTTCCGACCTCGCCCGATGGAGGCCCGCATGACCCAGAACCCCCGCCACAACCTCCGCGACGTCTATCCGCCCACCGGCACCGAGATCAGCGCGAAAAGCTGGCTGACCGAGGCGCCGATGCGGATGCTGATGAACAACCTTCACCCCGACGTGGCCGAGAATCCGCATGAGCTGGTGGTCTACGGCGGCATAGGACGGGCGGCACGAACCTGGGAAGACTTCGACCGGATCGTGGCTACGCTCAAGACGCTCGAGGCTGACGAGACGCTGGTGGTGCAGTCGGGCCGCCCGGTCGCCGTTGTCCGCACCCATACCGATGCCCCGCGCGTGCTGATCGCTAACTCGAACCTCGTTCCGCACTGGGCGACGTGGGAACACTTCAACGAACTGGACCGCAAGGGCCTTGCCATGTACGGCCAGATGACAGCCGGAAGCTGGATCTACATCGGCACGCAAGGCATTGTGCAAGGCACCTATGAGACCTTCGCCGAGGCCGGGCGGCAGCACTATGGCGGCGACCTGAAAGGCCGCTGGATCCTGACTGCGGGCCTCGGCGGGATGGGGGGGGCGCAGCCGCTCGCCGCAGTCATGGCCGGCGCCTGCTGCCTCGCCGTCGAATGCGACGAGACGCGGATCGATTTCCGGCTCCGCACCCGCTACCTCGACGAGAAGGCCCGGACGCTCGACGAGGCGCTGGCGCTGATCGACCGCTGGACGAAGGCGGGCGAGGCAAAGTCCGTCGGCCTCCTGGGCAACGCCGCCGACATCTTCCCCGAACTTCTCTCCCGCATGAAGGCCGGGGGTTCCCGCCCCGACATCGTCACCGACCAGACCTCGGCCCACGACCCGCTCCACGGCTACCTGCCGAAGGGCTGGTCCGTCGCCGACTGGCGCGCCAGGCAGGAGACCGATCCGAAGGCGGTCGAGGCTGCCGCGCGGGCCTCGATGCGCGCCCATGTCGAGGCCATGGTCGACTTCTGGAACGCAGGGGTTCCCACGCTCGACTACGGCAACAACATCCGCCAGGTGGCGAAGGACGAGGGGTTGGAGAACGCATTCGCCTTCCCGGGCTTCGTACCGGCCTATATCCGCCCTCTTTTCTGCCGGGGCATCGGTCCCTTCCGCTGGTGCGCGCTCTCGGGCGACCCGGCCGACATCCACGCGACCGATGCCGCCATGAAGCGGCTCTTCCCCGAGAACGCCCACCTCCACCGCTGGCTTGATATGGCGGCCGAGCGCATCGCCTTTCAGGGCCTGCCCGCCCGCATCTGCTGGATCGGGCTTGGCGACCGGCACCGGGCCGGGCTGATGTTCAACGAGATGGTGGCCTCGGGCGAACTGAAGGCACCGATCGTGATCGGCCGCGACCATCTCGACAGCGGCTCCGTCGCGAGCCCAAACCGTGAGACCGAAGCAATGAAGGACGGCTCAGACGCGGTATCGGACTGGCCGCTGCTGAACGCGCTCGTGAACTGCGCCTCGGGGGCCACCTGGGTCAGCCTCCACCACGGCGGCGGAGTCGGCATTGGGTTCAGCCAGCACTCCGGCATGGTCGTCGTGGCCGACGGCACGCCAGAGGCCGCGCGGCGGCTGGAGCGCGTCCTGTGGAACGACCCCGCCTCGGGCGTCTGGCGCCATGCCGACGCCGGCTACGACGACGCCATCGCCTGCGCGCGGGACCATGGACTGAGGCTTCCGGCGCTGTTCGGGGCCTGATCGCCGCATTGCCACACCCGGCCCCCGGTGCTACCCCCCGGATCGCCGGGGTGCGCTGCCGCACCCGCGATTGCCGGACGGAGCCGCGCTTGGGACTCTTCGAACGCTTCCTGTCGCTGTGGGTGCTGCTCTGCATCTTCGCCGGAACCGCCCTCGGCGCGGCGCTTCCGGGCCTGTTCGGCACCCTTGCGGCACTGGAATACGCCTCGGTCAACCTCGCCGTCGCAGTGTTGATCTGGGCGATGGTCTACCCGATGATGGTGGCCGTCGACTTCGCCAGCCTCAAGGATATCGGCCGCCGTCCGAAGGGTCTGATCATCACTCTAACCGTCAACTGGCTGGTCAAGCCCTTCTCGATGGCGGCGCTGGGCGTGCTGTTCTTCGAACACGTCTTCGCCGACCTCATCGCCCCCGAGACCGCGCAGGAGTACATTGCCGGTTTGATCCTTCTTGGCGCCGCGCCCTGCACAGCAATGGTCTTCGTCTGGTCGCAACTGACCAAGGGTGACCCGGCCTATACCCTCGTCCAGGTCTCGCTCAACGACACGGTCATGGTTTTCGCCTTCGCCCCGATCGTCGCCTTTCTGCTCGGCGTCACCGACATCGCCGTCCCCTGGGAGACGCTTGTGCTCTCGGTCGTGCTCTATATCCTGCTGCCCCTCGCCGCCGGCATCGCCACCCGCACGCGCCTTTCCCGGGCAGGCGGCGCGGCCGCTGTCGAGGCGTTTCGCGAGCGCGTGAAGCCGCTCACGGTGCTGGCCCTTCTCGCGACCGTCCTCCTCCTCTTCGGGTTCCAGGGCGGGATCATCCTCGAGAACCCACTCCTCATCGCGCTGATCGCGACGCCGATCCTGATCCAATCCTACGGAATCTTCGGGCTCGCCTACGCCTGGGCCTGGGCCTGGCGGGTGCCGCATCGCGTGGCGGCCCCCTGCGCGCTGATCGGCACATCGAACTTCTTCGAACTGGCTGTCGCCGTTGCGATCGGCCTGTTCGGTCTGCACTCGGGCGCGGCCCTTGCCACGGTGGTGGGCGTGCTGGTGGAAGTGCCGGTCATGCTGTCGCTCGTGGCCTTCGCAAACCGGACCAGCCACCGGTTCCCGCAGGACGACGACGAGGCCACTCGGCAGCCTGCGGAGAATGGCTGAAGGGGATCCCGGTCAGTGCGCCTGGATCGACGCGAGGTAGTCGGCAAGTCCCACAAGAACTTCCGGCGTCGGCGTCAGCACCCCACCGGTCTCGACCAGCACCAACCGTCCGCCGAGCTCCGCGCCGAACTCGGGCATCGGATGTGTGGGATCACGCCTGCGGAAGTAGCCGTCGATCATCGTCATCACCGCGTTGCGGTCGAAGACCCCGCCATTGCGCGCAGCGATGCCCGTGAGATCCGAGGGTGCTCGCGCCGTGCCGGACGCCATTCCGCCTCGGCCATCGGCGCCGTGGCACCCGGCGCAGAGGTCACTATAGGCCGCGCGCCCCACCTCGACGGGCGGGGCAGAGCAGGCCGCCATGAGGCCTGCGACAGCAAGGGCAGCAAGCGCGGCTTTCATCATGGCCCAGACTGGATGCTTTCAAGGTAGTCCACAAGGGCCAGCACGCGCTCGCTCACCATTACCGGCGTCCCGTCGGGCGCATCCGCCACCGCCGGATCGCCCTTGAACAGGTGCCCGAAGATCGGCATCGGGCCGCCGTGGGGAAGCAGTCCCGACCTCCCGTCGATGGAATGAACCACCGTCAACCACGGGAACGCGCCACCATGCCGGCGCGAGATCTGGGTCAGATCCGGGACCGGGACGATCAGGATCTCGGTCATCGGCCCATCGCCGTCCGCCGCCTCGCCATGGCAGCCCGCGCAGGCGGCCATGAAGGTATCCTCGCCGAGGGCGAGGTCGGGCACGCGGTCCTGCGCCGCGGCGGGAAGGGTCGCGGCAAAGAGGAGGGCAGGTATGAGGGCACGCATGAGCATCGGTCCTTGTCCGGTTCGATAATTCCACCATCGCATGTCGGAGGGCGTACCGGCCTTGATCGGGATCAGTTTCCCCCGCGCCGCCGTCGCCACCAGTCGGCCGGAACCACGACGAACGAAAGGGTATAGAGCGCCAGGATCGCCGGGGGTATCACGAGAAGCGGCCCGAGGTTCGACTCCGGCCAAAGAGCGATGCCGATAATAGCCCCCAGGAACCACCCTGCCACCACACTTGCCGCGATCCGCCCCACAAAGATGGCCAGCCCCCGCATCAGACCACCCGGCCCGCGTCGAGCCGCACGATCCGGTCCATCCGGGCAGCGAGGTCGAGGTTGTGCGTCGCGATCAGCGCCGCAAGCCCGGTGTCGCGTACAAGCTGCACCAGCACGCCGAACACCTGGTCCGACGTGCCGGGATCGAGATTGCCCGTCGGCTCGTCTGCGAGCAGCAATCGCGGCGCATTGGACAGCGCCCGACAGAATGCCACCCGCTGCTGCTCGCCGCCCGAAAGCTGCGCCGGCCGATGCCCCGCGCGGGCCCCAAGACCCACCTGGGCGAGCAGGTCCCCCGCCCGCGCCTCTGCCGCACTGCGCGACACACCGTTTGCAAGCTGCGGTATCACGATGTTCTCGACCGCGGTGAACTCGGGGAGAAGGTGGTGGAACTGGTAGACGAACCCGACCTCGGCCCGGCGCGCCACCGTCCGCTCGCGGTCGGAAAGGCCCGCCATCGCCCGCCCGCCCAGCCGCACTTCGCCAGCGTCGGCCGTATCCAGAAGCCCTGCGATGTGCAGAAGCGTCGACTTTCCCGCCCCCGAGGGCGCCACCAGCGCCACCACCTCGCCCGCTGCAACCGTTAGCGTAGCGCCCCGCAACACCGCCACTTCCGAGGGCTTGCCCCGGTTGTAGGCCTTCTCGATGCCCTCCAGCCCCAGCGCCTCGCTCACCCCCGCGCCTCCGCGATCCCAGCTTCTTCCGACCCCAAATATCCTCGGGGGGAGTCGCCCGGCACGGGCGACGGGGG
>CAZOHN010000096.1:0-13319 GCA_964579325.1 uncultured Rhodobacterales bacterium
ACTTGGGCATCCGCGCCAACCGGTCGATCTTGGCGGGGTCGCGCACCTGGTTCGACACCAGCACGTCCCTGATCCCGCCACGGGCGAAGACCTCCGCTTCCGAGACCTTCTGGCAGCAGACCCCGACCGACCCGCCCAGCTTCTCCTGAAGCTTGGCCACGTCGACCGACTTGTGCATCTTGCCATGCACCCGGTGGCGCATCCCGTGCGCCTTGGCGTAGTCGCCCATCTTCTTGATGTTGCGCTCGAGCGCGTCGAGATCGAGCACAAGGCAGGGCGTCTGGATGTCCTTCTCGTCCATCCCCGGCACGGCGGGGATGTCGAACCCGACTTCCAGCCCTTCGAACTTGGTCGGTGCGTTCATGGCATTACCTCCTCATTGGGCACCCGCGGGTGCCGTCAGCCCTTGATCCAGGGCAGCTTGTCCAGATCGACGTTGCCGCCGGTGACGATCACGCCGACGCGCTTGCCGGCGAAGCGGTCCTTGTTCTTGAGGATCGTGGCCAGCGGCACCGCGCAGGACGGCTCCATCACGATCTTCATCCGCTGCCAGGTCAGCTTCATCGCGTCGATGATCTCGTCTTCGGTGGCGGTCAGGATATCGGTGACGTGGTTCCTCACGAAGTGCCATGTGAGTTCCTTGAGCGGAACCTTCAAGCCATCCGCGATCGTGTTCGGCGCATCGTCGGCGATGATGTGCCCGGCCTTGAAGCTGCGGTAGGCGTCGTCGGCCTGTTCCGGCTCGGCGGCAAAGATCTCGACCTTCGGGGCGATGTTCGACAGCGTGAGGCAGGTGCCCGAGATCATGCCGCCACCGCCGATGGGCGCGATAACTGCATCGAGGTCCGAGACCTGCTCCATCAGCTCGCGCGAGCAGGTGCCCTGCCCGGCAATGACGCGGGGGTCGTTGTAGGGGTGGACGAACTCGGCCCCGGTGCGGGCCTGCACTTCGGCAAAGACCGCCTCGCGCGAGGTGGTCGAGGGCTCGCATTCGGTGATGACGCCGCCATAGCCGCGCACGGCGGCCTTCTTGGCCTCCGGCGCGGTGCGCGGCATCACGACCTGGCAGGGAATGCCCCGACGGCCCGCCGCATAGGACAGCGACAGCGCGTGGTTGCCGGAGGAGTGCGTGGCGACGCCCTTCTCCAGCATGTCGTCGGTCAGCCCGAACACCGCGTTGCAGGCGCCGCGCACCTTGAACGCGCCGGCTTTCTGGAAGTTCTCGCACTTGAAGAACAACTCGGCCCCGGTCAGTTCGTTGAAGTAGGTCGAGGTCAGGACCGGCGTGCGATGGATGTGTGGACGGATCCGCTCATGCGCGGCGATCACGTCGTCGAACGTCGGGATGTACATCTCGGCGGCGTCCTTCATGGTCCTCATTCCGCGGCCATCGCGGCCGCCTCCCCTGCCTTGCGATAATAGTCCTGCGCCGCGGCGACGCCAGAGCCAAGGCGCACCGGCATTCCCAGATCGGCCATCACCATCTCTGCCGTGGCAAGACCTGCAAGCATCATCACGTCGGTCAAGCTGCCCAGGTGGCCGATGCGGAACACCTTGCCCGCGACCTCGCCCAGGCCGACGCCCAGCGCCACATCATACTTCGATGCCGCCAGCGTGGCGACTTTCGTCCCGTCGAAGCCCTCCGGCACGACGACCGCCGTGACCGTATCGGAGTAAAGCTCGGGCCGCTTGGCGCAGGGCTTCATGCCCCAGGCAAAGACCGCGCGGCGGACGCCCTCGGCGATCCGGTGGTGGCGCGCGATGACGTTGTCGAGGCCCTCGTCGCGGATCATCTCGCAGGCTTCCGCCAATCCGTTGATGAGGCCGACGCTCGGCGTGTAGGGGTAGCCACCGCGCAGGTAGGACGCGCGCATGTCGGCGAAGTCCAGGAAGGTGCGCGGCAGCGTCGCCCGCTCCATCGCGCGGATCGCCTTTGGGCTGATCCCGAGGATCGCCAGGCCCGGCGGCAGCATGAACCCTTTCTGGCTGCCCGTGACGGCGATATCGACGCCCCAGTCGTCCATGCGGAAGTCCATCGACCCGATCGACGAGACGCCATCGACCATCAGGAGCGCGCCGTGGCCGGCCCGGTCCATCGCACGGCGCACGCCGGCGACGTCCGACTTGACGCCGGTCGCGGTCTCGTTGTGCGTGACCAGCACGGCCTTGATCGCGCCCGTCCTGTCGGCCGCGAGCGCCGCCTCGATGGCGTCGACCGGCGCGCCCTCGCCCCAGGGCGCCTCGATGACCTGCACATCCAGGCCGTGACGCTGGCACATGTCGATCCAGCGGTGCGAGAACATGCCGAAACGTGCCGCCAGCACCCGGTCGCCCGGGCAGAGCGTGTTCTGGATCGCCGCTTCCCATCCGGCGGTGCCGGTGGCGGGGAACAGGATCACCTCGCCCTGCGTTGTGCGCATGACTTCCTTCACGCCCTCGATGGCGGGGCCGAAGATCTTGCCGAACCGCGACGAGCGGTGGTCGACGGTGGCGATGTCGCAGGCCTTGCGGATACGGTCGGGAATGTTCGTCGGGCCGGGAATGAAGACCGGATTCTGTGACATGGGGCAGGACCTCCCTTGAGTTGCCGCCGTTCTACGCGGTTCACCTGCAGCAATCAATTTTTTCGAAATTATTTTTCGCAGGATGGAAATATACATCTACCCATTGAAAACACGCGGCTTTCCCTTTTTCGCCAGCCGAAACGCATTTTCGCCGCAACGCAGCGTGACAATCCGGCAGGCCACGTGGATAGTGCCGGCAACAGCTCTGAAAGGCCCGCCTCATGAAGGATTCGAACTTCCTCAAGGAGAACAACGCCCGGCACATGTGGCACCCGATGGGCGCCCCGGGCGATGCGCTCAAGACCCCGCCGCAGATCATCACCTCGGCCGAGGGCGTGCGCATCACCGACATCGACGGGCGCACCGTGATTGACGCGGTGGGCGGCCTGTGGTGCGTGAACCTCGGCTACTCCAACGCCGCGATCAAGCGGGCGATCTCCGACCAGCTCGACCGGCTGCCCTACTACTCGGCCTTCATGGGCTCGACCAACGATGCCGCCATCGAGGCCTCCTTCGCGGTGCGCGACTACTTCGCGGCCGATGGCATGGGCCGCGCCTTCTTCACCTCGGGCGGGTCGGACAGCGTGGAAACCGCGCTGCGCCTCTCGCGCCAGTATCACCGGATCAAGGGCGAACCGACCCGCACCAAGTTCCTCAGCCTCAAGAAGGGCTACCACGGCACCCACTTCGGCGGCGCCAGCGTCAACGGCAACGCCCGCTTCCGCACGGCCTATGAACCGCTGCTCGCGGGCTGCTTCCACCTGCCCTCGCCCTACACCTACCGCAACCCGTTCGACGAGACCGACCCCGAGGCGCTCGCGCAGAAGATCGCGCGCGCCATGGTCGACGAGATCGAGTTCCAGGACCCCAAGACCATCGCCGCCTTCATCATGGAGCCGATCCAGGGCGCGGGCGGGGTGATCGTCCCGGGGCCGACCTTCATGCCGCTGATGCGCGAGATCTGCTCGCGCTACGGCATCCTGATGATCTCGGATGAGGTCATCACCGGCTTCGGCCGGACGGGCCACGGCTCGGGCGCGCGGCACTGGGGCGTCAAGCCCGACTTCATGTGCTGCGCCAAGGGCATCACCTCGGGCTACTTCCCCGTCGGCGCGGTGATGATCGCCGAAGACGTCGCCGAGGTGTTCGAGAAGGACGACAGTGGCGCGGCGGCGATCTTCCACGGCTACACCTACTCGGCGCACCCCGTGGGCGCGGCGGCGGTGGCGGCCTGCATGGCCGAGAATGCGCGGCTGAAGCCGGAAGCGAACGCCGGCCCGCGCGGCACGCAACTCCACCAAGGGCTCTTGCGCCTGCAAGGAAAGCACGACCTCATCGGCGACGTGCGCGGCGGTCACGGGCTGATGGCGGCGTTCGAGATGGTGTCGGACCGGGCCGCGAAAACGCCGCTCGACATGGCCAGCATGAAGCGGCTGCACAAGGCGGTCCTTGACGCAGGCGCGATGGTCCGCATCGTCGGCAACAGCTTCGTGATGTCGCCGCCGCTCACGATCACCGCCGAAGAGGTCGATCTCGTGCTCGCGGCCATCGACACCGGGCTCGCGGCGGGCTGACCGGTTCCGGGCAAGGCGGCGGGTGTGCCCGCCGCCGCCACCCCGTCAGCCCAGCGCCCTCGCGTTGGCCTCGAGATGCTGCTTCAGCCCCTCTTCCAGCCCCAGCGAGACCGAAAGGTTGCTCAGCCAGACCTTCTCCGACAGGTCGGGCTCTCCGGTGACCAGAAGTGCTGCGGCATAGATCTCGGCCGCCTCCTCGGGCGATGACGCCATCGCGCCGATCCGCCGGGCATCGGGCGTCTGGCCCAGTTCCTCGACGATCAGCGCCTCCGCCTCGCGGCCCAGCCCCAGCCGCGGGATTTCGGCCCGGATCGTGGCCAGCTCGTCCTCCGACAGGTGCCCATCGGCCCGCGCCGCCGCAACCATCGTCCGCACCAGCTTGGCAGACAGCGCCTCGGCCAGCAGCGGATCGGCCGGCGCGAAGGCGGTTCCCTCCGGGGCCGGCAGCGCGGGCGACTCGGACGCGGCCTGCGCGTCCTGCGGCACGGCCTTGCCCGCCTGCCAGTCCTGCCAGGCCTTGTAGGCAAGGCCGCCCGCGAGCGCGAGGCCACCCATCTTCACCGACCGGCCGATCAGCTTGCCGGGTTTGCCGCCCGACAGGATCATCGCCAGCAGGCCACCTGCCGCGGCGCCCGCCACCAGCGATTTCTTGTCCTTGGTGAACTCCCCGACGCGCGACCGTGTCTCCGGCCCCATCATCCGCTCGAGCGCATCCTTCATCGAATTCATGTCCGTCCCCTGCCCTGTGTCCTCGCACGACAGACCGCAGGGGCCCTGCCCCGTCCGGTACCTGCACCCCGCTCAGGTGGGGGCGGCGGTCAGGAATTCAACGCCATCGCGGGTGACATGCGCGGCGGTCAGCCGGTCGGTGGCATAGGCCCCGGTATCGACCGAGATGCGCCCGGCGGCCGCGACGGGCGTGGCGACGATGGTGTGGCCATGCACGATCCAGACACCGTCGCTACGCGGCCTCAAGGCAAAGTCCGGGTGGCCCCAGAGCAGCCCCTCGCCCAGCTGGTCGAGCACCGGGCGGCGCGGATCGGCCCCGGCATGGACGGCAGCGACATTGCCCGAGAACCAGGCCAGCGGCAGGTCGTCGAGGAACGCCCGCCCCTCGGGTTCGAGCGCCTCGGCCAGCCGCAGCGCCAGCCCCGCGCGCAGGTCAGTCGCCTCGGGGTCCTCCGCCTCGGCCGGCGCATCGATGCCGAAGCTCTCCAGCGTCTGCCCGCCGCCGTTCCTGAGCCAGCGCGCGCCCAGCGCCGCGGGGTCGTCGAGAAACTCCAGCATCATCGCCTCGTGGTTGCCCGCCAGCATCACCGCCCGCGCCCCAGCCTCGGCCTTCAGCCCCGCGATCCGCCGCAACACCCCGGCACTGTCGGGGCCGCGATCCACGTAGTCGCCCAGAAACACCAGCGTCGCGCTGTCGCCGTCGGGCCGGGCCGCGATGGCATCGAGAAGCCGCTCCAGCAGGTCGGCACGCCCATGCACGTCGCCGATGGCATAGAACGGGCGGTCCGGCGCCGGCCCGGTGGGGGCGGTCGGTCCGGCGCGCCGGAAAAGCCTGTTCAGTCCCAACATGCTCCCGAGTTAGTCGCCCGGCCGCCCCCTGCCAACCGCCGCACCGCCCGGGCAGGCCACGATCGCCCAGCCCTGCGCCTTTCGCGCAACGGCCCGTCCCCCGGCACGCTCCCCGGACACCGCATTCTTCTTGCGGGATAGGCGGGTTCCTGCCACATCTGTTGGCCAGAGGCTTCTCGCGAGGGGGCTTCGAGAGGAACGGATGATTACACCGGTTGTTCTCAGCGGCGGCTCGGGCACGCGGCTCTGGCCGCTCTCTCGTCGAAGCTATCCCAAGCAGTTCGCCCCCTTCCTCGGCACCGACAGCCTGTTCCAGACCTGCCTCCGGAGGCTCTCGGGCGCGGGCTTCGCCCCGCCGCTGGTGGTGACGGGCGCCGACTTCCGCTTCATCGTGGCCGACCAGATGGCAACCGCCGGCATCACCCCCGGCGCGATCCTGATCGAGCCCGAGGCGCGCAACACCGCTCCCGCGGTCCTCGCCGCCGCGCTCCATCTCGAAGCGACCGATCCAGACGGGCTGATGCTCGTGGCCCCCTCTGACCATGTGGTGCCCGATGCGGGAGCCTTCCGCGCAGCCGTCGCGGCCGGAGCCGAGGCAGCACGCGCGGGCCGCATCGTCACCTTCGGCATCGCGCCGGACCGGGCCGAAACCGGCTACGGCTGGCTCGAACTCGGCCAGCGCCCCGACGGCCCCAGCGCCGTCCCGCTCTCCCGCTTCGTCGAGAAGCCCGAGAAGCAGGACGCCACCGCCATGCTGGCCTCGGGCCGGTTCCTCTGGAACGCCGGCATCTTCCTGTTCACCCCCCGAACCCTCGTTGCCGCTGCCGAGGCTCACGCGCCGGGCCTCCTCGCACCGGTCCGCGCCGCCGTCGCCGCCGCCCGCACCGATCTGGGCTTCCTGCGCCTCGACGCCGCGACCTGGGCGCAGGCCGAGGCGATCTCGCTCGACTACGCGGTGATGGAACGCGCGCCGAACCTCTCGGTGGTGCCCTACGCCGGCACCTGGTCGGATCTCGGCGGCTGGGACGCGGTCTGGCGGGCGCACGGCACCGACGACCACGGCGTCGCCACCGCCGGCGATGCCATCGCCATTGATTGCGAGAACACGCTCCTGCGCTCCGAGGACGAGGGCCTCGCCATCGTCGGCATCGGCCTGACCGACATCATCGCCGTCGCCATGCCCGACGCGGTGCTGGTGGCCGACCGGTCGCGAGCGCAGGACGTGCGCCTTGCCGTCGAGGCTCTCCGCGCAAAGGGCGCGCGGCAGGCGACCGAGTTCCCGCGCGACCACAGGCCCTGGGGCTACTTCGACAGCATCGCCAAGGGCGACCGCTTCCAGGTCAAGCGGATCGTCGTGCAACCGGGCCGCGCGCTGTCGCTGCAAAGCCACCTGCACCGGGCCGAACACTGGATCGTGGTCGAAGGCACCGCCCGCGTCACCATCGGCAACGAACAGCACCTCGTCTCCGAGAACCAGTCGGTCTACGTCCCCCTCGGCGCGCGCCACCGGCTCGAGAACCCCGGAAAGATGCCCGTCGTGCTGATCGAGGTGCAGACCGGCGGCTACCTCGGCGAGGACGACATAGAGCGCTACGAAGACCTCTACGCGCGAGAGTGACGGCGGTGGACACCGGCCTCGCTCCATACCGCCTCGCGGCCTCGGGGTTCCGCGAATACGACATGCGCTGGCGCTACCCCGGAGAGATCGACCTTGCGGGGATGCGCACCGTCGGCCTCGGCCTCGGGACCCAGATGCAGCGGCGGGGGCTGACGCCCTCCCTTGCCCTGGGCCACGACTTCCGCAGCTACGCCCCCGAGGTCGCCGACGCGCTTGCCACCGGTCTCGTGGCGGCCGGCATCGCGGTCAGCGAGATCGGGATGTGCCTCACCCCGATGGCCTGGTTCGCACAAGGGTTCCTCGGCACCGGCGCCGTCGCGATGGTGACCGCCAGTCACAACCCCAACGGCTGGACCGGGGTCAAGACCGGGTTCGCGATGCCGCTCACCCACGGCCCCGCCGAGATGGCCGAACTGCGCGACATCGTGCTGGGCGGGGAGGGCCAGACCCACCCGGGCGGTTCGCGGACGCATTCGGACGGCGTGCAGGCCGCCTGCCTCGACCGCCTCGCCGCCGGGCCGCCGCTCGCCCGCCGCCTTCGCGTGGTCTGCGCTACCGGCAACGGCACCGCCGGGGCCTTCGCGCCCGGCTTCCTCGCCCGGCTCGGGGCCGAGGTGATCCCGCTGCACTGCGATCTCGACGCGAGCTTCCCGCACTACAACCCCAACCCCGAAGCGCTCGAGATGCTGCACGACATGGCCCGCGCGGTGCGTGAGAGCGGCGCCGACCTCGCGCTCGGCTTCGACGGCGACGGCGACCGCTGCGGCGTTGTGGACGACACGGGGGAGGAGATCTTCGCCGACAAGATGGGCGTCCTCCTCGCGCGCGACCTCGCGGCGCGCCACCCCGGCGCCCGGTTCGTGGCGGACGTGAAATCGACCGGCCTCTTCGCGGCCGACCCGGTCCTGCGCGGCCTCGGCGCGACGACCGAATACTGGAAGACCGGCCACAGCCACATGAAGGCGCGGCTCGCCGAAACAGGCGCGCTGGCAGGGTTCGAGAAGTCCGGCCACTTCTTCTTCGGCCCGCCCGTGGGTGAGGGTTGGGACTGCGGGTTGCGCACTGCGGCCGAGATCCTGCGCCTCTTCGACCGGCACCCCGGCCGACGACTCTCGGACCTGCGCCGGACGCTCCCCCAAAGCTGGACCACGCCCACCCTCTCGCCGGCCTGCCCGGATGGCGAGAAATACGCCGTCGTCGCGCGGCTCACCGACCGGCTGGCGGCATTGCAGGCGGAGGGCGCGCTCTTCGCCGACCGGCTCATCGCGCGCCTCGTCACCGTCAACGGCGCGCGGGTGGAACTGGAAGGGGGCGGGTTCGCGCTGGTGCGGGCCTCGTCGAACACGCCGAACCTCGTGGTGGTCTGCGAAAGCCTGCGCGGACCGGACGACCTGCGCGCCATCTTCGGGGCGCTCGACCGGCTCATCCGCGAGGAACCCGCCGTCGGCGCCTACGACCAGATGTTCTGAAGCAAGCCGTGACCGGCGCGGGCAACACCGCCCCACCTTGTCCGCCTGACCCGGCCCTGGCCTCAAAACCCAAAGCTGCACCCGTTATCCCCCGGGCATCCCCCGGGCATCCCCAGGCCTCCCCCCGACCGGTTCCAGGTGCCACCCCCACCCAGTCCGCGCTTCCCTCCCCCCCCGTGGGGAGGGAGAGGGTGGGGGGCACCAAGGGACGAGAAAGGGCGAGACGCGGCCTAGGCGCGGCCCCGCCTCCTCCAGCCGCGGGGCTACGGCGGAACCCCATCGCTCCACATCCCCCAAGGCGCCCACCTCCGCCCCGGCCCCGAGGGCACCGCCGGTACGGAGCGCCTACCCGACCGCCCCACTCCCGTTGTCCAGCCATCCCGCCCGGCCCCAAGTCCAGCCGCGCCCACCCCGCGCTCCCCTCCCCTTTGTTGGGGAGGGAAAGGGGGGAGAGGCTCCGAAGGACATGGCGAGACGTCGCCCAGATCCGGACCCGCCATCTCCAGCCCTGCAGCGACAACCTGCCACCATCGCCCCCCCAACACCCCGCGGCCCTGGATGGTGGCTCCGACCTCCGCCCCAGCCCCGAGGCTCCAGCCCATGGGAGCATCACCCCCCTCCCCCGGCCCTCCCCCGGCCCAGACCCGGCCCGGACCCCGCTCGTCCCGAGAGCCACCCCCACCAAGCTCGCGCTTCCCTCCCCCTTTGTGGAGGAGGAAGGGAGTGGTTGGGAACCGAAGGACGAGGCGGGATGCCGCCCACGCCCGGATCCGCCACCTCCGGCAAAGGGCAACATCGTCCCCACCGCCGCCGCCACCGGGATAGCCCGCCCGAGCCAAAGGCACGGTTCCCTCCCCGCCGGTTTCCCCCTAACCTCTCGCCTTGAGGAGACCGCCATGCCCGACAGCCAAGCCCCGACCCGCGCGCCCGCACGCGCTGCCTTCGCCCGCTGGCTCGGCACCACCAACGAGGTGACGCGCGGCTTCCTCGCAGCGGGTCGCGTACAGGGAATGATCAACCTCGGCGGCGGCCTGCCCCCGTCCGAGACCTACCCGACCGAAGAGATGGCTGATCTCGCCGCCCGCGCGATCCGCGATCACGCCACCGAGGCGCTGGGATACGGACCGGTCGAGGGTCTGCCGGCGTTGCGCGACGCGCTCGCCGCGCGGCTCTCGTCCGAAACCGTCCGCCTCACCCGCGACAACGTGCTCATCACGACCTCCGGTCTTGCCGGGCTCGACCATATCGGCAAGGCGCTCCTGGACGAGGGGGCCACCGTCGCGGTGCAATCGCCCACCTACCTCGGCGCGCTCGACGCCTGGCGCCCCCGGCAGCCGTCCCTCCGCCCGATGGACCTCGCCGATCCCGGCTTCGAGGCCGCCTCGGCCTTCGCGGGTGCGCGCTTCGCCTATACCGTCCCGAACTTCTCCAACCCCACCGGCCGCCTCGTCCCCCTCGAGCAACGCCACGCGCTCGTCACGGCGGCCTTGGCCACCGGCACATGGCTCGTCGAGGACGACCCCTACGGCACGCTGCTCTACGAGGGCGCGCCCCTGCCGCGCCTTCTCGACCTCGCGGGGAGCGGGGCGGAACCCTACACCGGCCCGGTTATCTACCTCGGCACCGTCTCGAAGGAGATCGCGCCGGGGCTACGGCTGGGCTGGATCGTCGCTGCACCCGAGGCGATCGAGGCGCTCACGCTGGCCAAGCAGGGCAGTGACATGTGCACCAGCGGCATCACCCAGCACATCCTTCTCGGCGCGCTCGCGGCCGACCTTCCGGAACGGATGCAACCCGGCATCGTCGCCCTCTACCGCGACCGGCGCGACGCGCTCCTGGCCGCGATGGAGACGCACCTGTCCGACCACTTCCGCTGGGAGCGCCCGGTGGGCGGCATGTTCGTCTGGGCCGAGGCACGCGATCCTGCCCTCGATACCGACGCGCTGCACCGCGCCGCGCTGCGCGCCGGCGTCGCGGTCTCGCCCTCGTCCGCCTTCGACGCGGAAGGCCGCAACCGCCGCGCGATCCGGCTGAACTTCACGCTGAACCCGCCCGACCGGCTGGCCGAGGGCATTGCCCGCCTCGCCGCAGCGGTGCGTGAAATCGCCACGTAGAGCCACGCGAAGCCTGACCGACAGGCCCTGCGGGCGTAGACTAGTGCAACAGCGTCCCGAAAACGCCATCCGGCCCCTTGCGCCAGCGGCATTTCATACATATTCCAGTTTACGAATATCTTGGCGTCCACGCCGAAGGAACCGCCCCCATGCGCCCCACCCTCCTCGCGACCCTCGCTGCCCTCGCCCTGCTCCTGCCGCTGCCGGCGCGCGCCGAAAGCCTCACCCTGGCACCCACGCCCGTGACCGACTGGAAGGCCGTCTACGGCCGGATCGAGGCCCGCGACCGCATCCCGGCCCGGGCGCGGCTTGGCGGCACGCTGGTGCGACTGACCGTTGCGGAAGGGGACACCGTGGAGGCCGGCCAACCCATCGGCGAAGTCGTGGACGAGAAGATCGCCTTCCAGCTCTCCGCCATCGACGCCCAGCTCGAGGCCGCGCGCTCGCAACTGGCCAACGCCGAGGTCGAACTGCGCCGCGGCGAGGACCTTCTGGCGCGCGGCGTGACCACCGCCCAGCGGCTCGACGCCCTGCGCACCCAGGTCGACGTGGTCTCCGGCCAGATCGCCAGCGCCGAGGCCCAGCGCCGGGTGGTCGAGCAGCAGGCCGCCGAGGGCACGGTGCTCGCACCGATCGCGGGCCGGGTGCTCGACGTGCCCGCCGCGGTGGGCGCGGTGGTGATGCCGGGCGAGGCGGTGGCGACGGTGGGCGGCGGCGGCATCTTCCTGCGCCTCGCGGTGCCCGAGCGCCATGCCACCGACCTTGCCGAAGGCGACAGCATCGAGATCGAAGGGCCGGACGGCCCCCGCCAGGGCCGGCTCGCGCAGGTCTATCCGCTGATCGAGAACGGCCGCGTTCTGGCCGATGTCGAGGTCGAGGGCCTGCCCGAGCGCTTCGTCGATGCCCGCGTGCTGGTCAGACTGCCGGTGGGCAGCCGCGAGGCGTTCCTCGTGCCGCAAACGGCACTCCTCACGCGGGCCGGCGTCGATTTCGTCGCCGTCGAGGCCGCTGGCAGCATCGCCCTGCGCGCCGTGGTCCCCGGCCAGCGGCACGTGCTCGACGGCGCCCCGATGGTCGAGATCCTGACCGGCCTGTCGGCCGGCGACGTGGTGGTGACCGATCATGAGTGACGCCCCCGACAAGCAACCACCGCCCGGGCACCCTCTCGGCATCGCCGGGGGCCTGACCCGCGCCTTCATCGCCTCGGCGCTGACGCCGCTCTTCATCCTTGCCGCCCTTGCCGCCGGCCTCGTCGCGCTTGGCGCGCTCCCCCGCGAGGAGGAGCCGCAGATCTCCGTCCCCCTCGTCGACATCCACGTCCAGGCCCAGGGCCTGAAGGCGCAGGATGCGGTGAAACTCGTCACCGAGCCGCTCGAAGTGCTGGTGAAAAGCATCAACGGGGTGGAACACGTCTATTCCTCCACCCGCGACGACGCCGCGATGGTGACGGCCCGCTTCCTTGTCGGCACCCGGGCCGAGGACGCCGTCCTGCGCGTCCACGACAAGCTGCGCGCGAACATGGACCGGATCCCCGTGGGCATTCCAGAGCCTCTGGTGATCGGCCGGGGCATCGACGACGTGGCGATCCTGACGCTCACCCTGTTGCCGGCCCCCGGCGCCGAAGCCACCGCCGCCGACCTCACCCGCCTCGCCCATGCGCTCCAGACCGAGGTCGCCAAGACGACAGATGTCGGCCTCACCTACATCGTCGGCGAGGCGCGCGAGGCGATCCGCATCGCGCCCGATCCCGAGCGGCTGGCGCTCTACGGGGTCACGCTGCAACAACTGGCGGGCAAGGTCGCCCAGGCCAACCGCACCCTCAACGTCGGGACCGTCCGCAACGGCGGCGAACAGATCGGCCTTGTCGCGGGCGAAACCCTGACCGCGCCCGCCGAGATCGCGGGCCTCCTGCTTACCACCCGCGACGGCCGCGCGGTCTACGTCGCCGACGTGGCAGACGTCTCCTACGTCCCCGACACCTCCGAACACCGCGTCGCCCACATCACCCGCGCCGAGAGCAGCGAGATCACCCGCGTCCCCGCCGTCACCCTCGCCATCGCCAAGCGCGCAGGCGCCAACGCCGTGATCGTGGCCGAGGAGGTCCTGCACCGCGTCCATGCGCTCGAAGGCCACCTGATCCCCGACAGCATCGAGGTCACCGTCACCCGCGACTACGGCGAGACCGCCAACGAGAAGGCGAACGAACTTCTCTTCCACCTCGGCCTCGCCACCGTCTCGATCATCGCCCTCGTCCTGATCGCGATCGGCTGGCGCGAAAGCCTCGTCGTCGCCATCGTGATCCCGGTCACGATCCTGCTCACTCTCTTTGCCGCCTGGATCATGGGCTACACGCTCAACCGCGTGTCGCTCTTCGCGCTGATCTTCTCCATCGGCATCCTCGT
>CAZOHN010000097.1:0-2171 GCA_964579325.1 uncultured Rhodobacterales bacterium
GATCTACTTCGTCCGCAACTACATCGCCAAGGGATTTGCCCTTGGACGGGTCTGAGGGGGGGCGCCGCGCATGAACCTTCAATGGATGGCATGGACGTGGCCGACCGCGATCTTCTTCATCGTGATCGCTTCGCTGCTCGTTACATTCACGATACTCGCGATCAGGTATCCCGAAACGCCGCGGGTCGGCATCCTCAGGATCGAAACCACCCGCGGCGACCGCCTGTTCATCACGCTCTTGGGCTCGGCCTTCATCAATCTTGCCTGGCTCGGACTGGTCGATGCCTACCAGTGGGCTGCGCTGATCGTTTGCCTTCTTTACGCCGCGGCGGTTTTCCGCTGGGTGTAGGAAGCTCAGGCGCCGGGGGATGAGGAGACCCGGCTGCCTTCGGCACGTTCCTCGAAATACGGTTCGATACAGGGAGGATACCAACAATGAATGTTCGTTTCATGTGCAGCACAGCGGCGCTGCTGGTCCTGACGGGGCCTGCGTACGCCGACATGGAGGCCGCGAGGGCCTTCCTGGACGCCGAGATCGGCGACCTGTCAACCTTGTCCCGGGAGGAGCAGGAGGCAGAGATGCAGTGGTTCGTCGACGCGGCCCAGCCATTCCAGGGCATGGAAATCAAGGTCGTGTCGGAAACCATCACCACGCACGAGTACGAGGCACGCGTCCTCGCTGCCGCCTTCACGGCAATCACCGGCATCCGGGTCACTCATGACCTGATCGGCGAAGGCGACGTGGTCGAGAAGCTGCAGACCCAGATGCAGACGGGCGAGAACATCTACGACGCCTACATCAACGACTCGGACCTGATCGGCACCCACTGGCGCTACCAGCAGGTTCGCATCCTCGACGACTGGATGGTCGGCGAGGGCGCGGGCGTGACAAACCCGAACCTCGACATCGAGGACTTCATCGGTCGGTCGTTCACCACCGCACCGGACGGCAAGCTCTACCAGCTTCCCACCCAGCAGTTCGCCAACCTCTACTGGTTCCGGTACGACTGGTTCACCGATCCCAAGACCATGGAGGACTTCAAGGCAGCCTATGGGTATGACCTCGGCGTGCCGCTGAACTGGTCCGCCTACGAGGACATCGCCGAGTTCTTCACCGGCCGCGACATGTCCTATGCGGGCGGCCCGTCCTCCGGCGTCTATGGCAACATGGACTACGGCAAGAAGGACCCGTCCCTCGGCTGGCGCTACACCGATGCCTGGATGTCGATGGCCGGCATGGGCGACGTCGGTACGCCCAACGGCATGCCCGTCGACGAATGGGGCATCCGCGTGGACGAGAACAGCCGCCCCGTAGGCTCCTGCGTGGCGCGTGGCGGTGCGACGAACGACGCGGCTGCGGTCTATGCCGTGACCAAGGCGATCGAGTGGCTGCAGAAGTTCACGCCCCCCGAGGCCCAGGGCATGACCTTCGGCGAGGCCGGACCGGTCCCGGCGCAGGGCTCCATCGCCCAGCAGATGTTCTGGTACACCGCCTTCACCGCCGACATGGTCAAGCCTGGCCTGCCCGTGATGAACGAGGACGGCACGCCCAAGTGGCGCATGGCCCCTTCGCCGCACGGCGCCTATTGGCAGGACGGCACCAAGGTCGGTTACCAGGACGCCGGATCGTGGACCCTGATGAAGTCCACTCCGGTCGACCGGGCGCAGGCCGCGTGGCTCTACGCCCAGTTCGTCACCTCGAAGACGGTCGACGTGAAGAAGTCGCACGTCGGCCTGACCTTCATCCGCGAGTCGACCGTTCAGCACCAGTCCTTCACCGATCGTGCGCCGCAGCTTGGTGGGTTGGTCGAGTTCTACCGCTCGCCCGCCCGGGTGCAGTGGTCGCCCACCGGGACCAACGTGCCGGACTACCCGCGCCTCGCGCAGCTCTGGTGGCAGAACATCGGCGACGCCATGTCGGGGGCGAAGACCCCGCAGGAAGCGCTCGATGCCCTCTGCGCCGAGCAGGAAGCAGTGATGGAGCGCCTCGAGCGTGCCGGCGTGCAGGGCGACATCGGCCCGCTGATGAACGAGCCGCAGGACCCGCAGGTCTGGCTCGATGCGCCGGGCGCGCCGGTCGCGAAGCTCGAGAACGAGGATCCGACGCCTGAAACCATCAGCTATGACGAGCTGATCAAGTCCTGGCAGTGATCGACTGAGAGAGTGTCTTT
>CAZOHN010000097.1:2181-13292 GCA_964579325.1 uncultured Rhodobacterales bacterium
AATGCTCGCGCCCGTTTGCTTTGCTCGTGCATGTGACCGGGCCCGCCCATCATGCGCTGCGACGGGGTCGCCCAGGGGGCTGCCGCAGCGACCCGGTGAGCAGCCCGCTTGCCGCTGGGGCGCGGGGTGTAGCCGGCCAGCGGAACCGAGGCTCCGGAATGGACCCAGGCCGGGACGCTTCGTGGCGGACCGCGGGTGGATCGAAGGGGAGCTCTCCCGCTCGCGATCCCGGTAGTTCGGTTGCATCCGGCCATGCACAAGGATTCCGCGGCGCTCATCGGTCATTGGCAGGTGGCGGCCCGAGAGGCTGCGACCGAGCCGGAGGCGAACGGACCTTACGCGATTGTTCGGGAGGGTGTCGTGTGTGTCGCTGCGACCTTCTCACTCGAGAAACGCGCCAAGGTCCAAACCGAACGCCCAGACCGCAAGGGGCATGGGTGCAACGGCGAGCAGGATGGTGACGGCCGTCTGGGCCGGCCGGAACAGCCTGCTGAGCCCCGCAGTGAACAGGATGCCGCCACCACCTCCGACGATGGCGTTGCCGGGCAGGTTCACGAGGGCAGCGATCAGGACGTACCGGTAGCGCGTCGCGATGGGCCGCAGCCAGGCTGGCGCCCTGTCGCGCAGGGCGGACAGGCGCTGCTCCCGGCTCAGCGGTTCGATCGACTCGAGCAGTCTGCAGGCTCGGGTAAGTCGCAGCTCCTCGAACAGGCGGCGTAGGCGCAGGTACGGCACCCATTCGCCAAAGGCGTAGGAAATGCAAAGACCCGTCACGGTGGAGAGGTAGATCAGCGGGGCGATCCATGAACCCTCCATCACCATCAGCGACAGGCCGATTTCGACGCCGGGAACAAAGGGCACCGCGATGAGCAGCGCGTAGGCCAGGAGGAAGCCGGCCAGCATGCCGACCCTCAGGCGATCGTCCTCGAAAAGTTCAAGACCGGAAACCCAACCCATGAGCAGGTGCATGACCCAGGCGACCAGCAGGACCGCGCCGAGCCTGAGGCCCAACCGACAGATGGCACCGCACCTGGTCAGCAGGGTACTTTTCCGGGCATCACCGGCCATACGTTTCGCTTCGGAGGGCGACGACATGCTGGTGCGGCCCGCGCCGGTCCCGGACTTCGGCGCCGCAAGGTTGTGGGAGCCTTCTCATGGGGGCCCTCGATCTGATGGCTGCGAACGCGGAATCGCTGCCTTCCTGACACGGCAGGCCGGTCTTCGAAGCGATAGGGCCAATCCGCACGGCGCCCTGCATGCCAAAGCCTCCAAGATCCGTCGTCCGCCATATCCTGCCTTGGTAGAGTGGGAAGGGCCGGGGCGATACCTCGGCTTGGTGTCCGGGCCAAAGGTGTCACGGCCATGTGATTGCATTGTCGGCGGAAACCGTCACGCCGCCTACGGAAGTCGGTTTGCGGCAGACGGCGGACCCTGAACACCGACCTGCGTGAACCGACGTTCGATCCGCCCGCTCCAATTCGTGCGCACCCGGCCATCAGCCCTTGCGACCTGACCAAATGTGAATGGCGCTCGGGGGAGCGCCGCGCGACGGACTGCGTGCCGGATCAAGCCGGCTGGGCAAGACCAATGCGCGAGGCGAGGGATGCCAACATCACCTGAGCCGACCCCGTGCCGAAGTGCCAGCCGAAGTACCAGAGTCGCCCAGCAAGTTGGTCTTCGGCGTAGGATGCAGCGAATGCCGCCTTGCCGAAATGCGCCGCAAGGCCGGAAGCGGTCAGCACCGCCGTCGCGGCGAGCGCCAGGAATACAGGGCCGATCCCGGCGAACCGGAGCAGCGCGTAGCATATCAACCCGCCAAGGGTGCCGAGAATCCCGGCCTGCCGGGCCCAGAACGGATGGGCGCCGAATGTTTCCGGCAGGCCGATCAGTGCGAGAACCCCTAAACAAAGTCCGAGTCCTGCGGCGCGTCCGATTTCGGTTCGATGCAACCTGATCATGTTTGCCCGCACCTCTTGTCTTGCTTGCTCCCGGGTGTGTGACGCAGCGACGGGTTGTTCCCGCCTCGGTTGCCTCCGGCCTGGTCCTGACCAATGTCCGCACATTCCTCTCCCACCCGATCGACCACCGTTTCGGTCGCCCGGTGCCTCCATTGTTGCCCCCTTCGGTGCCGGCGCCTGGCGGATGCGCGCCGAAGTCGTTCGACGAGCGCATCGATCGAGATCGGTCCCGCACCGTTCACGGCAATCGGCAGCAGCACGAGCGACCACAAGAGCACCTGATCCGGAGCGGGGTCGAAAGGATCGGCGTCGAACAGCGCACCCTTCCCGGCGAACTGACCGTGCACTTCGGCAGCGCACCAGAGATGCGTGATCAGAAGTACGGCAGCGCCACGACCGAAGAGTCCGATGACGACGAGAACAGGCAGCACCAGTTGCGTCAGCGTCATCCCCAGAGCGAACAGGTGCTGCGCCGCAGACGGTTCTGCGCCCAGCAGCAGCACCTCGGGTGTGAACGAAGCATAGGCGCCAAGGCTCAACGGCCAGAGGCCAGCGGGAGGGCCGACGGACAGCGGCAGTCCGGCAATCTTGGTGATTCCGTCGAACGCGAACCACGGCATCAGGACGACACCGAACCCCGCCCGCACCGCCAGCAGCATCGCGGACTGCATTGCCGTCGGGACCGGTCCCCCCGTCATTGCGACGGTGCCCTCAATTGCCAAGCATCCAGTGTCCATTGGGGTGAAACGCATGGAAGGCAAAGGCAAAGGGGATATCATGCGCGACATCGCGGCCCTGTCCATCGCGCACCCGGACATTACCCACCTCGCGGCCCCGGCCGATTTCGGTCGTGTCGAGGGCCGAAGCTTGACCTTCGGTCCAGTTCAGCACGACACCCGCCTCCTCGATCCGCCCTTCGCGGCGCAGCCGCGCGAGGGGCCACGCCCGGTCGCCTACCCGCACGACCCGTTCCAGAGGCTCGATGCCATGCGGCGGGTTCTCTCCGGAGTACAGGAAGGGGCGAGTGGTATCATAAGAGCGGTACGGGTTGGTGCCGTAGGCGCGGCGCCAATCCGGTTCGTCCATCACCAGTCCGTCGGGATGCGTTGCACGGAACACCGCCCAGCTTTCCATCCATGCCGGTAACTGGCGCAGTTCGCGCCCGGCCATGCGTCCGACTACCGCTTCCCCCACGGCCTGCTGCCACCAGCTCTCGGTCTGGTGGTCGTACATTATCATGTCGGAGTGGCGCAGCAGTCCCGAGACGCCGAAGGTGAAGGTCTGGCCGGCAAGGCGCGCATCGAACACCATGCCGGTGTTGCAGAGCGGGCAGAAGGTGACCGCGACGGGTTGCCCGTCGATCATGTCGTTCACGATTTCATGCCACATCAGGTAGCGGATCGGATAGGCGCGGGCGGGGCCGCTCGCAGGCTGGTAGGTCATCACTGGCTCACGCGGATCGAGCCCGGCCTTTCCCGATGCCGGGCCGAAAGTCGGGTCGAGGATCGCCGGGATCCCGTCGCGCGGTGGCCCGCCGGACATCACCTCCGAAAGATCGATGTTGACCTTGGAGAAATCGGTATTGGGCCAGTCGCGCGCAAACTGGTTGGCTTGCGCCCACGCGATGGAACCCGTCAGGAGAAACCCGGCGGAGGCAAGCGGCAGGGTGTTCAGCATCTCCCGGCGGGAAAGGGCTCTGGGGGGCATCGGCGTGTCCTCATTCGAGTGCGAGTCCATGGACAAGTCGCGTGGCGCGGGCGGATGTTACACCGCTCGCCGAACCGTGACCGCCACGATGCCGCCCGTCGGCGCTGTCCTGCGGGGCCGGAAGCGCGCAGGAACGCTTCGTGGCGCGTCCCACCCGGGAGCTCGGCTGCTGCGATTCCCACTGCCGTGCCACCGGTCGGCCGGTTGGTCTGGTGCAAAGTCTCGGGCCCGGGCTTCGGCTGCGCCGGACCAAGAATTGCGGCCGCCACCCAAAGGGGTACCGGGAGGATGGAACTGCACGCCTCTCGTGGTCCCCGATCTGCCCCGAGAATGGTTGATTTTTCTTCAGACCCACCGGAAGAAGGGCATGGACTCAATTCCTTGCCCGCTCGTCCGCCACTGACGATCGGGTGCCTGAAGCCCCGGGAGGCCGACCTTGCCCCATATCCTCGCCATCGACCAGGGTACCACCTCGTCACGCGCGATCCTGTTCGACGGCGCTCTGCGTGTCGTCGCCACGGCACAGGAGGAGTTCGCCCAGCACTTCCCGGCCTCGGGATGGGTCGAGCACGAGCCCTCGGACCTGTGGTCGACAGTTGCCGGCACGGCACGGGCCGTGATCGAGAAGGCTGGGAAACCAGCCGCCGAGATTGCCGCAATCGGGATTACCAACCAGCGCGAGACCACGCTGGTCTGGGACCGCATCACCGGCGCGCCGCTCGGCCGGGCGATCGTCTGGCAGGATCGCCGCACTGCCGACACTTGCCGCGCGCTCAGGGACGCGGGCCACGAGCCCGCGATCTCGGCGGCGACAGGGCTCCTGCTCGACCCCTATTTCTCCGGCACAAAGCTCAAGTGGCTGCTTGACCATCACGATGGCGCGCGCGCGCGCGCCGCGAGGGGAGAGCTTCTGTTCGGCACCGTCGACACCTGGCTGATCTGGAATCTCACAGGCGGCAAGGTTCACGCCACCGACGCCACGAACGCCGCCCGCACACTGCTCTACGACATCCGCAAGGGTGCCTGGAGCGAGGACATCTGCCGGCTTCTCGACATTCCCATGGCAATGCTGCCGCAGGTGCGCGACTGCGCCGCTGACTTCGGCACCACCCGCCCCGATCTCTTCGGTCGTGAAATCCCGATCCTCGGCGTCGCGGGCGATCAGCAGGCAGCGACGGTCGGCCAAGCCTGCTTTTCGCCCGGAATGATGAAGTCGACCTACGGCACCGGTTGCTTCGCGCTTCTCAATACCGGCACCGACATCGTGCCCTCCACCAACCGCCTCCTCACGACGATCGCCTACCAGCTTGGCGGCAAGCCGACCTACGCGCTGGAAGGCTCGATCTTCATCGCAGGTGCGGTCGTCCAGTGGCTCCGCGACGGGCTGAAGATCATTCGCGAGGCGAAAGAGACCCACCCCTTGGCCGATTCAGCCGATCCGGCGCAGTCGGTCATTCTCGTTCCCGCCTTCACCGGGCTCGGCGCGCCCTACTGGCGGCCTGAGTGCCGTGGCGCGATCTTCGGGCTGACCCGCAACTCGGGGCCCGCCGAGTTCGCCCGGGCCGCGCTTGAAAGCGTGGGGTTCCAGACCCGTGACCTGCTTGAGGCCATGCGCGCCGACTGGGGCGCGGCAGCGGATGGCGTGCTGCGGGTCGACGGTGGCATGAGCGCGTCGGACTGGGCGATGCAGTTCCTCGCCGACATCCTCGGTGCGCCGGTCGACCGGCCGCAGGTGCTCGAGACCACCGCGCTCGGCGCCGCCTGGCTTGCCGGAATGCAGGCCGGCGTCTACCCCGCGCAGGACGAGTTCGCCCGAACCTGGGCGCTCGAGCGCCGCTTCGAGCCGGCAATGGACGCGACCAGCCGCGATGCCCGATACGCAGCCTGGAAGCGCGCCGTCGCCGCGACACTGGCGGCGTGACGCCGTTTTCCGTCGTAGCGCCACCGCGCATCCTCTTCGGGCGTGGCGAGGCTGGCAAGGCGGCCGAGGCCGCGGCGGCGTTGGGTCGCCGGGCGCTTCTCGTGCGGGGCCGTGATACCGAGCGGAGCGGCTGGCTCGATCGCGACCTTGCCGCGCGCGAGCTTGGCCCGCTCACCCTGTCGTGCCCGCGCGAGCCGACCTTGGAGATGATCGAGCAGGCGCTCGACCTCGCGCGCGGGGCAGATATTGTCGTCGCCTGCGGCGGTGGCGCGGCGATCGACTTCGGAAAGGCGCTCGCGGCGATCCTGCCGCAGCCCGGACCGGTGCGGGACTACCTCGAGATCGTGGGCACCGGCCGCAAGCTCGAAAGGACGCCACTTCCTTTCATCGCGCTGCCCACGACATCGGGCACCGGCGCGGAGGCAACCAAGAACGCCGTTGTCGACGTCACAGGCGAATGCCGCAAGGTGTCGCTGCGCGATGACCGGATGATGGCACGTGTGGCCATCGTCGATCCCGCGCTCACCGAAGGCTGCCCGCACGCCGTCACGCTGGCCTCGGGCCTCGACGCGCTCACCCAGGTGATCGAGCCCTACCTCAGCCATCGTGCCAATGCCTTCACCGACGCGCTTGCCGCCGCGGCGATCCCGCGTGGGATCGCCGCACTCCGGCGGCTGATGGACGGTGAGGACGCCGAGGCGCGCGACCAGATGGCCTGGGTCAGCCTCGCCGGCGGGCTCTGCCTTGCCAACGCCGGTCTCGGCGCGGTCCACGGGTTCGCGGGCGTGATCGGCGGGCTCACCGGTGCGGCCCATGGCGCGATCTGCGGGGCGCTCTTGCCGCATGTCCTGCGAGCCAACGCCTCGGCCCTCGCCGAAGGCTCGGAGGCCGCCGCGCGGATCGCACGGGTCCGCGCATGGCTCGCGGCGGCGTTCGGAAACGCCGATGGCATCGACGCGCTCGAAGCGTGGAGCCACGCAGCCGGGCTGCCGCGGCTCAGCGCTCTGGGCCTCCGGGCGGAGGACCATGGCACCATCGTCGAGGGCGCCATGGGTGCCTCGTCGATGAAGGCGAACCCTGTCGCCCTCCTGCCCGAGACGCTGGAAGGCATCCTCCGCGCGGCTGGCTGACGCCGCAGCGCGGAGAGGGGAGCGTCACTTCAGGTGATGCACCGGGCGCATGCCCCAGACCGGCGTCGGAATGCCGGCCTGCCGCGCCTTCAATTGCAACGACAGGAACTGCGAGTAGTGGCGCGACTGGTGCAGGTTGCCGCCGTGGAACCACAGCCCCTCCTGCGCGGTGGGCTTCCACATGTTGCGCTGCTCGCCCTCCCAGGGACCGGGGTCCTTGGTGGTGTTCGACCCCAGCCCCCAGCACTTTCCGACCTTGTCGGCCATGTCCTGCCCCACGAGGTCGGCGACCCAGCCGTTCATCGACCCGTAGCCGGTGGCATAGACCACCACATCGGCCGGGATCTCGGTGCCATCTTCGAGCACCACGGCAGTCTCGGTCAGCCGGGTGACCTGCCCGTGCTTGAGCTTGATCTTGCCGTCGATGATGAGCTGGCTCGCGCCCACGTCGATGTAGTAGCCCGAGCCGCGGCGCAGGTACTTCATGAACAGGCCCGACCCGTCGTCGCCCCAGTCGAGCTTGAAGCCCGCCTTCTCGAGCGCGGCGTAGAACTCGGCGTCCTCGGCCTTGATCGTGTCGTAGACCGGCTTCTGGAAGTCGGCGAGGATCGCGTAGGGGATCGAGGCGAAGATCAGGTCCGCCTTCTCGGTCGTGACCCCTGCCGCGACGGCTTCTTCCGAATAGAGCGAGCCGAGGCCGTGCCTCATCAAGGGTTCCGACCGCACGATGTGGGTCGAGGTGCGCTGCACCATGGTCACATCGACGCCCGCCTCCCAGAGTGCCGCGCAGATGTCGTGACTCGAATTGTTCGAGCCGATGACGACGACCTTCTTGCCCTTGTAGCCGTCAGGCCCGGGGTGCCTGGAGGAATGGTGCTGTTCGCCCTTGAAGATGTCCTGACCGGGCAGCGTGGGGACATTGGCCTTGGCCGACATGCCGGTCGCGAAGACGAGGTGCTTGGGCCGCAGGACGATCTCCTTGCCGTCGCGGCGGACGCGGACCTCCCATTCCTTCTTCGCGTCGTTCCAGGTGGCCTTCTCCGCGGTGGTGGAGGACCAGTAATTGAGCTCCATCACCTTGGTATACATCTCGAGCCAGTCGCCGATCTTGTCCTTCGGCGCGAAGACCGGCCAGTTGTCCGGAAACTTGATGTAAGGCAGGTGGTCGTACCACACCGGGTCATGCAGGCAGAGCGACTTGTAGCGGTTGCGCCAGCTGTCGCCGGCGCGGGCGTTCTTCTCGATGATGATGGTGGGCACGTCGAGTTGCCGCAGCCGTGCGCCAAGCGCGATGCCGCCCTGACCGCCGCCGATGATGACGACATAGGGCTGCGTCTCATGCCCGAGTTTCGCGGCCTCCTCGGCCCGACGTTCGGCCCAGGTCTTGCGGTTCGGGTCGGCCCCGTGAACGACGCCGTGCGGCCGGGTCTTGCCCCGGTGCTCCTCGTGGCCCTTGAGCTCCTTGAGTGTGGTCAGCAGCGTCCAGATCTTGCCATCGCGGATGCGGATATGACCGTGGCCGCGGCCCGTCGCGGTCTCGAAGTCGATCCACGCCTGCAGGAAGCCGCCGCCGTCCTCGGCCATCTCGCCGGGCGTTATCGTGAACCCGCCCGGTTCGATCGCGGCCATCTGGGCATCGAGCATCTCGGCGATCTCGGCCCGGCCTTCCATGGTGCGCAGGTTCCATGTGATCGAGGCGAGATCGCGCCAGAAGCCCGCCTCCTCGAAAAGCGCCGCGACGGCCTTGGCGTCCCTGGCGGCGAGGGCGGCGTTGAGATCGGACAGAACCTGTCCGACCCCGGCTTCCGGGGTCTGGTCGAGCATGGATTCCTCCCAAATGCGGTCTGGGCAGTCTTGTGGCTGCCGCTGCGTCATAATCATGCGGAGGAAAACCCGACTGTAAACGGGATTCGTCGCGGTTGGTTGAACTCCGCCCAAGTTGCGCACGTTCCGGTGGAGCAGTCAGGCCGAGATGCGCGCCACGAGAGCGGGCAGGTCGGAGAAGTCGGAGAACCATGCCGCATGGGGCAGCTCCTCGCGCGGGGTCTTCCGGTAGCCTTCGGTGAACAGCACGAACGGCACGCCTGCGGCGGCGGCCGTCTCTGCATCGACCTCGCTGTCGCCCACGTAGAGGGCGCGGGATGCCCCGAGGAGCGACATGGTGTGGCGGAGCGGCGCGGGATCGGGCTTGCGCTGGGGCAGGCTGTCGCCGCCCACGACCGTGGCGAAGGTATCGGTGAGGTCGAAGTGGCGCAGGGCGGCGAGGGCAGGCCGATGGGGCTTGTTGGTGCAGAGCCCGAGCGGGTGGCCGGCGGCGGCAAGTGCGGTCAGCGCGTCGAGGACACCGGGGTAGGGCCGGGTCAGATCGTGGCTGTCCTCGTAAAGGGCGGTGAAGTTCGCGACGATGCCGCGGTGGCGCTCGGGCTCGAGTGCGAGGCCCCGAAGTGCCGCGAGCCGCGTGACGAGGACCGAGACGCCGCTGCCGATGGCGGCAGTGACCTCGTCCAGCGTGAACGTGCCGACGCCGGCGGGGCCGAGGACGAGGTTCGCAACCCGGTGGATGTCGGGGGCGCTGTGGAGGAGTGTTCCGTCGAGGTCGAAGATGACGGGGATCACGGCACGGACCGTTCGGCAGGCCGGCAGGCGCCGGGGCACTCCCGCCCCCGTCCGGCGCGGAGGTAGGGCCTCCGCGTGTCCGGCGTTGGGCCGGGCCCGCGCGTGCCGCGCGGGCGGTTGCGCCCGCGGGAGGCGTGGAGCCGGAGGGATGCAGGGCAGTCGCGGGTCAGGATCTGGCGGCCTTCCACTTTATCGAGCAGCCCATGGAGGGCACTTGCTGGCGCGGACCGTAACCTGTCTCGGCGACCAGTCTCATTGCCTCGAAAAGGTCCCGCCGCGCGTCGGGAGGCCCGGGATTGCGACCCGAGGCATCAAGCCGGCCGCGGTACTGGAGTTCCCCTTCCGCGTTCAGTCCGAAGAAATCCGGCGTGCAGGCCGCGCCCCAGCCTCGGGCGACCTCCTGTGTTTCGTCATGCAGGTAGGGGAAGTGGAAGTTGTGCCGGTCGGCCAGCGCCTTCATGTTGGCGAAGCTGTCGTCGGGGTAGGCCCTCGCGTCGTTCGAGCAGATGGCGGCCACGCCGACCCCGAGGTCGTGCAGGTCGCGGGCGTCGCGCAGGATGCGGTCGAGGACGGCCAGGACGTAGGGGCAGTGGTTGCAGATGAACATCACGAGCGTGCCCCTCGGCCCGCTGATGCCGGGAAGGGTATAGGCTTGCCCGTCGGTGCCAAGCAGCGTGAACCCTGGTGCCTTCCAGCCGAAGTCGCAGACCGGAGGTGTCGCGGCCATCAGGCGGCCCTCCGGGCGCCTTCGGCGGCTGCACGAAGAGCGGCGATGTTGGTGCCGTAGGCGGCGGGCTGGTCCGCCGAGCCGCCCCTGAACACCGCCGATCCGGCGACGAGAACATCGCCCCCGGCTTCGGCCACACGCGCGGCGGTGGAGACATCGACCCCGCCGTCGATCTCGATGTGGATCGGGCGGTCGCCGATCATCTGCCGCAGCCGACGGGTCTTGTCGAGCGTGGCCAGGATCAGCTTTTGCCCGCCGAATCCGGGGTTTACCGTCATCACGCAGACGAGGTCGACCATGTCGAGAAGCCCCTCGACGGCATCGAGGCCGGTGCCGGGATTGATCGCGAGCCCCGCCCTGCAGCCCGCGGCCCGGATCGCCTGAAGGGTCCGGTGTATGTGCGGGCCCGCTTCGAGATGGGCGGTCAGGATATCCGCCCCGGCCTCGGCAAAGGCGGCGATGTAGGGATCTACCGGGTCGATCATCAGGTGCACGTCCATGACGGTCTTCACATGGGGCCGCAGCGCCTTGACCATGGCCGGGCCGAAGGTGAGGTTGGGCACGAAATGGCCGTCCATGACGTCGATGTGGACCCAGTCGGCCCCTTGCGCCTCGATCGCGCGGCACTCGGCACCGAAGTCGGCGAAGTCGGCGGCGAGGATCGAGGGGGCGATCCGGATCCGGCGGTCAAAGGTCATCGGCGGGGTCCTCGGGGTGTCGCGATTCCCGCCTATTCTGGGCGACCCGCGCCGCCGCCGCAACCGGCTCCGGCATGGCGGGACGCGGCTCGGTGGAATTCGGCATGGTGGGTCGGGGCGCGGCGCATCGGCGCGCCGGGTGGGCAAAAGCGACCAAGGAGACGATGAGCCCAGCTCCCGCGACCCGCTACCGTTGACCACCCCGCCGGCAGATCCGGAGCGGAGCGCACAACCCGTGCGCACCAGACGCCCCGCAAGGTGCGGGCCCGGGCCCTCGCCTCGCTTCTTCCGACCCCAAATATCCTCGGGGGGTGAGGCCGCAAGGCCTCAGGGGGGCAGACGGCCCCCCTCAGG
>CAZOHN010000098.1:0-13289 GCA_964579325.1 uncultured Rhodobacterales bacterium
GCAGGAGCAGGAGCAGGAGCAGGAGCAGGAGCAGGAGCAGGAGCAGGAGACGGTACCGGCGCTGGCGTCAATGTCGCGGGAGAATTGTCAGCCGGTGCGGCAGAAGCCGCTGCTTCGCTTTCGGCCCGGGGTTCCGTGACCTGCAGCGCCGCGCCCGCCGCCTCGGTAGCCGGGTCGGTCTGGCCGGCCGGTCCTGTAACCGGCGCCGGGATCGACAGCGAAAGGAATGACAAGGCGCCGACCGAGACGACACCGCCCCAGATCAGCCCTCCGACAATACCCCTGAACATTCGCCCGTGTCTCCATCACCACAGGGCGGGCCGTTTCCCTTCGGCCCTTGACCCTGCTTCGCTGCTCAGCCCACATATACCCCGACCGAAGGCGGGGTTCACCCCCCTAAGTGGAACCGGACCCCGATGCTGCTTCTCATCGACAACTACGACAGCTTCACCTTCAATCTCGTCCACTATCTGGGCGAACTTGGCGCCGAAATCGTCGTGAAGCGCAACGATGCGCTCGACGTACAGGAAGCGATGGCGATGCGACCCTCGGGGATCGTGCTTTCGCCCGGCCCCTGTGACCCCGCGCAAGCGGGAATCTGCCTGTCCTTGACCACCGCTGCCGCCGAAACCGGAATACCTCTCTTCGGCGTCTGCCTCGGACACCAGACCATCGGCGAGGCCTTCGGAGGCCGGATCGTCCGGGCGCGCGAGATCGTCCACGGCAAGACCTGGCCGATCCATCATGCAGGCAAGGGCGTCTTCGCCGGCCTTCCCTCGCCACTGACCGCCACCCGCTACCACTCGCTCACCATCGCGCCGGAAAGCCTGCCCGACTGCCTCGAGATGACCGCCTGGGCCGAAGACGGCACGATCATGGGCGTGCGGCACAAGGCGCTGCCGATCGAAGGCGTACAGTTCCACCCCGAGAGCATCGCATCCGAACACGGCCATGACATGCTGCGCACCTTCCTTGCGACCGTGAAGGAAGCTGCATGAGCGATGCGCTGAAACCACTGATCGGCGTGGCAGCCGACAGGCCGCTCACCCGCGCCGAGGCCGAGCGGGCCTTCGAGATCCTGTTCGAAGGCGAGGCCACGCCGAGCCAGATCGGCGGGCTCCTGATGGCGTTGCGCACGCGCGGCGAGACGGTCGAGGAATACGCTGCCGCCGCTGCCGTCATGCGCGCCAAGTCCCGCCCGGTGAAGGCGCCCGCAGGCGCGATTGACATCGTCGGCACCGGGGGGGATGGCAAGGGCACGCTCAATATCTCGACTGCGGCGGCCTTTGTCGTGGCAGGCGCAGGTGTGCCCGTGGCGAAGCACGGCAACCGCAACCTGTCGTCGAAGTCGGGAGCGGCCGACGCGCTGACGCAGATGGGCATAAAGGTCATGGTCGGGCCGGCGGTGGTCGAGGAGGCGCTGAAGGAGGCCGGCATCGGCTTCATGATGGCGCCGATGCACCACCCCGCCATTGCCCATGTCATGCCGACCCGGGCCGAACTTGGCACCCGCACCATCTTCAACATCCTCGGACCTCTGACGAACCCGGCTGGCGTGAAGCGGCAACTGACCGGGGCTTTCTCGGCAAAGCTCATCCGGCCGATGGCCGAGACGCTGGCAGCGCTGGGGTCGGAAGCGGCGTGGATCGTGCATGGCGCCGATGGCACCGACGAGATTTCCATAGCGGGGCTGACGCATGTGGCCGAATTGAAGGACGGCACCGTGACCGAGCGCGAAATGCACCCGGAGGACGCCGGCCTGCCCACGCATCCGTTCGAGGCTATCCTCGGCGGGACGCCCGAGGAGAACGGTGCGGCGTTCCGGGCGCTTCTCGGCGGCACGCCGGGCGCCTATCGCGACGCGGTGCTGCTCAACGCCGCCGCGGCGCTGGTGATCGCGGGTCGCGCTGCAAGTCTTCCCGAAGGCGTCAGCCTTGCGCGCGAGAGCATCGACAGCGGCGCGGCGAAAGCCAAGGTGGAAGCTCTGGCGCGGATCACGCAAGCGGCGCAATCCTGACCTTGCTGCCGTCGGCCACCGGCTGGCTCAGCCGAAGCCGCCAAGGCGAGGACGAACAGGCACGGTGGGAACCTTGCAATCGCAATCTGCGTGGCTAAGGAGAGGCCATGGACATTCTCGACAAGATCAAGGCCTACAAGCTGGAGGAGGTCGCCGCGCGAAAGGCCGCCCGGCCGCTGTCCGCTCTCGAAGACGCCGCGCGCTCGGCCCCCGCTCCACGCGGCTTCTCGGCGGCGCTCGCGCGGGCTTCGGCCAGCGGATACGGGCTGATCGCCGAGATCAAGAAGGCCTCACCTTCGAAGGGGCTGATCCGGGCCGACTTCGACCCTCCCGCCCTCGCCCGTGCCTATGCCGAGGGCGGCGCGACCTGCCTGTCGGTGCTGACCGACGCCCCCTCGTTCCAGGGTGCCGACGCCTACCTGACGGCCGCACGCGAGGCCGTGACCCTACCCGCCCTGCGCAAGGACTTCCTCTACGATCCTTGGCAAGTCACCGAAGCGCGTGCGCTTCATGCCGACTGCATCCTGATCATCATGGCTTCGGTCTCCGACGGGCAGGCGGCCGAGCTGGAGGCAGCGGCCCTGGACTGGGGGATGGACGCATTGGTCGAAGTCCACGACGAGGTGGAACTCGACCGGGCGCTTTCCCTGAAGTCTCAGCTGATCGGGGTGAACAACCGTAATCTCAAGACGTTCGAGGTCACGCTCGACACCACCCGCCGCCTCGCGCCGCGCATTCCCGCAGGCCGACGACTGGTCTGCGAGAGCGGCCTTTTCACGCCTGCCGATCTTGCCGCGATGGCGGCAGTCGGCGCGCGATGTTTCCTGATCGGGGAAAGCCTGATGCGGCAATCCGACGTGGCTGCGGCGACGCGCGCGGTACTCGCCGATCCGGTTCCTGGGGAGATCACCTGATGCCGAAGCTCACCCACTTCGACGCGGGCGGACAGGCGCACATGGTCGATGTGTCGGAGAAGGCGGTGACCGACCGCATCGCCACGGCGCGCGGCACGGTGCGTATGGCTGCCGCGACGCTGGCGCTAGTGATCGAGGGCAAGGCTGGCAAGGGCGATGTGCTGGGTGTGGCGCGTCTGGCGGGGATCATGGGGGCAAAGCGGACATCCGAATTGATCCCGCTCTGCCACCCGCTACCGATCACCAAGGTCGCCCTCGACCTTACACCGGACGAGAGCATTCCGGGCGTGCAGATCGAGGCAACGGTGAGGACCACCGGGCAGACCGGGGTCGAGATGGAGGCTCTGACGGCCGTCACGGTCGCGGCACTCACGGTCTACGACATGCTCAAGGCCGCCGACCGGGCCATGGTGATAGAGGCCGTGCGCGTGGTTCTGAAGGACGGCGGCAAGTCCGGCCGCTACGAGACCAACTGATGATCCCGGTGCAGGAGGCCATCGCCAGGGCCCTCGCGCAGGCACTTCCAATCGGGACAGAGACGGTCCGCCTTGCCGAAGCCGCCGGTCGGATACTGGCGGAAGACGCTGTCGCTACCCGTGCACAACCGCCGTTCCCCGCCTCGGCGATGGACGGCTACGCCATGGCGACCGGGGGGCTGGTTCCCGGCGCAACCTACCGGGTGGTCGGCGAGGCCGCCGCAGGACGCAGCTATGCGGGAGAAGTCAGGCTGGGCGAGGCAGTCCGCATCTTCACCGGCGCTCCGCTCCCCTTGGGAGCGGGCATCGTGGTGATCCAGGAGGATGTGACGCGGGAGGGTGACACAATCACCCTGCTCCCGACGCTCGGACCGGAAGGCAACGTCCGCCCCGCCGGGTCCGACTTCGCCCCCGGGTTCCGCCTTGCCGCACCGCGTGTCCTTTCCGCCGCAGACGTTGCGCTCCTGGCGGCGATGAACCTTCCCTCCGTGCGTGTGGCCCGTCGACCGGACGTGGCGCTCTTGCCGACCGGCGACGAACTGGTGATGCCCGGCGAGGCCCCAGGGCTCGATCAGATCGTCGCATCGAACGTCTTCGGGCTGAAAGCCATGGCCGAGACCACAGGCGCGCGGGCCCGGCTGCTGCCAGTTGCGCGGGACCGCGAAGACCTGCTTCAGGCGGCCTTCCAGCTCGCCGGGAGCGCGGACCTCGTGGTAACGATTGGCGGTGCCTCTGTCGGTGACCACGACCTCGTGGCCGGCGTCGCGGCACGGCTGGGATTTGACATGGCGTTCCACAAAGTTGCGATGCGGCCGGGCAAACCCCTGATGCTGGGCAGAAGCGACAGGCAGATCCTGCTGGGACTGCCCGGCAACCCGGTCTCGGCTCTGGTCTGCGGCCAGCTCTTCATGGCGCCGATGCTGAAGGCAATGCAGGGCCATCCCGAACCCCAGCCCGCGCGCGGAAAGGCGCGCCTTGGCGAAGCTCTGGGAAAGAACGGCCCACGCGAGCACTACATGCGATCGAGGCTGGAAGGAGAAACCATTACTCCCTACTCCGACCAGGACTCATCTCTCCTGTCGGTTCTTGCCGAAGCAAATGCCCTGCTGATCCGTGCCCCGCATGAGCCACCGCTCGCGGCAGGCACCGAGGTGCCCTACATCCCCTTGTGATTCGCACCGGCGTTGACACAAAAGGTGAACAGGGGTAGAACCTTTTGAAACGCCGTGCAGACCGGGAGGGGCACATGCTCACACGGAAGCAACTCGATCTCCTCGACTTCATTCACCGCCGGGTACAACGCGACGGCGTGCCTCCCTCCTTTGACGAGATGAAGGAAGCGCTCGATCTGCGGTCGAAGTCGGGCATCCACCGTCTGATCACCGCGCTCGAGGAGCGGGGATTCATCCGGCGGCTGGCGCATCGCGCGCGGGCGATCGAGATCGTCAAGCTGCCCGAAGCGATGGAGCGGCCCGGCTTCACCCCACGCGTGATCGAGGGCGACCGGCCTGCCGATCCGCCGCCGCGGCCAGCACGGGCGCGCGAGGTCACGCCGGTGGACGCGGTGGAGATCGACGTGATGGGCCGGATCGCGGCGGGCACGCCGATCGAAGCGATCAGCGAGGTTTCGCACACGGTGGCGGTTCCCGGCTCGATGCTCACCGGGTCAGCGCACCACTATGCCCTTGAAGTAAGGGGCGATTCCATGATCGAAGCGGGGATCAACGATGGCGACATCGTAGTTATCCGCGAGAGCGAGACGGCCGAGAATGGCGATATCGTCGTGGCCCTCGTGGAAGGTCACGAAGCGACGCTCAAGCGCTTCCGGCGCCGCGGCGACATGATCGCCCTCGAGGCCGCGAACTCGGCCTACGAGACGCGGATGCTGCGGGCAGATCAGGTCCGGGTACAGGGCAAACTCGTGGGGCTGATCCGCAGCTACTTCTGAACATTTGCCCGGCATGGCAGCCGGTGCGGACCGGATCGTAGTCGTCGGCACTTCGTCGTCTTGTTCTGGCGGAGCCGCGCACGGACGGTGTGCGCCGACATGGCTGAGGGACGTCAGAATTTCCCCATCCGTCGGGTCAGCTTCGCCGCCTGTCGGGCACGTTTCGTGGTCTCTCTCGCGCGCTTGAGTTCGGCCCGTTCGGCGGGGCTGAGGTCGGCTTGCGCCTTGCCGGATCCCTTGCCGGCACCCGTCACTTTCCCGATCCCGGCGTTGATGCCCCTGTTCACCGCGCGGTTGAACAGCAACCGGCCGATCCGTTCGATCATCCGCCCAAGGTCCATCGCGACCTACTCCTCGAACATTTCGGCCTGACCGGCCGGATGGTCGTCGTCCTCGTCCGATGGCACTGGCTCGGTACCCGGCGGCAGGCGATTGTCAAGGAGCCCCGCGGCCCGCAGTTCCTTCAGGCCCGGAAGGTCTCGCGCGCTCTCCAAGCCGAAATGATCGAGGAACTCCTCGGTGACGACGAAGGTCACCGGTCGGCCCGGCGTCATCTTGCGCCGCCCGAACCGGACCCAACCCATCTCGATCAGTTGGTCGACAGTGCCACGGCTGACCGAAACACCGCGGATCTCCTCGATCTCGGCACGGGTGACGGGTTGATGATAGGCGACGATTGCCAGTGTCTCGATTGCGGCTCGGGACAGCTTGCGGGTCTCGACTGTTTCCTTGCGCATCAGGAATCCGAGGTCGGGTGCCGTGCGCATGGCCCAGGCATCGCCCACCTTCACGAGGGTGACCCCCCGCCCTTCGTAGCGCCGCCGCAGATGCTGGAGCGCCTCGGCAGGGTCGGACCCGTGCGGCATCCGCGCCGACAGCTCGGCAATTGTCACGGGTTCCGCCGTGGCGAACAGGATGGCCTCGGCCATGCGCTCCTGCTCGCCCATCGGCGGGGCGGCGAAAAGCGTGGGCGTGTCATCGTCGGTCGCGGTCGTCACGGGTCTTTCCGCCTGATCTGGATCGGGGCGAAGGTCTCCAATTGCCGTAGATGGATGCGACCCTCTCGCGCAAGCTCGAGCGTGGCGGCAAACGTCGCGGCAACCGAGGAGCGGCGGCGCTGCGGGTTGGAGTGCCAGCCGTCCGGCAGGAAGGTTTCGAGCGCCGCCCATTCCCCCGCGTAGCCGATCAGGCCCCGCAGGCGGTCGAGCGCCTGTTCCATCGTGAAGACTTCCGTCCGGTCGAAGGCCCAGGGGCGGAACTCGTCGCGGGTCCGGATCCGCGCGTAGCCCTGCATCAGATCGAGAAGATTGGCGGTATATCGGACGGTTCGCAGGGCAGTGACATTCTCTGGCAGACCGCGCGCGAAGAAGTCGCGCCCCTTTTGGTCGCGCCCCATCAGCCGGGCCGCGGCCTCGCGCATCGCTTCCAGCCGTTCGAGTTGAAAGGCGAGGTGCGCGGCCAGGTCTTCGCCCGACGGGCCGTCCTCGGTCGGGTCCGGCGGCAGAAGGAGGCGGGACTTCAGGAAGGCGAGCCAGGCCGCCATCACCAGATAGTCGGCGGCGAGTTCCAGCCGCAAGGCGCGGGCCCGTTCGACAAATCCCAGATACTGCTCTGCGAGTTGCAGCACCGAGACCCGGCGCAGGTCGACCTTCTGGGACCGCGCAAGCGTCAACAGAAGGTCGAGCGGCCCCTCGAAGCCGTCCACATCGACGATCAGCGCCTCGGCGGCGAGCCGGGCGGCAACATCGTTCGGGCCGTCCTCCCAGGGTTCCTCAGCCATCTATCCCGACCGCCAGCAGGGCCTCAAGCTCGGCCTCCAGCGCGGGGATGTCAACCGGATCGGGCTTGCGCCGGCAGGCGAGCGCGGCGTCCGCCCGCAACTCGGCGGCTGGCAGCAAACGTCCGGCCGCGGCAACGACCTCGTCCATCTCGTCGAGATTGCCATTGCAGTGCAGGATGACGTCGCATCCCGCGGCAATGGCCGCCGAAGCACGGGCCGCGATGCCGCCCGAGAGTGCGCCCATCGAGATGTCGTCGCTCATCAGAAGCCCCTGGAACCCGATCTCGTCCCGGATCGCGCGGATTGCGGGACGCGAGAGGGTAGCGGGTGTTGTCAGGTCGAGCGCGGGGTAGACGATATGTGCGGTCATCGCGAGTGGCAGGTCGGCGAGCGCGACGAAGGGCGCGAAGTCGCGGTCGCGGAGTTCGGAGCGCGAGCCCTCGACCCGGGGGAGGTCATCGTGGCTGTCGGTGACAGCCCGGCCATGTCCGGGGATATGCTTTAGGACCGGCAGGACGCCGCCCTCCAGCAGAGCTTCGGCGACAGCGCGGCCGATCTCGGCGACCTGTGCGGGGTCGGTTCCATAGCAGCGGTTGCGCAGGAACGGATGGGTCTTGTCGTCGGCGACGTCGACCAGCGGTGCGCAGTTGCCGTCGATCCCATAGACCCGCAACTCGCCCGCAATGATGCGGTAACGCAGCCACATGCCCCGCGCAGCCCGCCCGCCGGTACTGCGGACCTGATCGAGCGGCGGCATCCAGCTGCGCGCGTAGGGCGGCTCGAGCCGGGCGACGCGGCCGCCTTCCTGATCGATGAATACCGGTGCCTCGCGGCCCACCGCTTCGCGCAGCGCGCCCACGAGGCGTCGGATCTGTTCTGGCCGCTCGATGTTCCGCGCGAAGAGGATGAAACCCCAGGGGTCGGCAGCACGGAAGAATGCCCTGTCCTCCGGGCCGAGGACCGGACCGGGACATCCCAGGATGGTTGCCCCGGTTGTCACCGGGTGACCACCGGGATGCAGTCGGCGCCCTCGGGGATGATCGCTGCACAGAAGCGTCGTGCATCGGCAAGGTCGGTGAAGCCGGCGGCGCGAAGGCGGAAGAAGGTGGAGCCACCCGCGTTGGCCTCCTCGATCACGCGGCCCTTGCCGTCCATCAGCGTCCCGAATCGGCCGAAGAGGCCGTCCCAGGCGGCGCGTGCCTCGTCGGCCGAGGGGTAGGCTCCGAACTGGACGAGCCGGGTGCCGGGGGCGAGGGTCGCGCTATCCACCTCGGCGCCGGCCGGACCGGACTCGATGGCGGCGTTCGCCGAAGCCATTGCAAGGAGGAGCGCAGGGTCGCCTTCAGGGCGGGGCCGGGGCCGCAGGCTGCGGGCGACGCCGGGGACATTGGCAGGGATAACATCTGGCAGGATCGACGCCTGCGCCGACGCAATCGGGGAGAGAGCGAGTGCCGTGGCGTCGGCGATGGCCGCTTCGAGAAGCGCGATGTCGGGAGGTGCGCCGGGATGGTCGGGATCGATCGAGAGCACCGCGGGTTCGGGCGCGAGCGTCGACGCCGACCGGCCCGCCGAAAGCTTCGGCTCGGGCGCGGGGATCAGGGCCGCGGCGGGGTGCAGCGCTGCCCCGGGAACGTCTTCGGGCAAAAGGTCCACCGACCGTGGTGCCAGGACGACGCGATCGGCCGGCGGAGCCGCTTCGCCCTGCGCAGAAATGCGGTTGACCGCCAGGCCCTGATGCGCTGCGAGCCGCCCGCCGGGATCGACCGGTGAAACGCGCATCGGGCCGTCAAGAGCGCGCACCACAGGCACGCCGGAGACATCGCGCACCAGAAGCTGCCAGCCCCACCAGCCCAGTCCCAGGATCAGCGCAACCGAGACCAACGCGCCCGCGGTTTGGACAGTGCGGGAAACGCGCCCCGGACCGGCCTGGACCTGAGCACCTTGTGGGGCACCGTGGTGTGTGAACTGGACGAAAGACCCGTCGGCCTCGTCGGGGCCGTAGCCGTATTGCAAGTCCGCCATGCTCTGCCTCATCGTCCCCCGTCATGTCTGCGGGGGCTTCTTGACTGCCCGGACCGGGCGGGACGGCTGCTCTGACGTCAGCGCATTTCCTCGACCGGCGTGACACCGAGAATACCAAGACCTGCGGAAATCACAACTGCCACGGCCCGAGCGAGCGCGATTTTTGCAGCCGACACCGCCGGATCGGCCTGCAGGAAGCGCAGATCGGCCTCGTCGTTGCCCCGGTTCCACAGCCCGTGGAAGTCGGACGCAAGATCGTAGAGGTAGAATGCCACCCTGTGCGGTTCGGCGTCCTTGGCAGCAATCTCGACCAGCCGGGGCCACTCAGCCAGCTTGCGGGCGACCTTCAGTTCCGCCCCGTGCGACAGCGCCGATAGGTCGGCGCCCGCAAGCGCGGCGTCGGAGACGTCAAGCCCCTGCTCGGCCGCTTTGCGCAGGACCGAGCAGACCCGCGCATGGGCATACTGCACATAGAACACCGGGTTCTCCTTCGACTGCTCCAGCACTCGGGCGAAGTCGAAATCAAGCGTGGCGTCGTTTTTCCGTGTCAGCATGACGAAGCGGGTGACATCGGCGCCAACCTCGTCGACCACGTCGCGCAGGGTCACGAAGGTGCCGGCGCGCTTGCTCATCTTGAAGGGCTCGCCGTTCTTCCAGAGCTTGACGAGCTGGATAAGCTTGACCTCGAGCGCCACCTGCCCGCCGGAAAGCGCCGACACCACCGCCTTGAGCCGCTTGACATAGCCGCCGTGGTCGGCGCCCAGAACGTCGATCAGCAGATCGAAACCGCGCTGCACCTTGTCGTAATGATAGGCGATATCCGGGGCGAAGTAGGTCCATGTGCCGTCCGACTTCATCACCGGCCGGTCGACGTCGTCGCCATGCGCGGTCGAGCGGAACAGTGTCTGTGTCCGAGGTTCCCAGTCATCGGGCGTCTTGCCCTTGGGCGGTTCCAGAACTCCCTCGTAGATCAGGCCCATCTCGCGCAACTCGGCGATCGCCCCCTCGATCCGGCCGGTGCCGTAGAGCGACTTTTCCGAGGAATAGACGTCCATCCTGACGCCCAGCGCGGCGAGGTCATCGCGGATCATGCCCATCATCCGCTCGGCGGCGAAGTCGCGCACCGTGTCGAGCCAGAAGTCCTCGGACCGGTCGAGCAGGCCGTCGCCGTATTCCTCTGCAAGCTCCTCGCCAACCCTGATGAGGTAGTCGCCCGGATAGAGACCCTCGGCGATCTCCGGGCTGAAGCCCAGCGCCTCACGGTAGCGCTCATAGGCCGACCGGGCGAGCACATCGACCTGTGCGCCGCCGTCGTTGATGTAGTATTCCCGCGTAACGTCATAGCCGGCGTGGCGCAGCAGGCTCGCCAGCGCATCGCCGAACACCGCGCCACGGGCGTGGCCCACATGCATCGGTCCGGTGGGGTTGGCCGAGACGAATTCGACGTTGACCTTCTGGCCCAGGCCCATGCGCGACCGGCCGAAGGCCACGCCTTCCTCCAGAGCCGCCCGCACGAGGCCGCGCCAACTGTCGGCCGAAAGCCGCAGGTTAAGGAACCCGGGCCCCGCAACCTCGGCCTCATCGATCCGCGTGTCTGAGATCAGCTTGCCCGCCAGCAGCGTCGCGATCTCGCGCGGCTGCTTGCCCGCGGGCTTGGCCAGCACCATCGCGGCATTCGTCGCCATGTCGCCATGGGCGGCGTCGCGCGGTGGCTCCACCGTGACGGCGCGGGTATCGAGGCCCTGGGGAAGCGCGCCCTCGGCGGCAAGAGCCTCGACGGCCTCGAGGACGGCGGCGCGGATGTCGGAGAAGAGGTTCATGGCGGGTATCCCTGATGTGTTGCGTCTCTACCACGCAAAGGCCCGAGGTCAACGCCCCTGCCACCGGGTCAGAGCGGCCAGAACAGGAGGATCGCGGGCACGGACACAGATACGACGAGGATTTCGAGCGGCAGGCCCATGCGCCAGTAGTCGCCGAAGCGGTAGCCACCGGGGCCGAGGATGAGCGTGTTGTTCTGGTGCCCGATCGGCGTCAGGAAAGCACAGGACGCAGCGATGGCGACGGCCATCAGGAACGGATCGGGCGAGGCGTTGAGACCTTCGGCAACCTGAAGCGCGACCGGTGCCGCGAGGATCGCGGTGGCGGCATTGTTCAGGACGTCCGACAGCGTCATTGTAACAACCATCAGAAGCGTCAGGATCACCCACGCGGGCAACCCCTCGCCGACACCAATTAGAGACCCAGCGATCAGCGCCGCCGCGCCGGTTTCTTCGACAGCGACTCCAAGCGGGATCAGCGCACCCAGAAGCACGATCACCGGCCATTCGATGGCGGTGTAGAGCTCTGAGGGCGGCAGAATCCGCAGGAGCGTGTAGGCCAGCACCACCAGGGCGAAAGCGATGGGCAAATACAGAAGTCCGAACCCGGTGACGGCCACGCCAACAGCAAAAAGGCCGACGGCAAGTGCCGCCTTCGACGGGTCGCCGACGGTGAGGCCTCGGGTTGCCAGCGGCAGGCAGCCGAGCCATTCCGCAACGGCCTCGCCACTCGCCGTCGGGACAAGGAGTAGAAGGAGGTCACCCGCCTCTATCCGGGTGCGGCGCAGGTCTCGTCCGATGCGGCGGCCTCGACGGGAGATGCCGATCAGGACTGCGCCCTGCCGCCATTCGAGCCCAAGCGTCGCGCTGCTGCGACCGACCGCCCGCCCGCCATCGCGCACTACCGCCTCGATCACGGCAAGGCCCTCGCTTTCGGCCTCGGTCGGCTTTCCACCTCCGCCGCGCAGGCCGCGCGCATAGTCGAGCCCGGCCACAAGCCGGAACGCCTCGAGCGCGTCCGCGGTGCCTTCAGCGATCAGGCGATCATCCGGCTCTAGACCGGTGGATCTGAGCGCGGCGCCGGCCACCCTGCGGTTCCCGCGGCGAATATAGAGAAGCGCCACTCCGGCCCGGTCGGCTTCCTCCTCGGTCTGCACCATCGGCCGGGTGTCCTTGCCCTTTCGGCCGGATACAAGCTCCGCAAGGTATTCGCGGCCGGCGCCGCGCTCTTCGGCGGAATCGGCCTGGCGTACCGGGATCAGCCGCCAGCCACCGAATGCGACGAAAGCGAGGCCGGCAATCGCGACAGCAAGGCCCACGGGCGCGAAGTCGAACATTGCAAAGGGCGTGCCGGTGGCCTGCTCCCGGAAGCCGGAGATCAGGATGTTGGGCGGCGTACCGATCAGCGTGACAAGACCGCCAAGCATCGTTGCGAAAGCGAGCGGCATCAGCGTCAAGGCAGCGGCCCTTCCGGCTCGGCGCGCGGCGTCGACGTCGAGCGGCATCAGGAGTGCCAGCGCCGCGACGTTGTTCATGAAGGCCGAGAGCACCGCCCCGACCCCGCCGATCCGCGCTATGTGGAGCGCTGGCGAGGTATCGCGCCCCACAATGCGTGCCCCGAGAAGCGCCACGGCTCCCGACCGGGTAAGCCCCGCAGAAATCGCCAGCACGAGGGCCACCGTCACGACGGCTGTGCTTCCGAAGCCGGAAAACGCATCTCCCGACGGCACGAGACCCAGAAGCACACCCGCAAGGAGCGCGCCGAGAGCCACGACGTCGTACCGGACCCGGCCCCAGAGAAACGCCCCGAACATTGCCGCGAATAGGCCGAGGATCAACGCCTGGTCGGTGGTCATGTGCGCGCCTCCCCCGCCTGTTCACTTGGCGTGCGTCGCCTTGCAAGACAACCCCGCCATGCAGCCGACGGTTCCCGGGGGTTGCGGGACGCGCGCGGCCTCGGCTATAGCCTCGCCGCACTCCGACGGACGGGACGAGGACGAGGCAGACATGGCCGGGCATTCCAAGTGGGCGAACATCCAGCACCGCAAGGGCAAGCAGGATGCGGTGCGCTCGAAGCTCTTCTCGAAGCTCTCCAAGGAGATAACCGTCGCCGCCAAGATGGGCGATCCCGATCCCGACAAGAACCCCCGCCTGCGCCTTGCGGTGAAGGAGGCCAAGGCAGCTTCCATGCCCAAGGACGTGATCGAGCGGGCGATCAAGAAGAGCCAGGGCGGCGATGCCGATACCTACGAGGAAATCCGCTACGAGGGCTACGGCCCGGGCGGCGTCGCCGTTATCGTCGAGGCTATGACCGA
>CAZOHN010000099.1:0-13027 GCA_964579325.1 uncultured Rhodobacterales bacterium
GTCGAGGCCCGGACCCACGACGGAAGGAAGTTCCGCATGCTCAACCTCATCGACGCGTTCAGCCGGGAATGCCTGGCGATCCGCTTCTCCACGGCAGCCTGATCGGCGCGGCGGGATTTGTGGTCGAACGTCGAACGGTCGAAGGCGATGGCGCCACACGCCGTCCGGATCGAGACCGTCCAATCGCTGCGCATCCCGCGAACCAGCTCGCGCATCCGACCAGGATTCAGATCTTTCGCCGGATGACGTCCTGCAACATCTCGCGGTCGAGGGTCGGATCAGCCACGATCTTCATCAACCGGCTGTTCTCGTCCTCGAGCTGCTTCAGCCGCTTCATCTCCGTCGGCAACAAGCCGGCAGATTTCTTCTTCCAGTTGAAATAGTCTGCCTGGCTGATCCCCGCCTTGCGGCAGATCTAGGCCAACGGCGTGCCTTCGTCGCCCTGCTTGATGATGAACGCCTGTCTCGCGCGTCCGTAAATTTCAATGGCTTCATGCGATTCCGCCCCACTCCCAGCCAGCGAAAACGTGGCGGAACACTCCAGCTTCAAATGGTCCAGAAACCAAGGATCAGATCGGCGCGGCAGCGATCGTGCCGGAGAACTCGTAGGGATGCCCGCAACGGTGGCGGAGCGGCGACCTGCCGTGGTGCGGACGGGTGCGGAAGGACATCGTCGGCCAGCATCGGCGCGCAGCGGGTCAGGTCGGGTTGCGAGGGGCCAGGGCTCCCCTCACGTCTTCGATGGAATCGTCGAGCAGGCGCTTCATCAGCGCTCGCGCGCGCACCGGATCGCCATCGCGGATCGCGTCTGCGACATCGCGGTGTTGCTCGAGCCGTTGTTCCTTGATGACTTCGGCCCCGCGCCAGCTCAGTTCGAAGGTCGACAGCATCGCCGCCCGGATGAGTGCCGAGAAGCCGGAGATGAACGGGTTTTGCGTCGCCGCCAGAACGGCGACATGGAAGGCGAAATCCGCCTCGACGAGGTCGGCCTCGTTTCCGGCATTCGACTGCATCTCACCGAAGGCCGAGTAGATCGCCTCGATGTCGGACGGGGTTCGGGCTGTCGCGGCGAGCTCGGCTGCGCTTGGCTCGATCATTTGCCGCAGGGCGTAGAGATCGGAGGTGATCTCGGAGGCCGGCACGGTCTGGAGGTGCCACGACAGGACGTCCGGGTCGAGCATGTTCCAGTGCCGGCGCTGGCGCACGGATGTCCCGACCTTCGGACGGGCCACGACGAGGCCCTTCGCGGTCAGCTTGGAGTAGGCTTCGCGCAGCGCGGTGCGCGACACGCCATAGCGTTCGAGCATGGCGGCCTCGTTCGGCAGAAGTTCGCCGGCCGCGAACGACCCGGTCACGATTTCCAGCCCGAGCGTGTTGACGAGAGAGGACTGCGTCGATTTCGGCTCGAACAGCCTTGCGGAGATCCCTGGCAACTTGTTCGTACCCGCTTGGCCAAGCAGCTCCGACCGGCTCGCATTGCTCATCGTCGTTCCATTCCTTGGCCGCTCTTGAGGTCGAAGGATTTCACCAGAAGGCGGTGAAGCACGATAAACCCGAAAAGGAGCGCTCCGCTACTGATCAAGATCCAGGCCGAGTTGAGCGAGCCATTGAAGATGATCAGTGTCGAGATCAGGCCGAGGATCATGCCACCGAAGAGTGTTCCGGCCACCGTGCCAACGCCTCCGGTCAGAAGCGTTCCACCCAGAACGACCGATGCGATCGCCGCAAGTTCGAGGGTCGAGCCGGCAAGCGGGTAGCCCGACTTCGTGTAGAGAGCGTAGACAACACCGGCGAGGGCCGAGTAGATGCCTCCGACGGCATAGACCATCACCGTCGTGCGCCGGATCTTGACGCCCATCAGCCGTGCGGACTCCCGGTCGCCTCCCAATGCGTAGACCGCCGCGCCGAAGCGCGTGAAGTGCGCGATGAAGATTGCCACAGCCAGGCTGACGAGCATGACGATCGCCGAAGAGCGCAGGATTCCCTTGCCCGGAAGGCCGATGCGGATCCCGGAATAGAGGTTCGCCCACTCGTGCGTGATCGGGACCGAATTGATCGTGACCATGAAGCACAAGCCCCGGAGGAGAAACAGGCCCGCAAGCGTTATGATGAATGGCTGAATGTCGAGCGCGTCGATCACGTAGCCTTGGAACGCCCCGAAAGCGAAGCCGAATACGAGCATCAGGGCCGACGTCGCCAACGGGTTCCAGCCCAGGCTGTCGAGAACGGCCATCGAGACTCCGACGAAGCCGATCATCGACCCGATCGAAAGATCTATCCCGCCGGAGAGGATCACGAAGGTGGCCCCGATGGCTGCGATGATGATGAAGGAGTTGTCGGCAAGGATGTTTCCCAGGACGCGTGTCGACAGGAAGTTCTCGTAGATCGCTCCGCCCGTCAGGAAGATCGCGAAGAACACCACCACGGTGGCGCCGAAGGGCAGGAACTTCTTGTTCAAGATCGAGGTCATCGCGGTTTCCTTCCGAGGCTCGGGAAGATTCTCCTGCGCGCCTTGTCGGACTGCAGGACCAGAACGAACAGCACGACGAGCGCCTTGATGATCAGGTTGTATTCGGGCGGCAGGCCCGAGATCAGGATCGAGGTGGTCAGCGCCTGGATCACCAGCGCCCCGACTACCGTCATCCCGAGATAGATGCGCCCACCCGCCAGCGACCCGCCGCCGATAACGACCGCTAGAATCGCGTCGAGTTCGATGTAAAGCGCGACCGAGACCGGGTCGGATGTGTGCGTGTCGGCAGTGAGGATGACCCCCGCCCAGCCTGCCATCAGCCCGCAGATCACATAGGCGACGAATGTGACGCGGCGCGCATTGACGCCGGAGAGGTCGGAGGCCGCCGCGTTCGCCCCCGTCGCCTCGACGAACAGGCCGAGCGCGGTGCGCCGGATAAGCAGCCAGAGAACGACGAACAGGGCCGCAAAGACGTAGAGCCGCGTCGGGATGTAGAAGAGCGATCCGGTGGAGAGCCCTTGTAGTAGGTCGCTCGTGAAGCTCGGATCGGTGCCGCCGTAGATCAGGTTGATCAGCATGCCGATCCCGCGGCCCGCGACCATGAGGATCAGGGTTGCGATGATCGGTTGGATTCCAAGAAGCGCCACCAGTGCGCCATTCCAGACCCCACAGAGCACCGCAGCCACAAGCGCTAGGATCAGGACCAGCCCATGCGGGTCTCCGGCCTGGATACGCCAGGCGATGATTGCACCTGATATGGCGGCGATCGAGCCGACCGACAGGTCGATGCCCCGGGTGCCGATGACCACAGCCATCCCGAGCGCCACCATCGCCGTCGGCACGGCTCGGTAGAGTATGTCGATCAGGTTGCCGAAGAGCCGCCCCTCCACGATGCGGATGTCGTAGAAGTTGGGAGAGATGAAGCCGTCCGCGATCAGGATCGCCGCGAGCGCCAGCAACGGCCATGTCGCCCGGCTTTGCGCGGCCCTTCGCAGGGTGCTGTGCCACCGTCCGGTCGGTTTCAAGGGCTCGCTGTCAGCCATCGTCCCCCGCAATCATCCTGAGGATGGTGTCGCGGCGGATGTCGTCGCCGGCGATCTCGCCGACCTTGCGCCTGTCGCGCAGGACGGCCACCCGGTCCGAGGCTGCAACGACCTCGTCGATCTCGGAGGACGCGACCAGCAGCGCCAGCCCCTCCTCGCAGAGCTTGCGGATCAAGATCAGGATCTCGGCATGTGCACCGACGTCGATGCCCCGTGTCGGCTCGTCGAGCAGCAGGATCCGCGGCGTCGAGGCCAGCGCTCGCGCCAGTACCACCTTTTGCTGGTTACCGCCCGAAAGCTGGCGCACCTGCTTGTCGGCATCCGGCGTCGCAATCGACAAAGCCTGGATCATTTCGTTGGCGATCCTGTCCTGCTCGGCTCGTGGGACGCGCGACAGCCAGCCGCGCTTGGCCTGCATCGACAAGATGATGTTCTCCCGGACCGAGAGCTCGCCGATGAGGCCCTCCGCCTTGCGATCCTCGGGGCAGATCACGATGCCCGCCCGCAGCGACGCGCGCGGGTTGGCCCCTGCGCTGCCGCCGTCGCCAAGGCGAATGGTGCCGCTGTCGCGCCGGATCGCACCGAACATCAGCTTTGTCAGCTCGGTTCGGCCGGACCCGAGCAGGCCCGATAGCCCCACCGCTTCCCCCGAAGCGAGGTCGAGATCGAACGGCTCAAGAACGCGTTTGCGTCCGACCCCGCGCGCCGACAGGACCACCTCGCCGCCGCCCGTGCGGGGCTTGCGAGAGAAGGCAGCCTCGACCTCGCCCAGCTCGCGCCCGATCATCATCGAGATGAGCTCCTGTCGCGATATCACCGAGGCGAGGCCGGTCCCGACGGTCCGGCCGTTGCGCAGGACGGTGATCCGGTCGGAGATCGTATAGACCTGGTCGATGAAATGCGTGATGAACACGATCGCGATGCCGTTTGCGCGGAGGCCGCGGATGACATCGAAGAGGCCCGCGGTCTCCTGCGCGTCGAGCGAGGCCGTCGGTTCGTCGAGCACCAGCACCCTCGTGCCCTCGTCGAGCGCCCGGGCGATCGCCACAAGCTGCTGGATCGCCACGGAATAGCTGCCGGCCGCCCTCTCCTGGTCTATGTCGAGGCCGAGGCGATCGAGTTTTTGCCGCGCCTCGGCACGCGCCTTGCGCCAGGAGATGACGCCAAAGCGGTTTCCGGTCTTCTCGAGCGTCAGGTTCTGCGTGACCGACATGGCCGGGATCAGGTTCACCTCCTGATAGACCGTCGAGATCCCGGCTTCCTGAGCTTCGGCAGTCGTCCGGAAGGCGACCGGTCGCCCGGTCACACGGATCTCCCCAGCGTCGCGCTCGAGTGCGCCGGTCAGGACCTTGACAAGCGTGGACTTCCCCGCTCCGTTCTCGCCCAGCAGCGCATGGACTTCGCCGGCGCGCAGGTCGAAATCCACGTTCTCGAGTGCGAGAACGCCCGGGAAGGTCTTCCGGATGCCGCGCATCGTGACCGGCAGGTCATTGGCTCTGTCGACTGACATGGGGACGATCCAACGTGTTGGGAGCGCCGGCGAGAAGGCCGACCGGTCGCAGGTCCCGCCCCGTGCGGCGCGGGACCATTGTACGGCAGCAGCCGGTCAGTCGGCGATGTGAAGGTCGGACGGAATCACGATCCACTTGTCCAGTTCCGTCGGGCTGTCGATGTACGCCGTCACCACCGGGTAGATGAACTCGGCAACGGCGGACCTCAGCTCGACCGACGCGTTCGCCTCACCCGCCGCCATCGCATTTACGATTGCAGGAACGTAGTCGACGGAAACCATCAAGACGTCCTCTCCCGGCTTTAGGCCGGCTTCCTTCATGGCCTGGATGGCGCCCAGCTGCATGTTGTCGTTGTGCGCGAAGACCGCGCAGATGCCGTCGAGGTTGCTGGTCGACTTCACGAAGGCTTCCATCACGCGCTTGCCACCCTCGGTGGTGAAGTCGCCGGACTGGGTCTGGACGATCTCCATTGCCGGGAACTGGCCGATCACGGCCTCGAATCCGCCCTTTCGCTCGATGGCCGGCGCGGAGCCCGTGGTGCCCTGCAACTCGACGATCCGGCAGTTGCCGAGCGACTCTGCCGCAAGCCAGGCACCGGCAAGCTTCCCTTCCAAGTTGAAGTCCGCCGAGATGCGCGTCACGTAGAGTGATTTGTCTTCGACGTCGACGTCGCGGTCGACGAGGAAGACCGGAATTTCGGCTTCCTTCGCCTCGATCAGCACGTCTTCCCAGCCGGTCACGACGACCGGCGCGATGATGATCGCGTCCACGCCCTGGGCGATGTACGCACGGACGGCGCGGAGCTGCTCCTCCTGCTTGCCCTGGGCATCGGCAAACTTCAGGTCGACGCCGTAGTTTGCGGCCTCGTCCTGCATGTTCTTCGAAAACGCGGGGCGCCAGTCGCCCTCCGAGCCCACCTGGCTGAACCCGATGGTGTAGTCGGCATATGCCGCCGAAGACATCAGCGCGGCCATGACAGCTCCGGCAAAAAGCCCTTTGACTTGCATTGTTTATCCTCCCTGGTACGCGCCGACAGCATTTCCCATGCCAGGTCGGGTCGCAAAAGTATTATTGTAATATTTAAGCTTACTGGCAATCTGTTTTCTTGGCCGCTTCATTTGGCCTGCCACGAACGGACGAGGGCCTCGCCCGCCTTGCCTTGCAAAGGCGCGCGACCTGCGCCGCGACCGCGTCTGTCCGCATCCCAGTTCGTGCATGAGCAGACCGGCCATCGCCCGGATACGACGATCGGGCGCCGCGAGGCCAACGAGGTCTGGCGCGCGTACCGAATTCCCTCATGGACCTGGCGTCGGTGCGCGGCTACCTCGGATGGCATGGTTTTCAGGCCGCCCGAAGCGGGGCGGAACGGCACCGACCCGAGCAATCGAGGACTTGTCATGGACTTCACACTGTCGACACGGATCGAAGATTTCCGGAGACGGATCGCCAGGTTTGTCGAGGACGAGATTCTGCCGGTGGAGGTGGATCGCACGAACTGGGACGCGCATGGCAACATCGCCTCCGGTCCGCTCGAGGCTCTGCGCAAGAAGGCGCGCGCAGAAGGGCTGTGGTGCCTGCAATTGAGGCCCGAGACCGGCGGACAGGGGCTCGGCAAGGTCGGCATGGCCGTCTGCTACGAGGAGATGAACCGTTCGATCTTCGGGCCGGTCGTCTTCAATGCCGCGGCGCCGGACGATGGCAACATGATGGTGCTGGAATTGGCCGCGACCGAGGCCCAGAGGGCGCGCTGGCTGGCGCCGATCGTCGAGGGGCGGGTGCGGTCGTCCTTCGCGATGACCGAGCCGGCCCCTGGCGGCGGCTCCGACCCGGGCATGATGCTGACCACGGCATCGCGGACCGCGAACGGCTATGTCATCCGCGGGCGGAAGTGGTTCATCACCGGCGCCGGGGAGGCCGCGCATTTCATCCTCGTCGCCCGCACCTCGGACGACCCGCGCCGGGGCCTGACGGCCTTCCTGCACCACCGCGACGACCCCGGTTGGCGGCTGGAGCGGCGGATTCCGATCATGGGGCCGGAAGAACATGGCGGCCATTGCGAACTGGTCTACGAGGATATGGAGCTTCCCGCCGACCGGGTGCTGCTGGGCGAGGGGATGGGGCTGAAGCTGACCCAGATGCGGCTTGGCCCGGCGCGGCTCACGCATTGCATGCGATGGCTGGGGCTTGCCAAGCGTTGCACCGAGGTCGCGGGCGAGTATGCCCGAAACAGGCATGGCTTCGGCGTGCGCCTGTGTGACCGCGAGAGCATCCAGATCAAGCTCGGCGACCTCGCGATGGGGATCGAGGTCGGCCGGCTTCTGGTCATGAAGGCAGCGTGGGAACTCGATCGTGGAGGCTTTGCGCGCAAGGAGGTCTCGATGGCCAAGATCCATGTCGCCAACCTGCTGCACAAGGCAGCCGATGTCGCGATACAGATCAACGGCGCGCGCGGCTACTCGCAGGACACGATCCTCGAATGGATCTACCGCTACGCTCGGCAGGCCCGGCTGGTGGATGGTGCCGACGAGGTGCACCAGATGGTGCTGAATCGCCTCCTCACCGAGGAAGGACGCGGTTTCTGGTCATGGCAGGTTACAGGCGGGGACGCGCGATGAGCGACCCGGACTGCGTGGCGCTGGCGGCATGGATGCAGGCGAGGGCGCCGGGCGGGGGCAACCTGCGCACCGCGCGCATCGGCGGTGGCCAGTCGAATCCTACATGGTTCCTCGACTGGGGCGACGACCGCTTCGTACTGCGCAAGAAGCCCGCGGGCCCCGTCCTGCCCGGCGCCCATGCCGTCGAGCGCGAATTCCGTGTCATGCGCGCGCTTGGCTCCTCCGCAGTGCCCGTGCCGCGCGTGCTCTGGCTGGAGGAGGATCCGGCTATCCTCGGCACGCCCTTCTACGTCATGGAGCGGATAGAAGGGCGGATCATGTCCGACTGCACCCTTCCGGGCATGGCTCCGGAAGAGCGCCGGGCCATCTATCTCGACATGGCCCGCACACTGGCGCGGCTGCATGCTGTTCGGCCCTCTGAGGTGGGGTTGGCCGATTTCGGACGGCCAGGGAATTACTTCGAGCGGCAGATCGCGCGTTGGGGACGCCAGTACCGCGATTCGCCCGGCGACAGGATCCCGGCGCTCGATGCGCTCGCGGACTGGCTACCTGCTCACATGCCACCCGACGACGGAAGGGTCTCCATCGCGCATGGGGACTTCCGTCTCGGCAACCTCATGCTCCACCCGACCGAACCCCGGATCGTCGCGGTCCTCGACTGGGAGCTGTCGACGCTAGGCCATCCGCTGGCGGATCTCGGATTCTCTGTCATTCCTTGGCACAGCGCGCGGGAAGAGTACGGCGGCTTGCTCGGAACCGGATGGCAGGCCGGCGGGATCCCCGATCGCGCGGCGTTTCTGGAAGAGTACTTCGCTCATGCGGTCCCGACCGCACCACTCCTGGCGTTTCACGTCGCCTTCGCGCTGTTCCGCTTTGCCGTGATTTTCCGGGGCATTGCCGACCGCGCCCGCGCCGGGAGCGCGGCCTCGTCAGAGGCGGCCTCCCTCGGCCCCCTCGCGGAACGCTTCTCAATCCGCGCCCTGGAGGTGGTCGGGGAGGACGCGTCGCATCATGGTGGCGCTGGCTGAGCAGCCGCGCAGGGGCGTCGCCCGGCTACCGGATAAGGACGACGGGGACCTTGCAGGAGCGGACCATTTCGGTTGTGGTTGAGCCGATGACGAGGGTTCGGATGCGCGAGTGGCCGTAGGCGCCCATGACCAGCATGTCGAAGCCGGCCTCGTCGACGAGCTTGCCAAGCGCGGTCTCGGGCTGGCCCGGCAGGACGGCGGTCTCGGCCTCGATGCCGGCGGCCTTCAAGAGCGCGCGGGCGTCCTCGAGGCCCTTCGCTGCCTCGCCCGTCGCCTGGCCCACGGTCACGACGGTGATCGCGAGGCCCTGGAACAGCACGCTCCGGGAGATGTGGTCCACGGCCTTCATCGCCGAAGTCCCGCCGTCGTAGGCGACCAGCACCTTCCCGATCGGCCGGAAAGCGCGCGAGGCGACGAAAACCGGCTTGTGTGCCGCCCGGACGATGCGCTCGAGGTTCGAACCGAGGTGGCCCCTGGCGAAGTCCGCCGCCTCGCCGCGCTTGCCGACCACGATCACCCGGGCATCGCCCTCCATCTCCGAGATCGCCTCGACGATGTCACCATGCCGAAGCCGGGTGGTGATCTCGTTCACGCCGTCCTTGTCCAGGATTGCGCGGGCATCCTCGAGGATCGCGCGGCCCCGGTGCCCGATCAACTTGGCCCGCTGCGCATCGAGATCCGCCAGTTCGTTCAGGAGCCGCGTCCGCGCGCCCAGCCGGATCGCCCCAGACAGGTCCTGCGTCCCGGGTGCCTCCCGGCGTCCTAGCACATGGATCAGCTCCACCGGCGACCCTGTCCGCTGCGCGAACCAGGCGGCGTGCTCGCACACGCTCGCCGAGTAGATCGACCCGTCGACGAAGGCGACGATCTTGCCTGTGATGCCCGTCGTCCTTGTCATCCCCGTCATCCCGGTACCTCCCTCAGTGCGCCATCAGCTTGTCCATCGCGCCTGGCTTGTCGTGGATGGCAAGTCGGTCGACGATGGTCTCGGTGGCTTCGTTCATGCCGACGATCTCGACCTCGGCCCCGTCGCGGCGGAACTTGAGTACCGCCATGTCCAGCGCCTGCACCGACGAGATGTCCCAGATATGCGCCCGGCTGACGTCGATCACCACGCGGTCGAGCGCCTCCTTGAAGTCGAAGGCGCTCATGAAGTCCTCGACTGAGCCGTAGAACATCTGCCCTTCGACCCGGTAGGTCCGGACCCGGCCATCCTGTGAGATCTCCGAGGCTACCTTGAACAGCTGCGCAATCTTGCCCGCGAAGAAGATGCCCGACAGCAGCACCCCCACCAACACCCCGATGGCGAGGTTGTGGGTGTAGACCACCGTGACCACGGTCGCGACCATCACGATCGAGGAGGATCGCGGATGGACCGCGAGGTTGCGGATCGAGGACCACGAGAAGGTGCCGACCGACACCATGATCATGATTGCCACCAGGGCGGGCATCGGGATGATGCTGACCAGGTCGCCAAGTCCCACGACGAGGATCAGAAGAAAGACGCCGGCTACAAGGCACGACAGCCGGCCCCGACCGCCCGACTTCACGTTGATGATCGACTGCCCGATCATCGCGCAGCCCGCCATCCCGCCGATGAACCCGGTGGCGGTGTTGGCGAGGCCCTGGCCGATGCACTCCTGGTTGCGGTTCGATCTGGTGTCGGTCAGGTCGTCGACGATGTTCTGCGTCATCAGGCTCTCCAGCAGGCCCACTACCGCCACCGCCACCGAATAGGGAAGGATGGTCGCCAGCGTCTCGAAAGTTGGCGGGATGTCGGGGAGCAGGAACACCGGTAGCGTGTCGGGCAGCGCGCCCATGTCGCCCACGGTGCGCACATCGAACCCCAGCGCAAAGGCCAGCCCGGTCAGGACGACGATGGTCACCAGCGGCGAGGGGATCGCCTTGGTCAGTAGAGGAAAGCCATAGATGATCGCCAGCCCCACAGCGACCAGCACATAGGTAAGCCATGTCACCGCGCGCGGGTCGAGTTCGGGCAGCTGCGCCATGAAGATCAGGATCGCCAGCGCATTCACAAAGCCGGTCATCACCGATCTTGACACATAGCGCATCACGAAGCCGAGCTTCAGCACACCCATCGCGATCTGCAACAAGCCCGCCAGCACGGTGGCGGCCAGAAGGTATTGCAGCCCATGATCCTTCACCAGCGTTACCATCAGCACCGCCGTGGCCGCCGTCGCCGCCGAGATCATGCCCGGCCGCCCGCCGGTGATCGCCGTGATCACTGCGATTGAAAAGCTCGCATAGAGCCCCACCTTCGGATCGACCCCCGCTATGATCGAGAACGCGATCGCCTCGGGGATCAGCGCTAGCGCCACCACAAGCCCTGCCAGCAGGTCGCCCCGGACGTTGCCCAGCCACTGGGCACGGTATGCGTCGAAGGAAATCATGTATGATCCGTTCCCGGAAAAGGGCTGAACAGCCCTCGCCGTCGTCGCGCGGCCGCAATCGCCTGGCCGTCGCTACCTGGTTGGTCCGGCGGATCGGCGGCCGGAAAAGCCACCCGGCCGCAACAGCCAGGTCCATGTTCGCTGCAATGCCGCATACAATGACATGATCCGGGAACGCAACGGCCCGCGTGCAGGTTCGGCAGACGCGCCCGATCCGGTCAGGGTCGGTGCGCACGGAACAAGGTTCACGCCCGGTACTGCGTCACGTCGAGCGGGCGAGGGCGGCAATCTCACGGAACAGCACCTCCGCTGCAGGCGTCAACACCTGGTCTGCGCGGGTCAGAAGCGCGAAAGGTTCCACCTCGATCGCGATCGGCGAGGGCAGTATCGCGATTGTTCCGCCGCTTCCGGATATGCCTGCGAAGGCTTCCGCGACGGGTCTGGCGATCGGGGCGATCGCGTTGGTCTGGCGGATCATCGCAAGCGTGAACAGGAACGACGACGTAGCGAGCACCTTCGACGGCATTGGCAGTCCCACGCTGCGCAGGGTCCTTTCGATGGTCGCCCGAAGGATCGCGCCCTCGACCGGCAGGACCCAGTCGTAATCGAGCATTTCCGACAGCGTCGGAACCCGGTCAGTCAGCAAAGGGTGCTCCTCGCGGACGGTGAAGGCCAGCGGTTCGGTCGCGAGGCGTCGCTGGGTGAAGAGCGCGGCGTCATGCCCGTCGGGCAGGCGACAAAGTGCGAAGTCGATCTCACCACGCAGGAGCATCGGGCCCAGGACGTCGCTGGTGGCAACCTCAACCCGGACCGAAATTCCGGGATGCCCGATCCGCAGGTGACGGACTGCCGGAAGGACGTATTCGATGGCAGGGCCGGTCACCGACCCGAGGTTGACGCGGCCGGCGTGTCCGGCCCGCAATTCGGTAAGGTCGCGCGCCGCGTCGCCCAGTTCCTGGAGCACGCGATGCGACCGGAAGGCCAACGCCCGCCCGGCCTCCGTCAACTCGATTCCCCGTCCCGAGCGGCGGTAGAGCTGCACCTCGGCGATCCGCTCGGCCTCGGCCGCAAGCCGCGAGGCCGCGGGCTGGGACGTCCCCAGTCGCGCAGCCGCCGCGCCCATGCCGCCGGTGTCGGCGAGGGCTGCGAGAAGGCGCAGATGCGAGAGTTTCAGTCCGTGGCGGAGAAGGTCGGTTGGCATGTCGATGACATACCTGATCCGATATGATTTCATAATGCCAAATGATTTGACGGGTATATCGGAATGGCCGATCCTCTCGACGCTGTTCCGGGATGCGTCCGCCCCGAAGCGGCAAAGGAGTTCATGCCGCCGGGACGAGCGGCCAGGGAGGAAAGACATGAGATTTGCAGTCAAGGCGCTCGCGGCTGTCGCCGCGATCGCGGCGCTGGGCGCAGGCCCGTCGTTCGCGCAGGACAAGGGCACGGTTGGTATCGCGATGCCTACAAAGTCCTCCGCCCGCTGGATTTCGGACGGCAACTCGATGGTCGAGCAGTTCACCGCCGCCGGCTACGCAACCGACCTGCAATACGCCGAAGATGACATTCCCAACCAGCTTGCCCAGATCGAGAACATGATCACTAAGGGCGTCGACGTGCTGGTGATCGCCGCCATCGACGGCACGACCCTTTCGAACGCGCTGGAGAACGCCGCCGCGTCGGGCATAAAGGTCATCGCCTACGACCGACTGATCCGCGAAAGCGGGAACGTCGACTACTACGCCACCTTCGACAACTTCAAGGTTGGCGTCCAGCAGGCCGAGAGTCTCGTGGCGGGTCTCAACGAACGTTTCGCCGACCAGAAGCCGTGGAACGTGGAACTGTTCGGCGGCAGCCCCGACGACAACAACGCCTTCTTCTTCTACAATGGCGCGATGTCCGTCCTTCAGCCGATGATCGACGCGGGCGACGTGGTGATCCCATCGGGCCAG
>CAZOHN010000100.1:0-12994 GCA_964579325.1 uncultured Rhodobacterales bacterium
GACATCCAGAACGCGCTGTCCTTCAACAACGGGCTCAGCATCCTCGACGTGACCCGGGCAGGGCTGGTCGAACTGCTGGAGCACGGCGTGGGGGCCTCGTCGCTCGACGATGCGGTGCAGCCGGGCCGCTTCCCGCAGGTGTCGGGCCTGCAATTCAGCTTCGACCTGACCCGCGACCCGGGTGACCGCATCGTGAACGCGGTGATCGTCGACGCGGACGGCAACCCGATCGCCACATTGGTTCGCAATGGCGAAATCGTGGGCGACCCGGCCGAGACGTTCCGGGTTGTCACGCTCGACTTCCTCGCGAACGGAGGCGACGGATACGCCTTCAATGTGCTTGGCACCAACCGCGAGGACATCACCGATCCGATCGCCCCGCGCGACGGCGTCGCGCAATTCGCCGCGAACGGGTCCGAACAGGACGCACTGGCGGAATACCTCGCGGCCAATTTCTCGACCGCGCCCTTCAGTGAGGCCGATACCGGGCGCGACGGCGATGGGCGCATCCAGAACCTCGCCTTCACCCAGGACAGCGTGCCGGTCCTCACCCCGATCTACGAGATTCAGGGGGAGGGGCTCGTGTCCGACCTCGTGGGCGATGCGGTCGTGACCACGGGGATCGTCACGGCGGTGGACTCGAACGGCTTCTATCTTCAGGACGCGGCCGGCGATGGCAACGACGCGACCTCGGATGCGCTCTTCGTCTTCACATCGAGCCGGCCCACCCTCGTCGCGGGTGACGAGATCCGGATTGCCGGGACTGTCAGCGAGTTCACGCCGGGCGGCGCCGCGTCGGGCAACCAATCGACCACGCAACTGTCGTCCATCACCAATATCACCGTCCTCTCGACCGGCAACGCCCTGCCCGAGGCAGTGCGCATTGGTGAAGGCGGACGTGCCATCCCGACGGAGTCGATCGACGACGATCCGACCACCTACAATCCCGCCGCCGATGGGCTCGACTTCTTCGAGAGCCTCGAGGGCATGCGGGTTTCGGTGGACAACCTGCGCGTCACCGAAGGCACCAACAGTTTCGGCGAGGTGTTCGGCGTGTCCGGGCCCGCGACCGGCCTGTCGGAGCGCGGAACGCTGAACATCTCGCCTGACGACTTCAACCCCGAGCGCATCCAGTTCAACTTCGACAGCGGGATCTTCGCGGGCCCCGCGCCGCTGGTGAACGTTGGCGACACCATCGCGAACGTCACGGGCGTGCTGTCCTATGCCTTCGGCAACTACGAGATCCTGCCGACACAGGCACTGGGGGCGATCACCGACGGTGGACTGGAGCCGGAGACCACGACCATCTTCGCCAGCGGGACGCAACTGACGATTGCCAGCTACAATGTCCTGAACCTCGACCCGAACGACGCCGACGGCGACATGGATCTGGCGGATGGCCGCTTCGATGCCATCGCACGGCATATCGTGCAGAACATGGGCACGCCCGACATCCTGGGCCTGCAGGAAATCCAGGACAACTCGGGCAGCGCCAACGACGGGACGGTTTCGGCCAGCCTCACGCTGCAGACACTGATCGACGCCATCGACCGGCTGGACGACGGGCTGGTGAACGGCACGAGCGGCTATGCCTACATCGACAACACCTTCATCGTGGATGGGGCGTCGGGCGGGCAGCCGGGCGCCAACATCCGGACGGCCTTCCTTTACAACACCGGGCGCGTCGACCTCGTGGACGGGTCCGTGCGCACGATCGGCAGTCAGGCGCCGGGCGGCAGTTTCGAGGGCGCGCGCCTGCCGCTGGTGGCGGACTTCTCTTTCAACGGGCAGTCCGTCACGGTCATCAACAACCACTTCTCCTCGAAGGGCGGCTCGACCCCGATCATGGGCACCACGCAGCCCTTCGAGGAGTTGCAGAACTCGCTCGATCCGCTGGTCAACGGCAGCCTGGACGAACGCCTCGCCCAGGCGACGGCGGTGGCTTACGCCGTGGAGGAGCTTCTGGCGGCCGATGCGAATGCGCGGATCGCGGTGGTGGGCGACTTCAACGAGTTCGAGTTCGTTCGGCCACTGGAGATCCTCGAGCAGGCCGGGCTGACGAACCTCACCAACACCCTGCCCGAGGACGAACGCTACACGTTCATCTTCCAGGGCAACAGCCAGTCGCTCGACCACATCCTCGTCAGCCAGGCGCTTGCAGGCGGGGCGGAGTTCGACGCCGTGCACGTGAATGTCGAGTTCGCTGCAACAGCCGGGCGCGCCTCGGATCACGACCCGCTCGTGGCGGGAGTGACGATCCTGCCTCCCGAGCCCGAGACCGAGACGATTGTCGTCGCCTTCGAGCAGATCGGACGCTGGCCCTTCCGTTCGACAGTCGTCGACATCACCATCGGCGAGGAAACGGTGCGCGAGAGCCTTGGGCGCCTGTCCTTCAGCAAGACCTTCGACCTTGCCGGCGTCACCTTGCGTTCGGAAGGGCCGGGGTCGGACGTGCTTCTTGCCACGGGTGGCACCTTGGGCATCTGGTCGCAGAGTGAGTGGCTGAAGGACCGGGTCGCGATCAATTCCGACGAGTTCCTGTTCTTCGATCTCGGCGGCGATGCCGACAGGTTCGCGGCGGACTTCCTGCAGAACAGCGGCCGCGTGGAGCTTGCGTTCTTCGATGACGGGCAGCTCGTGGCCGAGGGCGGGTTCACGCTGGCTTCCGGAGGGCTGGTCGAGTTCGACGCAGGCGTGCGCTTCGACAAGGTCCGCCTGAGCGTGGAAGATGGCGCCGGCCGGCTGCGGCTGGAAGGCTTCGAATTCGACCGGCTGATCGAGGCGGACGACTTCATCTTCGCCTGAGACGGGAGGGCCTGACCGGACGAAGCGACGGTGCGATCGCCGAGAGTCTAGGGCCCTTCACCGCCGGACCAAGCGACCTGGACGCCGCGGGTGCCGGGTTCGGCGGTCTTGACTTGCCGGCACGAAACCCCAAGGCGTGCCGCCGGACCGGGCTGGAAGTGTGGGGCCGCTCGCGGCCGGATGAGCCGCCGTTCGCCTTGCCTCGGCCGATGGTCGAGGGCGTCGGCCTGCGCCGGGTGGTGCGACCAGCCGGGCGGCCTCCCGGTATCGCCTGTTCCTTGCCCGGGTGCGGCTGCTATTGTGGTCCGGACCATGGGCATCGCCGCTTCAAGACCCAATCCATTGCGCGCGGCCGCCCGGCTGCTGGCGGGTGGCATGGGGCAAGGCGGAGCGCGCGGGGGGTACACCCGGATGAACCGTTGCCGACGCGACCTTGGGGAACGGGACGCATGACGAGCTGGCTTCACGAGGAACGCCTCGCAGCTGTGCAATGCATCGTTCGGGACACCGGAGGGAAACGAGTGCTTGACCTTGGCTGCGGAGACGGCGACCTGTTCGTGCGGCTTGCCGATGAGCCCGGCATCGAGGAACTGATCGGCGTAGACCTGTGCCGGGCCTCCCTCGAACGGCTTCGGGCACGGCTGGATGGCGGCTCGGTGCGCGTGGCGCGCATCGACCTCCGGGAGGTCTCCGTGATCGCCCCGATGCCCGACCTTGCCGGATTCGATTGCGCAATCCTCGTTGAAGTGATCGAGCATATTGATCCCGACCGGTTGTCGCAGCTGGAGGCCGCGCTGTTCGGCACCTTGCGCCCGCGGACAGTCGTCATCACCACACCGAATGCAGAGTTCAATCCGCTTCTGGGTGTGCCACCGCACAGAATGCGCCATCCTGGCCACCGCTTCGAATGGGACCGGGCCAAGTTCCGCCGCTGGTCCCGGCGTGTGGCCGGGTGCGCGGGATACGATGTCCGGTTCCAGGACCTCGGCGGTCACCATCCCGACTTCGGGGGGGCGAGCCAGATGGCCGTGTTCAGCGAGGAAGACGCCGCAAATCCGTAGCGAGACCAAGGCCCGGGAGACAGGAGCGCGCGATGCACGGGCGTGACGAGCGCTCGGTCCCGGAATCCGAAGGACCGCATAGCGACACGGTAGTGGGGCACAAGGAGGCCTGCGCAGCCAACGAGCACGGGTGGGAATGGCGGGAGGTCCGAAGCTGCCCGGAAGATGGCGGGCGGCGAAGCGGGATGCAGTGAGCCGGGCAAGGCGCACACCTCCGGCAGTCCCGAGGTACTCCGTCCGGACCTGGGGAAGACGGGCCGGCTCCCCGGCCCAGGGAGCCGATCGGGTCAGGCCCGAAACCCGCGGGAAGGACGGACCGTGACCCGCAGCATGGCACTCTCCGTCACCATCGCCAGTGCCCCCCTGTCGGCGCGCCCGAGTGTTCGTTCTGCACGCGCATGTCCGGAGCAATGCCGTCTCCCGAGAGATGCGCAGGATTGATCCATGGCGGTTCCGCGTTCAAGCAACCGGCGGATGGCGTGGGCGCCACGCAAGGAGGCGGGCCGTGTGCCCGCGATTCCACCGACCGATGATGGGGGGGCGGGAGGCGGGTCGGAGGTCGCCGAGGCACGTGTGCCCGGCAGTGAGGCATCCCTCGATGGCATTCTTGCCGCCCCCGGTGAGGCGTCGCACTCCGGGCGAAGGCGCATCGCTCAGCACCTTGTCCATATCGCGACGGTACTCCCGCCGAACTTCGGAGACAGCTCTGCCCGGGGTCCGTTGCCGGGCGCGACCTCCAGCGCAGTGATGCGCTCTGGAGTGGTGGAGACGAGCCGGTCGTGAAGTCCGGTGTGCGGATGGGGCGTTTCACGCAGACACAGGTCCGGCCGGCGCGGCGGAATCCGGCGATCGGTGCCCGACAGCCGTGCGCGCGGACACCGACCGATACGAGGATCGGCGCATTCCGCCGCGGTCCATCGACATGCGCTCGATCGCGCCGACAGACCGCCAGATCAGTGCGCTGCGCAACTCGGTAGACGCCGTGCAGGCGACCCCGCGGTCTCCCCGGGCCCCGGTGAGTGCAGCGCCGATGTTCCGCACATCTCCCAGGCGCACCTTGACCACGCCGGCCGGGAAGGTCGCCTCGCCGGAGTGGATCGCCCTCGGACGAGGCCGGACAGCGGACTTGCGCCTGGCGGTTTCACCAATGCGGTGCATCCGGCGGCGAGCGCGGGCCTGAAGGTTCTGGCCAGAAACATGGGCGGATCGTTCTACGGCGTATTGGCGGCGACATCACCGGTCGGGCAAGCAGGGTTCCTTGGAGGGGGCGCTCGTCGATGCCGGCCCGATTTGCGGCAAGGTCGCCGACCCTCCTGATCTTCGGGTCGCCTGCACGGCCGCTTGAGCCGGGGGCAACCTCCTGTGGAGGCCGCGCGGCGGGGTGGGCGGGCCGGGTGGCGTATCCGGCGACGCCCCCGGGGTCTGCCGCAATAGACCGGATGCCTGCGGGCTGGCCGCGGCGGTAATCCGCTGTCGACGAAACCGGCTGTTCAAGGCCGGACCTGATCACCGGGCGGAAGGCCGGCCGGCATCTCTCCAACCCAGGGGTTCCCTCGCTGAGAGCCTCGCATTCTTGCCAAGGCCTGGACCTCTGCCATCCCGGGTCAGGCCGCATCAACCTCTGCCCAGCGGGGCTGGCCAGGACGCGAGACTGTCGACCCTTCGGTCGCCGCGCCCATCCGCAGTCCGGAGACGGCTTCTCCGAGCTTTTCGGCCTCGGCGCGCAAGAGCGCGCTCGCAGCCATGGATTCCTCGGCGATAGCCGCGTTCTTCTGGGTGACGCTGTCAAGCTGCGTGACGCCGGCATTGAGTTCGACGAGGCTGGTCGCCTGTGCCCGCGCCGAGGAGGCAATCCCGACGATCAGCTCGGCAAGTCCCGAGACGCTTGCGATTATGGTCTCGAGCGTCGTTCCGGCCCGGCTGACAAGGGCGCTTCCCTGTTCCACCTGCCGTCCGCTTTCGGCGATGAGGCGGCCGATCTCGCGCGCCGATCCACCGGCGCGCTCGGCAAGGGCACGGACCTCCGAAGCGACGACGGCAAAGCCACGGCCTGCTTCTCCGGCGCGGGCCGCCTCGACGCCGGCGTTCAATGCCAGGAGGTTCGTCTGGAAGGCGATGTCGTCGATCATCCCGACGACCTGGCGGATCTGGTTGGAGGCAGCTTCGATCTTGCGCATGGCCTCGACCGCCTCGATCACGACCGACCGGCTCGCCTCGGCCTGCGCGCGGTTCTCCTCGATCCGCTTCTCGGCGGAGTCCGCCCGGTCGGCAGTCTCCCTCACGCTTGTCGAGATCGACTCGAGCGCAGCGGCGGATTCTTCGAGCGTCGCCGCCTGGGATTCCGTTCGGCTCGACAATTCGCCTGCGACTTCCGCGATCTCGCCCGATCCGCTCCGCACTGCAGTCGCCGCTCGGGCGATGACCTGCATCGTGTCCGACAGACGTTCGACGCTTCGGTTGAAATCCTCCCGCAAGCCCTCGTAATCGTGCGGGAAGGGATCGGCCGCCGGGCTTTCGATATGAGTGGTCAAGTCACCGTCGGCCAGCCGCGCCAGGGCATCGCGAAGGTGCTGGACGACGCGTGCCTGTTCCGCCTGACGCTTTCTCGTTTCGGCAGCAAGGATATTGCCGGCCGCGAGGCTTTCGCGGAAGGTGTCGAGGTCCCTCGCGATATCGCCGATCTCATCCCCACGTTCCATTCCCGGGACCTCGATGTCATATCGTCCGTCGCGGATCGCCTGCATCGAGTTGATCAGCGTGGAGATCGGGCGCGTGACGATCCGCGAGATCGAGAACAGCAGGACCACGAGGACGACCGCAGACCCTGCACCGGCCGTCAGAGTGGCCTTCAGGGTGGCCGACAGGGCGGCCTGGTCGATCCAATCCCGGTCCCAGGCAATGACGACGGCGCCGATGGTCTGGTTCTCGGGGCCGAACCTGATTGGCGCCGCGGTCACGAAGTAGCCCTCTGTGACACGGGTCTTGGCAGTGCCTTCCCGCAGGGCGCCTTCGGCGTCGGCATCGTCGGTCAGCCCGGAGGTTCCGTCGGCTCCGAGGCGCGACAGATATTCCCCCTCGATCGTGCGGACAGCCACATGACGGGCGGTGGCATCCGGGTCCCCCAGCAACTCGCCGAAGATCGCGGCGACCTGTTCGGGCTTGCGGAAGCGCACTGCGCCACCGAGTTGCGCCGCAAGGAGGTCGGTCGTACTTGCGTAGTTCTCGCGTGCAAGGCCGCTCAGGCGTTGCCGCTCTTCCATGACCAGAAGGGCAATGACCGCTGCAAAGCCGAAAAGGAGGCAGGCGGTCACCGACATGGCCAGCTTGCCGCCAAGTCCAACGCGCCGATTTGTCGATACAGTCATGTCTTGCCTCAATCTGCTGTCGACGGCGGCGCCTAGCGGGCCGCCGTCCGGTGCTGCCCGATGGCGACTACTGAACCAGTGCCTCGACGATCACGCCGACGGTGATTGCACCGATGAAGGCCCCGCTGTCGGGGTCGACGATGGGAAGGCTGACCTGGCTCAGGTAGGTCTGCGCCGACTCGTCGAACTCCACGTCGCTGATATGGACCCCGCCGGTCGCCTGCGGGACCTGCCACTTGTCCTCGTCACCCTGCCAGTAGTCCGAGGTGACGTCGCTCTGGCCGACGTTGAGGCCGTGGTTGTCCATCACGAAGATTTCGCCATAGAGCCCGGCGCCGGCTTCCTTGCGGGCGCGCAGCATCTCCGACAGGGCGTTGGCGAGGATCGGGGCAATCAGGTCGGCCGGTGCGCCGGCTTCGGCGCGCCACCGCAGGTCGAGGGCATCGATATCGGCCTGTGTCAGACCGGCATGAAGTTCGTTCTGGGCGCGGACGGCCGCGATGATCGCCGGATCCGTGACCCAGGCGGCCAGTTCGTTCGAGGCCAGCTCCGCCAGAGGCTCGGCGAACTCGTTCGCCGAGGCCTGTGCGGCGGCCAGACCCAGAATCAGGCCAAGGACAACTTTCTGCATGAGGGGGGCTCCTCCGAGGGTTTCCACATGGGCGAGAGACTTCAGCAAAGGCCCTAAGATTTCGTTCCCAACCACCTGCCAGATTGCGCCGCGGGCGCCGCAGGTACCGCAAGTCCCTCAGGCATAAGCCGAAGATTGCTGCCGCGAGGTCCACGCACGGCCCAGATCGCGGGGCGGGCCGGGTCTTCTCGCCGCGCTGATTCTCCGCCTCCGGTCGCCGCGGCTCCCTGTCGCTGGGGACGCGCCCTTGACTCGGGCGCCCGGGTGGAGGACCACTCGGGCACTTCGGTCCGGGCGGCGCGCCGCCCGGGTAATAGGGAACAACGGTTCGGGTGGCTCGCCGCCCAAGTCCGTGGCTGCCCCCGCAACTGTAGGCGGTGAGCGGCGTCCGAACATGCCACTGGGCCAACCGGCCCGGGAAGGCCGGACGACCGTGACGACCCGCGAGCCAGGAGACCTGCCGGAGTGATCACCCAGACCGGGCGCGGGGCGCGACCGGGTCGGCGGGTATCCCGCAGTGGTGACGCACTCACCGTCTGCGGGGGGCGTGTCCCTTCCGACGACACAACTGTCAGACTTGCCGGGCGAAGCCCCGGCGCGATCGGAACTGGACCACGATGAAACACCCCATCGCCCTTGCCGCGCTTATTTCGACCACGGCCCTGCAGGCCCCCGCACAGGGGGTCATCGAACTCGACGAGATCCTCGTGTTCGGCGGCCTTACCCCTGTCCTCGTCAGCGAATACGGGCGGGCCTTCTCGGCGATCTCCGCCGAGGACATCGAGAAACGCCAGATCGCCTTCGCCGCCGACGCCCTGCGTGCGCTGCCCGGCGTGTCGGTCAACCGTGCCGGAGCGCTGGGCAACCTCACGCAGGTCCGCATCCGCGGGGCCGAAGGGAACCATACCCTCGTTCTGATCGACGGAATCCGGGTCTCGGCGCCCGAGAACGGCGAGTTCGACTTCGCCGGCCTCACGGCGGCGGATATCGAGCGGATCGAGGTGCTGCGCGGCCCGCAGTCGTCGCTCTTCGGATCGAACGCCATCGGCGGGGTGATCTCGATCACGACCAAGGCCGGCCGTGTCGGCACCGGTGGCGAAGCCAGCGCGGAAACCGGGTCGGACGGCACCCTTGGCGGCTCGCTTTCGCTCCGGCAGGATACCGGGCGGCTCGGGCTCGGGTTTTCCGCATCGCTGCGCGAAACGGGCGGGTTCAACACCGCCGCTGCTTCGGGTGGAGAGCGCGACGGAGACCGCAACCTGACGCTGTCGGGCCGGGCGAGCTATGCGCTGACCGATACGATGACGCTCGGCATGACGCTCCGGGCGACCTCGCGGTCGGGAGACTACGACGACTTCAACTTCGGCGCGGCAACGCGCGAGGACCTGGTGACCGACGCCCCCCTCGTCCACGATCGCGACGAGCTTTTCGGCGCGGTCACGCTCAGGGCCGAAAGCCTCGGCGGTCGCCTCGTGCACGACCTGAGCTTCGGGCTGGCCGACATGGACGACAGCAACCGCAACGCCGGCGTCCGCACGACCGACACGACGAGCACACGCCGCACCGCGCGCTACCAGGCCGCCTTTGCGCTCGACGCGGCGACGCTGGAGGACGCGGACCAGTCCCTGACGGCGGCGATCGAATGGGAGCGAGAGACCTTCCGGGCGAATGACCCCGCGCTGGTCTTCGACCCCTCGCAACTCGACACCCAGGCACGGGAGACGGTCTCCGCGGTGCTCGAGTATCGCGGTTCCTTCGCTGAGGCCGTCGATGTTCAGCTTGGCCTGCGCCACGACGAAAACGACCGCTTCGAGGACTCCACGACGTGGAGCCTCGGACTCTCGTACCGCCTGCCCAACGGAACGACGCGGCTGCACGCCTCGGCGGGGACCGGGGCGCAGAACCCGACGCTCTTCGACCAGTTCGGTTTCATTCCCGGGTCGTTCGTCGGCAACCCGAACCTGACACCCGAACGGAGCCGGGGTTGGGACATCGGGGTGGAGCAGCAGATCTTCGGCGGGCGCGGCACGATCGACGTCACCTACTTCGAGGACCGGCTGTCCAACGAGATCACAACCGTGTTCGACTTCGTCACCTTCGAGTCCACGCCCGTGAACGAGGCGGGCACCAGCAGGCGCAAGGGTCTGGAGGTCGCCGGACGGCTGGATCTTTCCGATGCCGTGCGGCTCGGCTTCGGCTATACCTACCTCGACGCGAGAGATCCCGATGGCAGCCGCGAGGTGCGCCGGCCGATGCATGAACTGGGCCTCGACCTCGGCTACAAGCTTCCCAACGACCGGACCGAGGTGAACGTCGCGGTGCGGCATGTCGCCGGGCTGACCGATTTCGATTTCACCGCACCCGCCTTCGGCGGCGCGAAGATCGAACTGGCCGACTACACCGTTGTCGACCTGGCAGTCGAGCATCGGCTGAACGAACAGGTGTCGCTGACCGGTCGGGTGAACAACCTGCTCGACGCCCGCTACCAGGAGGTCGACGGCTTCGCGATGCAGCGGCGGACGGCCTATGCCGGCGTCAAGACCACATGGTGAGCCGCGCACGGCAGGCGGCGCTGGCCCTTGCCGTGGCGCTTGGCGGCGCCGCTGGAGGGGCCGAGACGCCACCCGCCGCGCCCGCCCGCGTGGTCTCGATCAACCTCTGCACCGATCAACTGGCGATGCTGCTGGCCGCGCCGGGGCAGCTGGTCGCCGTGTCGCGGCTGGCCCTCGACCCTCAGGCGTCAGCAATGTCCGACGTGGCGGGGAACTACCCGATCACCTCCGGCGGCGCCGAGGAGGTGTTCCTGCTTCGCCCCGATCTCGTTCTTGCGGGGACCTTTTCCACGCCGGCCACCGTGGCGCTCCTGCGGCGGCTCGGCATTCCCGTGGTCCAGTTTGCGCCGCCCTCGTCGCTTGCGGATGTCGAGACCCAGATCCGCGACGTGGGCGCGGCTCTGGGCCGCGGGGCCGAAGCCGAGGCGATGGTCGCATCGCTCCGGGCCGGGCTTCGCGCGCGGCGTGCGGGAGACAGGGAGAAACCCCGGGCGGCGCTTTATTCCGCGAGCGGTTGGACCGGCGGCAGGGATACGCTGGCCGGCGAAGTGCTCGATGCGGCAGGTTTCTCGAACGTCGCGGTCGAGGCCGGGCTGTCGGGTGGCGGCTACCTCCGGCTCGAACAGCTTGTCATGCTCGCCCCCGACCTCGTGGTCACCGGCACACGCTACCCCGGCCACAGCCGGTCCGAGGAGACGCTCGACCACCCGATCCTCGACCATCTGCACCGTTCCGCGCCGATCCGGGGGGCTGACTGGGTCTGCGGCACCCCCCATCTGCTGCGTGCGCTCGACTTGCTTTTGGCCGAACGGGCGGCGCTCGGGAGATGAGATATCCTCTTCTTCTCGGCGCGCTGGCCGCGCTGGTGGCGCTGCTCTCTTGCGTATCGCTCCTGATCGGGCCTGCCGCCATCGGCTGGCGAGAGAGTCTCGTGGCGCTGCTGCGTGGCGGGGCCGACCGCGATGCCGTGGCGCTGGTGATGCAGGAGGTACGGTTGCCGCGGATGCTGCTGGCGGCGCTGTGCGGCGCCGCGCTCGGCCTGGCAGGCGCTGCGTTGCAGGGACTTACCCGCAATCCTCTGGCCGAGCCGGGGCTGATCGGCACCTCCGCCTCCGCGGCCCTCGGTGCGGTGATCGCGCTCCAGACCGGGCTTGCGGCTCTGCATGTCCTGGCCCTGCCGGCCTTCGCCCTTCTGGGCGCATTCGCGGCCGCGCTTATGATTGTTGCCCTTGCCGGTCCGCGCGGCGGCACACTCACCATGATCCTCGCGGGGGTCGCGCTGTCGGCTCTGGCGGGGGCGCTGACGGCACTGGTGCTCAACCTCTCGCCCAACCCCTTCGCCGCCTCCGAGATCGTGTTCTGGATGATGGGCTCGCTCGCCGACCGCTCGATGGCACATGTCGCGATCTCCGCGCCCTTCGTGCTTGTGGGCGGCGTCCTTGTGCTTTCGGCCGCGCGCGCCCTCGATGCGCTGGTGCTCGGCGAGGAAGCGGCCGCCTCGCTCGGGGTGAATCTCGCACGACTGAGACTCCTCGTAGTCGGCGGGACTGCCGCGCTCGTGGGCGGGGTGACGGCGGTGGCGGGCGCGGTCGGCTTCGTCGGCCTCGTCGTGCCGCACCTGCTTCGCCCGCTTGTCGCGGCCAGCCCTTCGCGGCTCCTGCCTGCCTCGGCGCTCGGTGGGGCGGCGATGGTGCTTGCAGCCGACATTGCCGTGCGTGTGATCGCGCCCGACCGCGACCTCAAGCTCGGCGTCCTCACGGCGCTCGTCGGCACGCCGTTCTTTCTGCGGCTGATCTGGCGGATGCGGGGGGCGGGGCCATGACCGCGCTCCTCACGTTCGAGGGTCTGACAGTCCGCCGCGACGGCTGCCCGGTGCTCGATGGGGCCAGCCTGTCCGTGTTGCCCGGCGAGGTCGTCGGCCTCATCGGGCCGAACGGGGCGGGCAAGACCACGCTTCTGCGCGCCGCGCTGGGCCTGTTGCCCGCCGACGGGGGCCGATCGTCGCTCGCGGGCCTGTCTCCGCAGGCGCGCGCGCGGGCTGCGGCCTACCTGCCGCAGGCCCGCGAAATCGGCTGGCCGGTCCCGGTGGAGGCGCTGGTGATGCTGGGCCGCCTGCCGCACCTCGGCCCGGGGGCATCGCCCACGCCGGACGACAGCGCCGCCGTCGACCGGGCGCTCGCCCGCATGGGGCTCGTGGGATACCGCACGCGCCGCGCCACCGAGCTTTCGGGCGGCGAGCAGGCCCGCGCGCTGATCGCGCGGGCGATCGCGCAGGAAGCGCCGCTTCTCCTTGCCGACGAGCCGACGGCGGGGCTCGACCCTGCCGCGCAGATCGGGGCCATGGACGTTTTCGCGGAGCTTGCCGCCGAGGGGCGCGGCGTGCTCGTTTCGCTGCATGACCTCGGTCTCGCCGCGCGGAGCTGCACCCGCCTCGTGGTGATGCACCGGGGCCGGATCGTCGTCGATGGCGCACCGGGCGCCGTGCTCGCGCCGCAGATTCTGGCCGACGTGTTCGGCATCTCCGCGCATCTGTCCACGGGACCCGACGGGCTGATCTTCCAGCCGCTCTGCCGTCTCTAG